>NZ_CP049303.1:960054-1280073 GCF_019443985.1 Liquorilactobacillus hordei DSM 19519
CTAATTTTTAAAATATCTTCAATATAATATGAATTATTGTCAAAAAATTGGAGCATACATAAAAAATGAAAAGTTGCTGTTTATTATGGATAATTCAGGAGTAGTTGAAAAATTTTGATTTATAGAAAGCAATTATTCAAAACAAAAAGAGGCTGTGCCAAAAAGTTGAATTTTGACCTAGCCTCGTTAATTATTCCGGATAAACATGTTCCATACGTCAAATTTTTCCAACCTATGTCACATTTTATTTTGTGTTTATTGAATTTATAATTGGTATTGCTATTACCTATATGAACAAGGAATTATTAGCAATTAATTGATACATGATAAATTAAATTAGTTCATAGAACCTAGACTAATTAAATTATGTACATGGTCAAATAGTTGTTTTGTAAGCGGTAAACACTTATAATCACTAGTAGATAAAATATGCGCCACGTGGGAGTCGAACCCACATTACAAGAACCGGAATCTTGCGTGCGATCCATTACACTAGCGGCGCAATTACTCATACTATTCTACAAGAAAGAATTCAAATTTACAAGTTGAAAAGATAGGTGAAACTTTATGCCCCACAAACAAAGTTATGGGTATGGACAAATTCAAAAACAAATTCAAAAATTTGCACTGACACAGCAGATGCAGCAGTCGATTCAAATACTGCGATATAGTACTGAAGATCTTGCGAAGTATTTAAAACAAAAACAGCTGGATAATCCTTTTATCTCTATTAAGGGGACAATGAGTTATACTGGTAAATCGACGGATATGTCAAATTTCAAAGTTGGTCAGTTTGATATGGTTACAGATAACAAGAGTCAATCGCTGTATGATTATCTGCTGTCACAGGTGCATTTAACGATGAGGAAAACAAATCTTAGGAGTTGGGTTATTTATTTAATTGGTCAACTTGATGAGAATGGTTACCTAAAAATTGATTTAAGGAAACTAATCAGAAAAACTGGCGTCGATTATATTACAATGATGGATGCCTTGACCTTATTGCAGCAACTCGATCCACCGGGTGTAGGGGCACGTTCCTTACAAGAATGTTTACTTTTGCAAATTCAAAATATTGAAGATGCCCCAATTGAGGCACAGTTAATTGTTGAAAACGAGTTTGTGAGTTTGGTTGAACAAAATTGGGAGAAAATTGCAGCTAATCTGGCTATAGATGGCAAACAGATTGAAAATGCGGTTGAATTTATTCAAAGATTGACACCGGCACCAGGAGCAGCTTTTGAACAAGAAAATATAGGATATGTTTACCCTGACTTAATAATAAAAAAAATTTCGGGAACAGCAGATTTTAGTATCAAAACGACCAAGAAGACAAAGCCACTAGTTGTCTTCAAAAAAGACTACTACGATAAGTTTTTAAGAGAAAATGAAGATGAAGTAAAAAAATTTTTGAAAGAAAAGCAAAGAGACTTTCAAGAACTTATCAGAGATATCGAATTGCGTGCAGAGACGATTGTGAGGGTGGCAGAAGTTATAATTGAGCGGCAACATGATTTTTTTGAGGATGGTAACGAGAAATTGAAGCCATTGCTATTAAGAGATGTTGCACAAAAATTGAATTTGCATGAATCTACTATTAGTCGAGCAGTTAATGGAAAATACTTACAGTGTGATTTTGGAGTGTATGAACTAAAATATTTCTTCAAGCGACCTGTGAACAGTATAGGACAAGATATTTCTGTTGATACAATCAAAGAACATATAAATGTAATTATAGCCGCTGAAAACCAGCAAAAACCTTTGTCAGACAGCAAAATAGCAACAAAATTGGAAAAAGTTGGAATAAGAATATCACGGCGGACCGTTGCAAAATATCGTGAAGAACTAAAAATAGGTAGCTCAACACAAAGAAAAAGAATTTAAATCTAAGGTTATCTTTTTTGAGAATCAAACAAAGGATTTTATTGTTCGCTACTTGGGACATATTTTTAGTTATTCGTGATTAAAATTCGGAATAACGCAATATTTAATTGAATTATTAAGGCATAAATGAGCTATTAACGACTATTATAAATAAGAACTTACTGACTTGCATTAGGCATGAAATATTGCTATAATGCAGTTGTTGATAAGGTATGAGAACAATTAAAGAGAAATTGTTGTTGTACTTTTGTTTTTTTACTTACTGGGTCGTTTAATGACACTATTGGACAATATTAGTCCCATTAGGAAGGTAACTATGATGCATCAGGAGTTTGAATGGATTGAAAAAATTGCTCCCGACATGGTTGAAACTATGGTGCAGCGGTTCCTGATCTTACGTTATATTTCTTGGATGGGACCGATTGGTAGGAGAGTTCTTTCGCAGGAGTTTGGGTTGACTGAACGAGTGCTTAGAACTGAGACTGATTTCTTGCGAGGACAAGCGCTGATTGCTTCGACTAGGTCTGGTATGATTATTACTGGAAAAGGTCAGGATGTTATTCAGGGCCTGAGAGAGTTGATGGATCAATTTGCAGACATACGGCATCAAGAAGTTGAACTTTCAAAAAGATTAGGTATTGAAAAATGCTTGATTGTAGCAGGTGATTCTGATAAGCAGCCAAGTGTTATAGAAGAGATGGGTAAACTAGTCGATGAATCCTTAGTTGATATCTTGCCAAGTGGAAGAAATGTGATTGCAGTTATGGGTGGAATTACTATGGCGGTGATTGCAAAGGCTCTCACGAAAAGAGTTGGAGAGAATCGTGATTTACTTTTTGTTCCTGCAAGAGGTGGCGTAGGCGAAGCAGTAGATATTCAAGCTAACACGGTTAGTTCGCAAATGGCAATACATACTGGCGGACAGCATCGTGCCTTGTATGTCCCTGAGCAGTTGAGTGAGGAAGCGTTTGAGCCTTTACTCAAAGAACCAGCAATTCAAAAAGTAATAGGGCTGATTCGCAATAGTGATGCTGTTATTCATAGTGTCGGTGATGCTATTCGAATGGCTGAGAGAAGAGATATGCCTACTTCTGTAATTGAGATGCTTAAAAAAAAGCATGCGGTTGGAGAGGCGTTCGGGTATTTCTTTGATGAATTAGGTAGTGTGGTGTATAAGATCCCAAGGGTTGGTTTACAATTAGAGGATCTCACCGATATGGAATGTGTGCTCGCAGTTGCTGGCGGTGCTTCAAAGGCGAAAGCAATTATTGCATACATGAAACATGCTCCTCAACAAACTTGTCTGATAACAGATGAGGGAGCAGCAAACTTGATTTTAAAAAAGTAGTGTTTAACCAACACACTTTTTAAAATAAATTTTTTATTTCCTAAAGGAGGAAATTTTAGTATGACTACTAAAGTAGGTATTAATGGTTTTGGCCGTATTGGCCGTTTGGCATTCCGCCGTATTGCTGAGACTTCAGAAAGCTTGGAAGTTGTTGCTATCAACGATTTGACATCTCCAGCTATGTTGGCACATTTATTGAAGTATGATACAGCTCATGGTCAATTCGATGCTGAAATCTCTGCTACAGACAATGCACTTGTTGTTAATGGCAAAGAAATTCCTGTATACGCAGAAGCAGACGCACGTAACATTCCTTGGGTTAAGAATGATGGTGTTGATTTAGTTCTTGAATCAACAGGTTTCTACACATCAGAAGAAAAGGCATCTGCACATATCGAAGCAGGCGCAAAACGTGTTCTTATCTCAGCACCAGCTGGTAAGATGAAGACAATCGTTTACAGTGTTAACGATGACACATTGACAAACGATGACAAGATTGTTTCTGCTGCTTCATGTACTACAAACTGTTTAGCTCCTTTAGCAAAAGCTATGAATGATGCTTTTGGTATTAAAGCTGGTACTATGACAACAATCCATGCTTACACAGCTACACAAAAATTACAAGATGGTCCAGATCGTGGTGGTAACGTTCGTAACGCTCGTGCTGCTGCTGCTAACACAATTCCTCATTCAACTGGTGCTGCTAAAGCTCTTGGCTTAGTTGTTCCTGAAGTGAACGGTAAGTTAGACGGACATGCACAACGTGTTCCAGTTATCACAGGTTCATTAACAGAATTAGTTACAACTCTTAACAAAGAAGTAACTGCTGACGAAGTTAATGCAGCTGTTAAGAAAGTTACAGAAGGTAACGAATCATTCGGTTATAATGGTGACGGAATCGTTTCATCAGATATCATCGGTACAACATTTGGTTCAGTATTTGACCCAACTCAAACACAAGTTGTTGGTTCAGGTGAAGGCCAAGTTGTTAAGACTGTTGCATGGTATGATAACGAATCTGGTTTTACAGCACAAATGATCCGTACTTTGGAAAAATTTGCTAGCATGCTTTAAGATTTAGCTGACGCTAAGTTTTTAAATGATTTAGTTCATTGAGGCGGGGGGAGGCATAACTCTCTTCGCTTTTTATTTTAAAAAAATGGAGGATTACAATTCATGGCTAAACTAACTGTTTCTGATTTAGATGTTACGGGTAAAAAAGTTTTAATTCGTGTAGACTTTAATGTTCCTATTAAAAATGGTGTTATTGGTAATGATAATCGTATCGTTGCTGCACTTCCAACAATTAAATATATTGTTGAAAATGGTGGTAAAGCTATTCTATTCTCACATCTTGGTCGTATCAAGACTGAAGAAGATAAGAAAGAATTGTCACTTCGTCCAGTTGCTGAAAAATTAGCTGATTTGGTTAAAAAACCAGTTACTTTTGTTCCAACAACTCGCGGTGCACAACTTGAAGAAGCAATTAACAAGATGAACAATGGTGACATTTTGTTAGTTGAAAATACACGTTTTGAAGACTTAGATGGTAAAAAAGAATCTAAGAATGATCCTGAATTAGGCAAGTACTGGGCATCACTCGGTGACTTGTTTGTAAACGATGCTTTTGGTACTGCTCATCGTTCACATGCTTCTAATGTAGGAATTGCAAGCAATATGGAAAAAGCTGCTGCAGGTTTCTTGCTTGAAAAAGAAATTAAATTCTTAGGTAATGCTGTTGATACTCCAGTTCATCCATTTGTTGCCATCTTAGGTGGAGCAAAGGTTTCAGATAAGATTGGTGTTATTGATCATCTTCTATCAAAAGCTGATAAGGTTATTATCGGTGGTGGTATGACTTATACATTTTATGCTGCTAAGGGTATGAGCATTGGTAACTCATTAGTTGAAGCTGATAAGATTGAACTTGCTAAAGAAATTATTGATAAAGCTGGAGACAAATTAGTATTACCAGTTGATTCAGTAGTTGCTGAAAAATTCGATAATGATGTTCCTAGCAAAGTTGTTGATGGCGATATTCCTGATGGTTACATGGCACTTGATATTGGACCTAAGTCAGTTGCTTTATTCAAGGATGTTCTTAAAGATGCTAAGACGGTTGTTTGGAATGGACCTATGGGTGTGTTCGAAATGAGTAATTATGCTGAAGGAACTCTTGAAGTTGGTAAGTTCTTAGGTACACTTAGTGATGCTACAACAATTGTTGGTGGTGGTGATTCAACAGCTGCTGTTCAACAATTAGGTGTTGCTGATCAATTGACACATATTTCAACAGGTGGTGGTGCTTCCCTTGAATATCTTGAAGGTAAGACACTTCCAGGGATTGCTGCTGTTTCAGATAAATAGTCTAAATATATAGACAAAATTGAAAGGATGATATAATTGCGTACTCCTATTATTGCAGGTAACTGGAAAATGAACATGAATCCAGAACAAACTGCTGAATTTGTTAAAGCTGTAAAAAATGACTTACCAGCTGCAAGTAAAGTTGAATCAGTTATTGCCGCACCAGCTGTTGATCTTCCAGCACTTTTGGAAGCTGCAAAAGGTTCAGAATTAAAAGTTGCTGCTGAAAATTGCTACTTTGAAGACGAAGGTGCATTCACTGGTGAAACTTCTCCAAAAGTTCTTAAGGAAATGGGCGTTGATTATGTAGTTATTGGTCATTCAGAACGTCGTGATTATTTCCATGAGACTGATGAAGATATCAATAAAAAAGCTCATGCAATCTTTAAAAATGGTCTTTTACCAATTATTTGTTGTGGTGAATCTCTTGAAACTCGTGAAGCTGGTAAAGCAGAAGAATGGGTTGAAGGACAAGTAACTGCTGCATTAAAAGATCTTTCTGCTGAACAAGTTGCAAGTTCTGTAATTGCATATGAACCAATTTGGGCTATTGGAACTGGTAAGACAGCTTCATCTGATCAAGCTGAAGAAATCTGTGCAGTTGTTCGTAAGACTGTTGCAAAGCTTTACAACGAAACAGTTGCTGATAAGGTACGTATTCAGTATGGTGGTTCTGTAAAGCCAGCAAACGTTAAGGAACTTATGAGCAAAGAAAATATTGATGGTGGACTTGTTGGCGGAGCGTCATTAGTTCCTGAATCATATCTTGCATTGGTTAACTTTAACAAATAATTGATGTTTTTTGCGGCTAACAATTGAAAGTCGTTGAAAAAACCTTTAAAATAGGTTTGGGCTAGAAACTCAAGCCAATCTAAAACTCAAAGGAGAGTATATTATGTCTAGTATTACAGAGATCTATGCACGCGAAGTCTTAGATTCACGTGGTAACCCAACAGTTGAAGCAGAAGTCTATACAGAAGCAGGTGCTTTTGGCCGTGGAATCGTTCCTTCAGGTGCATCTACTGGTGAACATGAAGCTGTTGAATTACGTGATGGTGACAAGTCGCGTTACATGGGTAAGGGTGTAGAAAAAGCTGTTGCTAATGTTAACGATATTATTGCAAAAGAAATTGTTGGTTATGAAGTTACAGACCAAGTTGCTATTGATAAGGCTATGATTGCTTTAGATGGCACACCTAACAAAGGTAAATTAGGCGCAAATGCTATTTTGGCTGTATCAATTGCTGCTGCACGTGCTGCTGCAGATGAATTACAAGTGCCTCTTTATAACTACTTAGGTGGTTTTAATGCACACGTTCTTCCAACACCAATGATGAATGTCATTAATGGTGGAGCTCATTCTGATAACAAGGTTGACTTCCAAGAATTTATGATTATGCCTGTTGGTGCAAAATCTGTTAAAGAAGCAATCCGTATGGGTTCAGAAACTTTCCATAACTTACAAAAGTTACTTGCTAAAGCTGGCAAGGTAACTTCTGTTGGTGATGAAGGTGGATTTGCTCCTGATTTTGAGAACAACGAAGAACCATTGAAGTTCTTGATCGAAGCTATTGAAGCTGCTGGTTACAAACCTGGTAGTGATGTTGCAATTGCAATTGATGTTGCTTCATCAGAACTTTGGGATGGCGAAACTGGCAAGTATAAGTTACGTTGGTCAACTGGTGAAGAATTCTCTACTGAAGAATTTATTAACTATCTTGAAGGCTTAGTTGACAAGTACCCAATCATTTCAATCGAAGATCCTATCGATGAAAACAATTGGGATGATTGGAAGACAATTACAAGCGAATTGGGCAAGAAAGTTCAACTTGTTGGTGATGACTTCTTTGTTACAAACACAGAATACTTGAAAAAGGGTATTAAGATGGGTGCTGCAAACTCAATCCTCATCAAAGTTAACCAAATTGGTACATTGACAGAAACTGTTGAAGCTATCGAAATGGCTAAAGAAGCTGGTTATACAGCTATTGTTTCTCATCGTTCAGGTGAAACTGAAGATACAACAATTTCTGATTTAGTTGTTGCTACAAATGCAGGTCAAATCAAGACTGGTTCAATGAGCCGTACAGATCGTATTGCTAAGTACAACCAATTGATGAGAATTGAAGACCAATTGAGTGAAAGTGTTGCTCAATATAAGGGTATTCAATCATTCTATAACTTGAGTGAACAAGCTCGTCAAGAGATTGAAGCAAAATAATTAATAACGTTATAATTTAAGTTAGCTAATTTTGAACTAGTAATGGTAAATTAGCATAAGGAATTTGAATATAATAACTAAATAATGTGGCTGTATTAAAAGATAACTTTTAATACAGCTTTTTTTATTTGGGAGTGTGACATAAATCAGAAAAATTTGAAGTTAGACGGATAATTTTAACTTATGGAACACGTTTATACAGAATAATTAGCGAGGCTGAGTCAAAATTTAACTTTTGGAACAGCCCTTTTTTTATTATTGGATAAACAATTTTTATGAATTAAGATAACCTATCTGACTATAAGCCTTTAAGTTGAATAATAAATAGCATCTTATACTTGTAATTTTGCCGATATTTAAATTTCCTTGATTTTAATTTTCTCTAAACGTATTAAAAAGTTGACTTTTGATTGATCTCATTATTTAATCTGTATAAGATAGTTGCCAAGTTGGTAATTTTTTATTGGCAAAAAAACTTGATTTATAAGTGATAAAACTGACTGGAAATAAAAGATTATTTATGCTACATTATAATAGATGTAGATTACCTATGGAGTAAGGGGGTATGAGCTTGTATAATTTAATTTTAACTATTTTGATGATTGTTTCTGTATTGATTATTATTGCTGTAATGATGCAACCTGCTAAGAATGATAATGCAGCTTCTGCTTTATCAGGTGGAGCAGCGGATTTATTTAGCAAGCAAAAACCTCGTGGATTTGAGGCATTTATGCAGAAGGTAACGGCCGTATTAGGAGTAATCTTCTTTATACTTTCATTGGCTTTGGTTTATATTTCATCGCATTGATAAAAAGTAAGATCTTCTGCTTAACTCTGTGCAGGGGGGTTTTACTTTTTTTTTGGATTAAGAATAGCTCGTAATAGATAATTAATTAAGTAAACGAGGAAATTAATGGAAAATAATATTATTAAAGAAAAGATACTAAGAAAATTAAGAGAATCACCAGATCGTGATTTTCAAGTTCAAGAGTTAGCTGAGGCTATTGCAATGACAACAGCAGTTCAGTTTAAATTTGTAGTGCAAGCATTAGCACAACTAGAGCATGATAAAGAAGTAACACTTAACCAAAATGGAGCATTTACAATTGCTAAGGATGATTCTCTTCCAAAGTTTGTTGGTGTTTTTCATGCAAATGATCGTGGCTTTGGTTTTGTAACAGTAGATGTCGACACACCTGATTTTTTTATTAACCCAACACAAACAATGGCGGCTTTGAATGGTGATGAAGTTGAAGTTATTGAGCTTAGAAAAGCTGATGAGAAAACTGGTAGAGGACCCGAGGGAAAAGTCGTTGGGATTGTTAAACATGCTATTGAGCAAGTCGTTGGTGAGTTTGTTATAGATAGTGAAGAGGAATATCCAGAAGGTATTATTGGGACAGTGAAATTAAAAGATCGTAAATTATCTCATTATACTTTTTTGGTTGAAGATCAGGGGTTAAACCCGGTTCCAGGCGAAGTAATTTTAGCGGATATCACTGCCTACCCTGATGCACACCTTCCAGGAATACTCAAAGGTATTGCGATAAAGGTAATTGGAAATGTCAATGATCCTGGAATTGATATTTTACAGGTTGTTTATCAACATGATATTCCAACCCATTTTCCAGAAGAAGTGATGGCAGAGGTTGAGCAGATTCCTGACCATGTAACTGATGAGGAACGTAAGGGTAGGGTGGATTTGACTGAGCAAGATTTGGTCACAATTGATAGCATTGAATCTAAGGACCTTGATGATGCGGTTACAGCATGGAAGTTAGATAATGGCAATTATCATTTAGGTGTGCATATTGCGGATGTCTCTCATTATGTAAGAGTTGGTACAGCGTTGAACGATGAAGCCTTCAGTCGAGGTACTTCAGTTTATTTGACAGATCGTGTGATTCCAATGTTGCCACATAAATTATCAAATGGAATTTGTTCGTTAAATCCCAAGGTTGAACGATTAGCAATGAGTTGTGAAATGGAGATTGATTCAGAAGGTAATGTATTGAATCATAAAATTTTCCCAAGTGTTATTAAAACAACGGAAAGAATGACTTATGTTGCGATTAATAAAATTCTTGAGTCGCGTGATGAAAAAACAATGGCACGATATGAGAATTTAGTTCCGATGTTTGAAACAATGAATGAACTCCATAAAATTTTGCTTAAAATGAGAAAAAGACGCGGAGCAATTGAATTTGAGGATACAGAGGCAAAGATTATTGTTGATGAAAAAGGGCATCCAGTTGATATTCAGTTGCGAGAGCGCGGAACTAGTGAAAGAATAGTTGAATCATTTATGCTTGCTGCTAATGAAACAGTTGCTGAACATTTCAACCATTTACGCGTTCCTTTTATTTATCGTATTCATGAAACTCCAAAAGCAGAAAAAATGCTATCATTTTTTGAAGCATTGTCTAGTTTAGGAATTGAAGCATCTGGTAGCAGTAATGATGTAAAACCTAAGATGTTACAAACAATTTTGAAGAAAGTAGCGGGTAAACCAGAGGAAGCAATGGTTTCAACGATGTTACTACGTTCAATGCAGCAAGCAAAATATTCTGACCAACCATTAGGACATTTTGGTCTTGGGGCACAAGATTACACACATTTCACATCTCCAATTAGAAGATATCCAGATCTTCTAGTTCATCGTTTAATTCGTTTTTATGAACAAAATGGGATTAATGATGAAACAAAGGAAGAATATAAGCAAGAAATCCCTGAAATAGCTCTCCATAGTTCACAAATGGAGCGGCGTGCAATTGATGCAGAACGTGATACTGATGCGATGAAGAAAGCTGAATATATGGCTGATCATGTCGGTGAAGAGTTTGATGCAGTTGTTAGTTCTGTAACAAAATTCGGGATGTTTGTTGGGCTACCTAATACGGTTGAAGGTCTTATTCACATTAGTGAAATGAAAGATGATTACTATGAGTACTTGGATAAACATATGGTTCTAGTTGGTCGTCATACCAAGAGAACTTACCGAATTGGACAACCAATAAGGGTCAAGTTAGTTAATGTTAATGTTGATCAAAAGGAAGTTGACTTCACTCTTTTAAATCCTGAAGATGCTCCTAAGACTGATTTGTTGGTCAAAGCTGGAGGAAATGATTCAAGGAGAGGCAATGGCGATAAAAAATATCAGGGAAATCGTAAGTATGATAGTAAAAAGGGTAATTCAAAAAACAGAGATAAGCAGCATGGTTATCGTCCCTTTAAAGATAAGTTAAAAAAGAGACACTGATAATTTTTTAGGAGGTGTTTATGATGGTAAAAAAGAAACATGAGAATCCTCCTTTGGCCCAAAACAAAAAAGCGAGCCATGATTATGCGATAATTGATACGGTTGAAGCTGGAATTGTTTTAACTGGAACAGAAATTAAATCAGTACGTGCACGTCGAATAAACCTTAAGGATGGTTTTGCACAAATTCGTAATAGTGAAGTCTGGCTGATGAATGTTCATATTTCGCCATATGAACAAGGAAATCAGTTTAATCACGATCCACTTAGAAATCGTAAATTATTACTTCATAAAAAACAAATTGCTGATTTAGGTAAGATGACTTCTGACAAGGGAATCACTTTAGTCCCACTAAAGGTTTATATTAAAAGTGGATTTGCTAAAGTTTTGCTTGGAGTAGGTAAAGGTAAACGTGACTATGACAAGAGGGAATCTATCAAACGTAAAGATCAAGAACGACAAATCCAGCGAACATTGAAAAACTATAGTTAGAAAATAAAATACGATGAATATTCAACAATGAATCAGCGAGAGGAGCTGGATCAAAAGTAAAATTTTGATTCAGTTCCTCTATTTATTCCGTATAAACGTGTTTTATAAGTCAAAATTCTTCGTCTAACTTCGAATTACTCATAGCAAATTACTCGCTATATTCGTAATTTCGAGTTAGTACTCAAATTTTCCCGACTTTGTACTGCCTTAAAAAAGTTGGACATGTTTGTTTTAATTATTAGTTAGATACTGTTTACGATATTCGACTGGAGTTAATCCGTGACGCTTAAGTGAAATTCGCTGGTTATTATACCAAGCAACATAATGTTCCACTAATGTACTTAGTTCACTGAGCGAAGTAACCTTAATGCGCCTTAAACATTCACGTTTAAGCATACTGAAAAAGCTCTCAACTGGGGCATTGTCTAAACAATTTCCCTTACGAGACATGCTTTGAATGAAATGATGATGTCTTAGTTTAGCTTGATAATTGGTCATTTGATATTGCCATCCTTGATCAGAGTGTAGAATTGGTTTAGTGGTTGCGGGAATTTTTTTAATGACTGTTTCAAGGGTTTGATCGATCAAAACACGATTGGGTGTTGAACTAACTTTAGCGGCTAAAACTTCATTACTAGCCTCATCAATAACTGTCGAAATATAACCCCATTTTCCACACGTAAGTTTAAACTGACTGACGTCAGTATGCAAAACAGTATATGGTTTATGGGCCTTGAATTGTTGCTTGAGCAAGTTAGGTACCACCTGTCCAACATGACCATGATATGAGTTGTACCGACCAGAATGTTTTGAAAAAAGAGTAACTTTCAGACCCATAGAAAACATAATTTTACGAACAGTTTCTAGACAAAGTTTAACATGATGCTGTTTTAAAACAAATCTCATGCGACGATAACCATAAGTTTGATGAGAGCGGGCAAATTCTTGCCGAATAATTTGTTTAACCTGACGATATTTATCAGGCCGGTTTAGACAAGCTAAATGATAGTAATACGTCGAACGCGCAAGTCCCGCAACTTTTAAGAGCGTAATAAAGGGATAATCACGCTGCAATTCGTTAATTGTTTTAACTTTTAGTGCTGTTTTTTGTTTCGAATTACGGCATCCAATTTTTTTAGATAAACATTCTCAATTTTAGTATAGGAAAGTTCCTGTTCTAAATGTCTGATTTGTTTTTGTTGTCTCTCTATTAACTGTTGTTCGGTCTTTTTCTTGGATGTTTCTTTCTTTTTCTTAACCATCTTGGGTCGTCCTATCTTAGATGAAATTACGGCTTTAATTCCAAATTGCCGCATTAATTTAAGCCAATTATAAACGACTGTGTGGCTGATATTAAAGTGGATGGCTGTTTTTTGAATACTGGTAGAATGGTTCAAGTAATATGTAATAACCGCTACCTTGAAATCATTAGAATAGTGCCGGCGTTTAAGCTGTTTAAGTCCGGTAGGACCAAAAGCTTTATAACGCGACACCCAAATTACTAATGGAGTATCACTCGGCATCTTATATTTCAGACACAGTGTGTGGAGTGAATTTTCACCATTTAAATATTCTTTAACTACTTTCAACTTAAAGCTGTAGGTATAATTACGTGTCAAAAAAGCACCTCCAAAACTTGATTTACATGTCCAAGTTTTGTAAGGCACTTCACTTATGTCACACTTCCTTATTTATTACAAATAAATGAGTTTTATAATTCAAAGCACTTCGACTAAATTTGAATTGCGTAGCAGAGCTCACGGTATGTTCGTAATTTCAAGTTAGTAATCAAGTCTTCCTGGCTTATAGTACAAGCTTCTTTTTATTTTTAGAAAAAATATTTTTCATACACATATATTGTATAAACTCATAACAAAAGTGTATTTTTTTATTACAATTCTTAAGAAAAAAGTAATAATGAAACAAATAAGTAATATTTTGTAAGATACCTGCAACCAATGGAATTAGCTGATTGCGTATAATATTCAGTGGTAAAGGGGTTAATTCTTATGAAAATAATTGGGGTCGTCACAAAATACATATTACTAATAGCATTTGTAATGACAACCATGACAAGTGGGGTTTCTGCAGATACTGTAAGTAGCTTACAAGGGCAGCAAAGTAGTGCCCAGAAAAAATTAGATACCAATAATGATCAATTATCTAAAAAGATTACGGCTGTTAATCAAGTGTACCAAGAGATACAACAGTTGAATGAAAAGAAAAAGGATACAGCCGCTAACATTACAGCTGTTAAGGAAAAACTCGAAGCTGCCAAGTCGGAAAAACAAAAGCGTGTTGCAGATGCTAAAGCTAGATTAAGAGAACTTCAATTAAGAGAAGGAACAAATGATACGCTTCAGGTTCTTGAAAATTCTAGTAATTTATCTCAATGGTTAGGTAATGTTATTGCATTAACTCGTTTACAAGCTGTTTACAATGATAGCTTAGCTGCTGTTAAACAGAGTGTTAATAAAATTTCAACCGATCGCAAGCAACTGGTAACATATCAAGCAAGTCTTGATAGTCAGGCGAAAGACTTAGCTTTGAAGAAGGATCAGATGAGTGCTTCGTTGAGTTCTCTAAAGCAGCTGGTGAAAAATAATCAAGCGGCAGTGGCAACTCTTGCTAATAAGGTTTCATGGGCAAAGGAAAGTGCAGCAAAAGAAGCAGCAGCACAGGCAAGTGCTAGTTCACTTGCTGTACAACAACAAGCACAAGCAGCAACAAGTAGTAGTTCAGCACAGTCATCAACAACAAGTTCTTCTGCAGCAGTATCTAGTCAAAGTTCCAGCTCTACAACGGCTAGTAGCAGTAGTTCTGCAAATTCTGCAATAACTACAACAGCGACCAATGTTGTATCAACAGGTAGTAGCTCAAAAACGCTTACTATGCAATCAACCGGATATTCGACTGCTCAGAGTGGTTTGAGCTCTTATAGTGCAACAGGAATTAATTTAAGTCAACACCCAAGTTGTATAGCGGTTGATCCCAGTGTCATCCCATTAGGAAGTATTGTCTGGGTTTCAGGTTATGGAGTTACAGTAGCCGGAGATACAGGTGGCGCAATAAAGGGAAACATTATTGATGTGCATTTTTCAACTGTTGCACAGGCGCAGAGTTGGGGAAGAAGATCAGTTACAGTTAAGATATTGAGTTAATCTAATAAATAACTTAAAAACTCTGCATTTTTAAATAGCTTAGAAATTGAAATTTAAACAAATTTTTGGTTAATTGATGCTGATAAATCTAAATATTAAAGTTCTAGTTACTTTGTGACCAGAGCTTTTTTAATTTGAAATTAAATAATCAATTTGAATTTGATGAGTAGAGTGAAGTATTTTTTTAAATTAAAATCCAATTAATAGTTGACCTTTTAATTAAAATAGTCTAAACTATATCTAATAAATGAAAGGAGTCCTTCATATGAGCATTCAATCAAATAATCGTGTAATTGAATTTGCCCTACTACTATGATGAAGGACTCTGACAATATGTCGAGTCCTATTTGTAGTTAGAATGGGGCTTGAGCGGCGAATGAACGTCCCATTCTTGATGAATGGGGCGTTTTTATTTACAAATATTTTTATAAATTAGGAGGATATAAGTATGAAACAAATACAATTTTTTGATACAACATTACGTGATGGCGAACAGACAATTGGTGTTAATTTTTCGATTGAGGATAAAATAAGAATAGCTAAACAATTAGTTAACTGGGGTGTAGATGTAATTGAAGCAGGTTTCCCTGTTGCATCAAAGAATGATTTTAAATCAGTTAGAAAAATTGGACAGGAAATAACAGGATGTAAGGTAACAGGACTGGCACGTTGTGTAAAAAAAGATATTGATGCAGTGAGTGCTGCCTTAGGAGACACTCCAAATGGTCAAATTCATGTGTTTATTGCAACGAGTCCTATCCATCGTGAAGCAAAGTTACATATGACCAAAGATGAAGTAATCGAAACAATTGAGAATTGTGTTAGTTATGCTCATCAAAAATTTGAGCATGTTGAATTTTCCCCAGAGGATGCAACTAGAACGGAATGGAATTTTTTGGTTAAAGCAATTCGCACAGCAATTTTTGCAGGAGCAGACGTGATTAATATTCCTGATACTACAGGCTACACTAATCCAGAAGAAATTAGTGAGTTATTTGATTATTTAAAAGACAATATTCCTGAATTTGATGAAGTAGTATTTTCGATACATTGTCATAATGACTTAGGAATGGCAACAGCCAATGCATTAGCCGCAATTCAACATGGCGCAACTAGGGTAGAAGGAACAATTAACGGTATAGGTGAACGTGCAGGGAATACAGCACTTGAAGAAATTGCAACGACATTAATGGTGCGGAAGGACTTTTATCAAGTTGAGACTAATATCTGTTTAACCAAGACTTTCGAAATAGCTAAAATGGTTAGTCAAAAATCAAAAATGCAGATTCCTAATAATAAACCTATTACAGGAACTAATGCATTTTCACATGAATCAGGAATTCATCAAGACGGCTTTTTGAAGAATCATGCAACGTATGAGATTTTAACTCCGCAAAGTGTGGGAGTTGCACATTCATCGATCCCTTTGGGAAAATTGTCGGGTTCACATGCAGTGATAGTAAAGTTAGAAGAGATGGGATATAAAATTGATAAAGAGACAACTAAGGATATTTTCATTAAATTCAAAGCGATTGCTGATAATCAGCCAATTGTTTCCGATGATGATTTAGTTCAGATAATGAACGAAATACAAGGAGTTGCAAGTAAAAAATAGGTATAAAAAAGGGGCTGTGCCATAAGTCCTAAGTGAAAGAGCTTCACCAGAGAAAGTAATGATTTTTCTGGTGAAGCTCTTTTGGTATAATTAAAAATAAAAAAGCACCGGTTGCAGCCAGTACTTTCAAAAACAATACCCCTATAGAAAGGATAAACAAAATGTATAATAATTATAACATAAATCAGACTGTACTTAGTATCAAAACTGACTGGGAACCAAAAGAAAATCATCCTGCACGGATGATTAATCAAATAGTTGAAGACCTTAAAATTAAAGATCCCTACATCTTTGGACGTCCGCGTAAGTATGATCTGCGTGTACTTTTAAAATTAATTTTGTTTGCGTACACAAAAGGTATCTTCAGTAGTCGTCGTATTAATACCTTGGCAGAAGAGAATTTGGCAGCCCGCTGGCTGACGCAAGAACAAGTTCCAGCCTACCGAACAATTTGTCGTTTTAGAATTTCAGATGAAGTTGAGAACTTGATCAATCAATGCATTCAAAAACTAACCAAATATCTAAAGCAAAATAACTTTATTGATGAGGTTACTTTTATTGATGGAACTAAAATTTTGGCTGATGCCAATAAGTATAGTTTTGTTTGGCGTAAAAATACTGTTCGTTTTGACAAGCTTAATCGCTCTGCGATTATATCCCTTCTGGAAGAATTAAATGAAGCTAAATTTAAGTGTCAGCTCCCTGCAGAGACAGATCTTACTTTAGAAATGCTTGATGAAATTATCTTGCGGTTAGAAAATGACTTGAAAGATTTGAATAAAAAGATTGAAAAAGAACACATCTCTCCCAATCCAGACAAGTCAAGGCGTCGAAAACTAAAATCTTTAAAACGAAAACTTAAGTTACGGCAAGCTAAATTATTAGATCATAAAATGCAAACCAAAATTTATGGTAAAAGAAATAGTTATTCGAAAACAGATCATGATGCAACTTTCATGCGTATTAAGGAAGATCCAATGCTCAACGGACAGCTAAAACCGGCTTATAATCTACAAATCGCCACAAGTAAACAATTTGTAACTGCCTTTGGCATTTTTCAAAATCCAGGAGATACCAAAACATTAATTCCCTTTTTACAGCAACAGAAAGCAGCTGGAACTTTAGGTAAGTATATTGTGGCTGATGCAGGATACGGTTCAGAATCAAATTATCAATATCTTGAAGATGAACTACCTGAACATACGGCATTAATTCCATATGGTACGATGCTGAAAGAAAATAGTCGCAAATGGGAAAGTGACGACCGTAAGGTCATGAATTGGGCATATCATCCTAAAGACGATTATTTTATTGATCTGCAAGGAGTTAGATTTAGTTTTTATGCTTTCCGTAAGCGCAAAGACAAGTATGGGTTTATACGTGAATTTAAAGAGTATAAGGCAAACAAATACGATAACGATTTTCAGGTTGATAACCGAGCATTCACTAAAAGCGGAAAACCTCGTAAAATAAGTATTAATGGCACATGGGAATATTTCAAAGCTAAAGAACGCAAATTGCTTTCAAATCACCAAACTGGTTCAATTTACGGACGACGTAAAATAGACGTTGAATCAGTTTTTGGTGGATTGAAGGCTTGTTTAGGTTTTAGAAGATTTTCAGTTAGGGGGCTTGAAAAGGTAAAAAGGGAGGCTGGAATTGCCTTGATGGCAATGAATATTAGAAAATTGGTGGCGAAGAACACCAATTATAATTATTTTATAACACAAAAGAAGAGATTAGTGAAAATCAAAGAACGATTTTCACTAATCTCTTCTATTTTGAAGGACTTATGGCACAGCCCCTTTTTTTACTTTACATAAGTTAGATAAGTAGTTATAGATTAATCAAATGTATTTTTTCATATACTTTTTTGCAAGTGATTATAGTTATGATCGCCTAATTTTGTTTGACCGACATTCTTAAAACCATAATTATGGTATAAAGCCTCTGCTCGTGGATTTTCCCAATCTACATTCAAACCAATCTTATTCTTATTTTGATTTGCCGCTAGATCATCAGTAGCCGTTAGTAGTTTACTCCCAATTCCATGCCCTTGATACTTAGGATTGACAGCAATTGAATTTAAATACCATTCATCTGGGTATGCCTCGGGATCAGAAAATATTACAATTGAGGGAGAGAGACCAGCATCTTGCAAGAAGGAGTGCATTAATTTGTTGATTTTCTTCTCATTTTCAAAGGGGTATCCATATAGGAATCCTACAACTTTATCATTTTCAACGGCAACGATCGTTTGAGCCCATTGTGATAAAAACTCTGGGGTTTCAAATGATTTTTGAAAGACAATATCCAATTTAGAACAATCTAATGTCCTGACAATCTCCAAATCCATCTCATCAATAATTATATTGAATAAAGAAACAATTGCCTTGGAATCTTGGTCTGTAGCTTTTCTAATTAACAATTTTGTTCTCCTTTTAAGTTTAATCATATTTAACCTGTAATTGGTAACGTGAATTTCGTTTTCTTTGGGACGAACTTGCAAAATAATCTAAAATTGCAACAATGGCTAAACAGAGCGGCTCATCATCTTTATTGTTGACAGTCAATTCTAAAAATTTACCAGAAGACAGCATCACCTCTTGTAATGACATTATCAATGTTTGCTTATGATAAATCTTATAAGTAAAATTAACGATATTGCCCACTACCATCCAATTTAGACCTTTTATGAGAATGAGATCCCTATTGCCAAAATTAATTCGTCGAAGGGAACCGACTTTTTCAGTATTAAGAAAAAGTTCAAATTTGGGGAATATTCCAAAGCCTCGCTGCTTGATTTGTGCTAATAGCTCGCCAGAGATTGCATATACTGATAAAACATCTTGATGCCTGCCCCAATTGCCAACAACAAGGTAGATTGCTTTTGAATTTTGATCTACGATTTTAGTTGCACCCTGGGTACTGAGACGATGTCGGTGGGCATACAAGTTACGCAATTTAATACCTCCTTTGAGTTCAAACCAACAAAATTATTTTTCTTTTAACACTTCTTCAATGGCTAAACCAACACCATCTTCAGTATTACTTTTAGTCAAACGCTTAGCAGTCTGCTTTACTTCAGTGATGGCGTTACCCATTGCATAACTAACACCTGCAACTTTCAACATCGACATATCATTATTGTTGTCACCAATAGCCATAACATTGTCCATAGGAATATTCATTAAATCAGCGAAAGCTTGAAGAGCCGCTCCCTTTTGTGCATTTACATGATTGATTTCAATATTAGAACTTGAGGATGAAGTAACTACAAGAGAGGCAAATTGTTTTAATTCTTCTCTGATAGGATTAAGTTTTTTGGGACCTTCGTTACTAAAGGTAACAAATTTATAAACCTTTATTGAGGGATCTTCGATTATTTTCAAATAATCATCAATATAATTAACATTCATCAGTTCAAAACGTGCAGCAGCCATAGAAACTGCTAATTTGTATGGTGTTTCTGGGCTGACTTTTGTTAATAACTCAGCAAAATTCTCAATTCGATTTGTCTTACTGTCTGAGTAAATTCCCGCAGAAGTAACAATTTCAAAATACAAACCTGTTTTCTTCAATAGATATAAAACATTGCTTGCAAGTGTGTCATTAATTGCAGCAGAACTTAGAAGGTTACCATTTTTATCAAATACTTGAGCACCATTTAAAGTAATCATTGGGCAATTAAATCCCGCTTCTTCGATAAGTGGCTTGATTTCTGTATACCCACGACCAGTCGAAACGACGAAATGGACACCTGCTTTTTGTGCAGCCTTAATGGCATCGGAATTTCTTTTTGAAATAACCATATGATCGTTTAGTAGAGTGCCATCCATATCAGAAGCAATAATTTGTATCATACTTTTTTCCTCCATTAACTTCAATTCGATTTTACACTCATTCTACCATGAATAACGATTTTTTTTTAGTGAGTTAGTTCTTCAGAAAATATAATCATTAAAAAACCAAGAAAAGTCATTATTTTTAAGAGTAAATATGATAAAATAAATGCGAGGTGTCGCAAATGAAAACGCTTATTAATAATGACTGGCAAGAAATTTTAGGACCCGAATTTGAAAAAGAATATTATTTGAATTTACATAGTTTTTTAAAAACAGAATATGCAAATCAAGAAATTCATCCAGATATGTATCATATTTTCCAAGCATTTGAATGGACTCCGTTTTCGAAAGTTAAGGTCTGTATATTAGGACAGGATCCATATCATGGACCTAAGCAGGCTCACGGTTGCAGTTTCTCAGTTCTACCTGGAGTCAAAGTTCCACCATCTCTTCAAAATATTTATAAGGAACTTGAAAGTGATTTGGGAATTAAACCGGTTGATCATGGATATCTTGAAAAATGGGCCAAACAAGGAGTCTTACTGTTGAATACAGTTTTGACTGTGAGAGATGGACAGGCTTTTTCTCATCAAGGTAAGGGATGGGAGTTATTAACTGATAAGGCTATTCGAAGTTTATCCGAAAGAAAACAACCGGTTGTTTTTATACTTTGGGGAAAAGCAGCACAAGATAAAATTCAGTTAATTGATCAGAAGAAGAATATTATTTTGGCTTCGGCTCATCCAAGTCCATTTTCTGCATATCGAGGTTTTTTTGGATCAAGGCCTTTTTCTAAAACCAATGCAGCACTTGTTGCTATGGGAGAAGATCCAATCGATTGGCAGTTACCAGAAAAAATAAATTAACAAAGTGGAGGGTTAATCATGGAATTATTTGAAAGTTTAGTCAAGAAAATCAAAGGTAAGAATAAAAAAATTGTTTTTCCTGAAGGAAATGATGTTAGGGTAGTCAAAGCAGCGGTTAGATTAGCTGAAGACAAATTAGTCAGTAGTTTAGTTTTGGGTACTGAAGATGATGTTAAACGTTTAGCTGGTATTAGCGAACTACCAGAAGGAATGTCGGTCATAGATGTGCCATCTTACCCAAAGGATAAGTTTGAAGAGATGGTGGCAGCTTTTGTTGATAGAAGAAAAGGAAAGAATACAGCAGAACAAGCAAGAAGTATGTTAAAAGATGTTAATTATTTTGGGACAATGCTTGTTTATCTTGGGGTTGCAGATGGACTTGTGTCGGGTGCTGTTCATCCAACCGGTGATACGGTTCGACCTGCCTTACAGATTATTAAGACAAAGCCAGGAACTACAAGAACAAGTGGTGCTTTTGTGATGACAAGAAATGATGAGAAATACTTATTTGCTGATTGTGCAATCAATATTAATCCAAGTGAACAGGAATTAGCAGAAATTGCAGTTGAAAGTATTCAAACTGCTAGACTCTTTGATATTGATCCCAAAGTTGCTTTATTGAGCTTTTCAACAAAAGGTTCAGCTAAATCTGATGAGGTAACAAAGGTAGCAAAAGCAACAGCCTTGGCAAAAGAGTTGGCACCAAATGAACAAATTGATGGTGAATTGCAATTTGATGCAGCATTTGTGGAATCTGTTGCGGCAAAGAAAGCACCAGACTCTAAAGTTGCAGGAAAAGCAAATGTATTTGTATTTCCAGAATTGCAGTCTGGAAATATTGGATACAAGATAGCTCAGCGTTTTGGTGGCTTTGAAGCAGTTGGTCCAATCTTACAAGGATTAAATAAGCCAATCTCTGATTTGTCACGTGGTGCGAATGAAGATGATGTATACAAGGTCGCAATTATTACTGCATTGCAAGCAACTTTATAAGAATATAAGAAGTGAGTAGAGGTAAATTCTTATGAAAATTAGTGTTAGATGCGCAGAAGAAACAATTAGATATGCTCAGCTTTTAAGCAGTCTGTTGACATCTGGAGATATTATTTTGCTAAATGGCGATTTAGGGGCAGGCAAAACAACTTTTACAAAAGGATTAGCTGCTGGGCTAGGAATTACTAAGAATGTGAAGAGCCCAACTTTTAATTTAGTTAAGGAATATCGTGATGGACAATTACCTTTGTTTCATATGGACTTATATCGTCTTGAAGGAGTTGGTGCGGGTGACTTAGGCCTTGAAGAATACTTTAACCAAAGTGGTGTAAGTGTGCTTGAATGGTCACAATTTGTTGCTGAAGACATTCCATCCGCTCACTTGGTAATTAACCTAGAAAAAGACGATGAACATGATGACTGGCGAAAAATTGAATTCGTTGCAAGTGGACAGCGCTATGAACAGTTGGTTAGCGAATTTGCTGAACTAATCAAATAAGGCTAAGATGTAATAATTTTTAAGTAGTTTCATCTAAAGATATATATATGAGTAATATGGGGCTAGGTCAAAAAATTTTGACTTGGCTCTTTTGTGTATTCTAGATAGATGCATTTCATAATTTTAAAATCTTCTTTTAACTTTGAATTGCTTACAGGAGAGGATTTGCTATATTTTAAGCTGATTGATTTATAGTAACAAGAATCACAAAGTTAAAAAACAATATGTAGTGTGCGTTCATTTCGATAACACTATTAGTTGTATTACATGTCCTATGAGGATACAATATATATATTGAATTAACCGTAGGGAGGAAAAATTTGTGAGTGTAGATGTAGAAGAAAAAAAGAACGTGAAAAAACCAACATATTTTATTAAGCGCGATGGTAGTAAGATGAGGTTTGCTTCCTACAAACTTGAAATAATATTTGACGAGATGGGTCTGCAGAAGCATAAAAAAACATTAATTAAAGAAATTTTAAAGGTGATTGGTAGGACAGATGAAGTTGATGCACATGAAGTTCATCGTGCAGTGATTAGTGCGCTCAATGAAGCTGGTTACCAAACCAAAGCTCTTGATTACATAAATGTTTATAAAAAAAATGAAGAGTATTGGCAAGATCAGACTAATCCTGCTAGTAGGTTGGAGAGACTACAAGTTAAAGATCCAGAATTAGTCCATGAAAATGCGAATAAGGATAGTAATGTTTTTAATACGCAGAGAGATTTAACTGCTGGTGCGGTTGGTAAGACACTGGGATTAAAGATGATGCCGATGCATATTGCAAAGGCACATTTACGTGGAGACATTCACTATCATGACTTAGATTATACCCCTTGGAGTCCAATGACTAACTGCTGTTTGATTGATTTTAAAGAAATGCTTACTAATGGGTTTAAAATTGGAAATGCAGAAGTTGAGAGCCCACATTCAATTCAAACAGCAACAGCTCAAATGGCTCAAATCATTGCTAATGTTGCTTCAAGTCAATACGGTGGCTGCTCAGCAAATCGAGTGGATGAATTATTAGCACCTTTTGCTAAAAGAAATTTTGAGAAGCATGTAGTTGATGCTAAGGATTACATTGATGATGAAGATAAGTTGCATGAATTTGCTAAGAAAAAGACTAAAAAAGATATTTACGATGCAATGCAGGGACTTGAATACGAAATAAATACATTATTCTCTTCGCAGGGCCAAACACCTTTTACAACGCTAGGATTTGGTTTAGGAACTTCTTGGATTGAGCGAGAGATTCAAAGGGCTATTTTACAGATTAGAATAAAAGGACTAGGGAGAGAGAAGAGAACTGCAATCTTTCCTAAACTTGTTTTTACTTTGAAGAGAGATTTGAATTTAAAACCTGAAGATCCTAATTATGATATTAAAGAATTAGCTGTAGAATGTGCGACTAAAAGAATGTATCCCGATATTTTGATGTATGACAAGATAAGGGAGCTAACGGGAAGTTTTAAAGTTCCAATGGGATGCCGTAGTTTCTTACAAGGTTGGAAAGATGAGAACGGAAAAGAAGTTAACTCTGGCAGAATGAACCTAGGAGTCGTAACACTCAATCTTCCAAGAATTGCAATTGAGTCTCGTGGTGATAAGGAATTATTTTGGAAGATTTTTAATGAAAAAATGGGAATTTGCAAAGAAGCACTTGTTTTTAAAGCGAAGAGAGTAGAGCAAGCAATTCCAGAAAATGCACCGATCCTTTATCAATATGGTGCATTTGGTAAGAGACTTAAGCCAGGTGAAAATGTTTCAACTCTTTTCAAAAATAGACGAGCAACGATTTCTCTTGGATATATAGGATTATATGAAGTTGGCACGGCATTTTATGGTCCTGATTGGGAAAAGAATAAGGAAGCACATGACTTTACAGTTGAGATTGTGAGACAATTGAAAAATAATTGTGTGGCATGGTCTGATGAATATGACTATCATTTCAGTGTGTATTCAACTCCAAGTGAATCATTGACTGACCGCTTTTGCGTACTTGATACGAAACGCTTTGGAAAAATTAAGGATATTACGGATAAGGAGTACTATACAAATAGTTTTCATTATGACGTAAGAAAACATCCATCTCCTTTTGAAAAGCTAACATTTGAGGAAGATTATCCGAAATATGCTTCTGGTGGGTTCATTCATTATTGTGAATATCCAAATTTAAGACAAAATCCTAAAGCATTGGAAGCAGTCTGGGATTGGGCATATGATAAGGTTGGTTATTTGGGGACCAATACACCAATTGATCATTGTTTTAAGTGTGGCTTTGAGGGTGAATTTAAACCTACTGCTAGAGGTTTTGAATGTCCTGACTGTGGTAATCATGATCCCAAAACATGTGATTGTGTAAAAAGAACTTGTGGGTATTTAGGAAATCCACTGCAGCGCCCGATGGTTCATGGCAGACATGCTGAAATTGCATCACGAGAGAAAAATCTTTTCGATGGGACGGGATACAATGGCTGAAAAAATAAAAAGGGAACGTCGACCTAAGAATCCTAAACCAAAAGAATGGTTAGCAAGTGATTTAAGTCAGGAATTTATTGCTGACTATAAGGCCTTTAATTTTGTTGATGGTGAAGGTGTACGTTGTAGTATATATGTGAGTGGCTGTAAGTTTGCGTGCCCAGGATGTTATAATAAAGTCGCCCAAAATTTTCATTATGGGACACGTTACACCCAAGAATTAGAAGATTTAATTATGACTGATATTGGAGCTGAATATTGTCAAGGATTGACTTTGTTAGGTGGAGAGCCCTTTGTAAATACTCAAGTTTGTTTAAAATTAGTTAAACGTCTTCGTAAGGAATATGGTAATACAAAGGATGTGTGGTCGTGGACAGGCTATACATGGGACGAGTTAATGCAAGAATCTGAGGATAAATTAGAGCTGCTATCGTTGATTGATATATTAGTTGACGGTCGTTTTGAACTTGCAAAAAAAGATTTAACACTACAATTTAGAGGTAGCTCTAATCAACGAATAATAGATGTACAAAAAAGTTTGAAAAGTAACAAAGTAGTTTTGTGGGATAAGTTACTGCGCTGATTTTTTAATGTAATTAATCCAGAATAGACGAAATGGATTGATTTAAGTAACATCTGAGAGTGAAAATAATAAAAGTGCTAGGACAAAAATTAAAATTTGTCTTGGCACTTTTATTGTTTTCGAATAAATGGAGAGTTGGGTCAAAATTTAACTTTTGATCCAACGCCTTTTTAAAATACTTATTTAGTAAGGAAAATATTATGCTTAAATTAAAAATAATCTTTTGGGTTAGCTGCTAGTGGTTGGTAATCATCCATTTCAGAATCTCGATAATCCCACCATTCTTCTGGATATCCAATAAAACCAGCTTTAATCATTGCATCATTCAAAATTTGATAATACTTTTCTTCATCAACATTTCGTTTGAAGTTACGGTGAGCCCGTTTTGAAAAGTCGTCAAAAGCACTCTGCATTTTAACCTCTTTTTTATTTGCATCGACTAGTGTTAAGTCAAAGGTTACTCCTTTTTGATGGCTAAAGTTGGGATTAGGTTCAGCCACAAAATGAGGATCAGGGTAAACTTCAAATAATTTTTTCTGTGCACTAACTGGTCGGTAAGCATCCCAAACCTTTATGAAATACCCTTTTTCTTTTACTAACTCACTTGCGATAGCTAACTTTTGTGCAGTTCCTGTACGTGCAATTGCAGTTGTGAAATCATAGACGACTTTGTTAGTGAAATTATCAGTTGTTGCATACTTTAAATCAACAATAATATCTGGGTCTAGTTTCTGAATATTTGTAAATCCCTGCTTAAATGAATTCATTTGATATCACACTTCCTTTTTAAATTTAAATGTTATGAAAAAAAAGAAAAATAGAGGTGAGCTATAAATCAATGTGCATTTTTTTGGAATAGAAACTGTTAGAGGAATCATAAGGAGTAGAAACGAAATTATGATTCGATAACCATTCTCTGTAATAAGAAATATTTGTCCAACAAGAGATAATCAGAAAATCAAAGTCATACTTGAGTGATTGACAAAGTATGAATGAACATGCTTTGTTAGGAAACTGCTGCAAGGAAGTTAAATGCATTTTTTGCTGTTTTTCATCTAAAGAAAAATGATTAAAGAAATAAGATTTCTCTTTAATTATATCAAGATTACCACTCAAAATAGAGTAATTTAAGTTAGATTTAAAAAATTTTTGTTCATTGTCGATTGTGATTAAAGCATGCTGCTGTGGATTTATTTCATCGGAGAATTGGAGAAATTTTTTTGTACTATTTTGTTTTTTAATATCTTCAACAACATAAGATGATCCGAAAGTTAAATGAAGTTTTTCCATGATAGGTCCTCCTTATAGGTAAAGTAAATATGTTATAATCAAGGCTAAAGAAAGGATGATTAGTAATGAAAGTTACGGTTTTAGGGATGTACGGGGGCTACCCATATGCAGGTAAGGGAACAAGCAGTTATTTGATTCAAACCGATGATTATAACTTGCTTTTAGATTGTGGCAGCGGAGCTTTGCTGAGCTTAGAGCAACATCTTGATCCACTAAAACTTGATGGGGTATTGCTCTCTCACTATCACAACGATCATATCGCGGATGTCGGTGTTTTACAATATTATTGGCAATTGAATAATGCAGATATCGCTGGAAAAATTTTACCAATTTACGGACATACCGAAGATGAGCAACATTTTACTGATCTTACATGGTCAGGTGCAACGACTGGAATTGCATATAATCCAGCTACTGAACTTGATTTGAAGTCATTAAAAATAACATTTCTAAAAACTAAACATCCTGTTATTGCTTATGCTATTAGAGTCGAAGAAACTAAGACAAAAAAGGTTCTCACTTATACAGCAGATACAGCAGAAATACCAGAGATGATACCTTTTGCCGAAAACTCTGATTTACTGATTACTGATACTAATTTTAGTGCGGCTAAAAAGGGAGAAAAGTGGCATATGACATCTGTTGAATCTGCAAATCTTGCGCTGAAGTCAGGGTCAAAAAAATTAATGCTCTCACATTTGCCACAAAAGATTGCAGCAAGTCAACTTGTTGAGGAGGCTGGGAAAATTATTGATGGAAAAATTGAAGTCTTTCCTGCTAAAGTTGGATTAGTGGTCAAAGTATAAAAACGATTCAAAAATTAATCATTTTAATTAAAAAATTAAAATGTAATTAGGACACTTGTTTACTATAATTCCCTGAAAAGCCCTAATAAATAATAAAACTAAACTTATCCCCACTTGTTTTTCTGAATATATTTATAATAATAATAATATTTATCTAATCGATAATAATTTGCCTATGAAAAAATTAAATATCAAAGGGCATCATATCTCTTGATGATAAGGTAACCTCACTAAAAAAATTGTTTTTGGGAATAATTTTAGAAAACTTTTTTTGAAATAAGGTATTAATTTTTTGATACAAGTGTTATAATAGCATTGTAAGCGATATTAATTTGTAAGTTGTTTTTCATGTAAAGGAGCGAAAGAATATGGTTACTTTATACACATCACCTAGTTGCACTTCTTGTCGTAAGGCACGCACATGGTTAAGGAAACACGACATTCCTTTTAAAGAACGAAATATTTTTTCTGAGCCATTGAACATCAATGAGATTAAACAAATTCTACAAATGACAGAGAATGGGACAGAAGAAATTATTTCTAAACGTTCAAAGGCTTATCAGAAGTTGAATATTGATTTGGATGAAATACCACTGAAACAGTTGTTTACTTTGATCCAGGAAAATCCTGGTCTTTTAAGAAGACCAATTATTCTTGACGAGAAACGTCTGCAAGTAGGGTACAATGAAGACGAAATTCGTAGATTCTTGCCTCGTGAGGTTCGTGCATTAGAATTAAGAAAAGCACAGGAACTTGCTGGTTTTTAAAATTTAATAAAGTTATTTAATTACTTAAGGATCTCAGCACAAGTTTATTGCTTTCGCTAAGGTCCTTTTGTACACTTATAGTATGTTTATATTATGTATTCTATTGTCGTATTTCGGAATCGAGATTTCTATATAAATTTTTTCCCACTAGTCCCATTTTTTTGTATAAAGTTCTTTACAATTCTGTTTTTTTAGTTATCATTAAGCGAGAGGATAATATCGGAAAGGTGGGTGATCTCGATGGAGATGGAGAAAATCAATGATAATACTATTAGGGTGTTACTTGAAACTGACGATTTAACCGAACGTGGAATTACGGTGCTTGATTTATTAGGTAATCGTAAAGAAATCGAGAGTTTCTTCTATAGTATTTTAGATGAAGTTGATATCGATAATGAGTTCCGTGAAAATGATGCTGTGACATTTCAGTTGTTGCCAAACAGAAATGGACTCGAGTTATTTATTAGTAAGGTAAATCCAAAAGATTTAGAAGACTATGACTATGATGATGATCAAGATGATTCAAAAGATGATGATGATGAAATCGAGAATGAAAAAAATTCAAAAGATGATGAGAAAAAAGAAAGAAATTTCACAGATGATGTTCGTTTCACTTTCTTAGAGCCTGATGGAAGTGAAGGCAGAGATATAACAGAAATGATACATGATGAATTGGTTAGAAACAGCGCTAAGGATAGAGAGCGGCAATATTTGGAAAATGATGGAGATGGAGTTTCTGAATATTTGAACAATAAAAATATAGAACGTAAGCATTACGTAATTGAATTTACCGATTTTGAAGATTTTATCAATTTGGCAAAACTTTTAAAGAGTGAAAGCCTAGCATCTAGCTTATATTTATTAGACGATAAATATTATTTGGATTTAATTTTCTTTGTAGATCAGATGAGTGACAGTCATATCAAAGATGTTTTATCCTTGGCTGTTGAATATGGTAAGCATATCAGTTTATCGCATGATATTTTAGAAGAACGTGGAAAAGGTATACTTGTATCTTCAGCTTTTGAATTAGCAAGATATTACTTTAAGTAAAATAAATTTTAATAGCAATAAGTGCCCCTAGTAGTTAGTGCGTATTTAACTACTAGGGGTGTTTTTTTGTTAAAAGCATTAGACGATGCAGGAAGATGGGTATGGGCTAACGATGCGGTAAGTATCGATAATTACTTTTGTCCAGTTTGTCATGCCAAGCTCATTATCCGAAGTGGAACACTGAAAAGAAACCATTTTGCACATCCAAAAAAAGAATGTAATAGCTTTTCTGAGGGCGAAACGCCAGAACATTTACAAGGAAAAGAAGCACTTGCAAGACTTTTTGAAAGTGCTGGATATAGGGTGGAGGTGGAGAGTTATTTTTCGAAGCTCAAACAAAGACCTGATATTGTAATTGAGAAGAATTTTCAAAAAGGTATAATTGAATTTCAATGCGCACCTTTGACAGTTTCAAAAATGAAGACCAGAAGTGCTGGATATAGGAATGAAAAATTAAATTTTTTGTGGATATTGGGACAGAAATATCTGTTAAAAAAGAAAATGACACAGCAAATTGCAAAGTTTCTCAAATGGAATAAATCACAAGGGTATTATCTGATTTATTATCTAGTGGTTAAACAAAGATTTAGAGTAATTTATAATATTCAACAAACTGATTATTTACCATTAAAATACAAAATAATTGAATTTAGCAATGTAACAGATCTAAAAAATTTTCTAACAATGAAGAAGAGGTTTGAATTTAATAAAATTTCCAAAAAAGAGCGAATAATCCAATTTAATTCATTAGAATTAGATATTTTAAGAAGTCAAGGAAAATTCAGGGATCTCCAACTTAGATGCTATTTGAGGAGACAAAAACTTACAGACTGTAAAGCATTATTATTTGCTAGCAAGTATTCACCGCCTATCTATTCTGCTATGGAACTGTATTGGAAAATTGACTTCATATATATTAAAACATTAGCTACAACTAGTGAAATGTCTTTGTATCGTCAAGCAATTTTGGAACATAGGAATTATTTATTTGCAGTACCTTTGCTGAATGTAAACGACTTAATTGATATACAAATAAAAGAAATGATTGGAATTATTAATAATTAAAATAGTTAATTGGTGATGAACCGCTCTCTTTGTGATAGTATTGCATTCCAGCTTTAACTATGTTTTGATTAATAAAGAAATATTGTTGGGAGGGAATGCAATGTCAAATGAGATTACAAAACTAAGAAACAGAAGCGAAGTACCTGAAGAGTTAAAATGGGATTTAACAAAGGTATATCAAAATGAAAATGAATTTACTGAAGATATTAACAAAATACAAGAAGAAATTAAAATAGTAGGTAAATTAAAAGGCACGCTTTTTGACAGCAGTACTGCTTTAAAAAAGATTTTGAAAACTTACTTTGCAGTTGAGAGAATGACAGTTAAAGCATATGTTTACGCTAGTATGTTGAGTGATCAGGATACAAATAATAAGAAAAATCAAGGATTATTCTCGCAAGTACAACAATTATATGCGAAAGTTGCTGCGGCTTTTGCTTGGTTTGAACCAGAACTTTTGACATTGGGACAAACAAAGTTGGATGAATATTATAGTGAAGATTCTGAATTAGTGGGATACAAGAAGTATATAGACGAAATTATGGCCAAGAAAGATCATCTATTATCTGAAAAAGAAGAAAAGCTTCTTGCAGGAGCATCCGATATCTTTGCAACTCCAGAAAATATTTTCGGGATATTGAATAATGCTGATCTTAAGTTTCCAACTGTAACGGATGAAAAGGGAAATCAGGTTGAGTTATCACACGGATTGTATGGAAAGTTATTGGAATCTGGGAATCGTGAAGTTCGAAAAAATGCATTTCAAGGATTATATAAAACGTATAAACAATTTGAAAATACTTTTGCAACTTCTCTTGCAGCACATGTGCATACACATAACTTTCAAGCAACTACCAGAAATTATCCAGATGCGATTTCAGCAGCACTAGGAGCTAATGATATTCCTGTTTCCGTTTATGATACGCTAGTTGAGCGTGTGAATAAACATCTGGATTTATTACACCGTTATGTAAAAATTCGAAAGAAATTATTGCAATTGAATTCGGTTCATATGTATGATTTGTATACACCAATTACAAAATTACCTGAAGAAGAATACACTTACCAAAATTCTAAGAAAATAGCTCTGGAATCATTAAGCGTATTTGGAGCAGATTATATTCAGATTGTAGAAGAAGCATTTAAGAGTCGCTGGATAGATGTTGTGGAGAATACTGGTAAACGTAGTGGAGCTTATTCTTCTGGAATGTTTGATACGCCACCATATATTTTACTTAACTGGCAGGATAATTTGGAGAGCCTTTTCACATTAGTGCATGAAATGGGCCACAGTATGCATTCATATTTAAGTAATCATAATCAACCATATCATTATAGTGATTATTCAATTTTTGTTGCAGAAATTGCATCGACAACTAATGAAAATATTTTGACACAATACTTACTTGATCATAGTGATGACTTGCAATTTAAGGCATATGTATTGAATCACTATTTAGATGGATTTAAAGGAACGGTGTATCGACAGACTCAATTTGCCGAGTTCGAGCGTTGGTTACATGATCAGGATAAAAAAGGATTACCTTTGACCTCACAAGAACTTAATAATAAATATGCTGATTTAAACAAGCATTATTATGGACCTGCAATTACTAATGATCCAGAGATTGCTTTAGAATGGTCAAGAATTCCTCATTTTTACTACAATTTCTATGTATATCAGTACGCAACTGGTTTTGCAGCAGCAAGTGCACTTGCAAGTAAGATCATAAAAGAAGGTCCAGATAGTTATCTTAGGTTTTTGAAATCAGGTAGCTCAGCACTTCCAATAGATGTTGTTAAAGAAGCTGGAGTTGACATGACGAAACCAGATTATTTAGATGATGCATTTGTGGTATTTGAACAGCGTCTAAATGAACTTGAAAATATTTTGGAGAAACTAAAACGATAATCTAAAAAGAAGCAATTTTAATTGTGAAAGATGATTGAATTGTTACATTAAGCTATGGAACACGTCTATACAAAATAAATAGAGAGGTTGAATCAAAAGATATCTTTTGATTCAACCTCTTCTTATTCCATTAAAATAAAACATTGCAATACAGTTTCTAAAGTGTATGGAGTGAAGTAATTGAGCCCTTATGGACTTTACTATTCTTGCACAACATTATTTCATCGTTTAATTTGCCTAAACACAATTCTTCAAGCATATCATAAGAAGAACAGTCTGTGAGAGAGACGCCAAAATCGATATTTGCAAGATTATATAAAACCATCGTTGAATGCATAGTAACGTTCATTTCAGCAGCCATCTGCTGATCTCTTTTAAATGATTCGATTGTAAATTTAGAATGACGATCACTTTCAAACATCTCACTATCAAGTCCGATGGATGTAATAATATCATGAACAACTTTGTTTGAATATTCTCTATTACTATTAAAAACCTCGTTTTGAAGGTTTAGAAGGAAACTACGGCCGTGTTTCTTACCTTGGAAAAGGGCAGCCTTGTAGTCAAGTGATGCTTGATAAATGTTGTTGAAAGTTTTGTTCCTTATATCAAGATTGTTTAGAGGCAAGTTATGCTCACTTAATACATTGGTAACGGTATTGAGATTTAAAAAAGGGATAAATCTAAAACGAATATCAGTATCAAGATTGTTTACAAGTTTTATGATATTTTTCTCTGATTGATAAGACTTTCTTCCAACCGGATTAATGAATAAATACATTTCTAACACAATTTTTCCCCCATATAAATATACGTAATCACTCTTATGATTATTGCTATCTATACTTTAACAAAAAAAAAAAATAATTCAATAATTGTGCTTGCTTTTAATTGAAAATAAGTAAGAATTTAGTCTTACTTACAATTATTACGTTTACTATGAAGATATGGTAAACTGGGAGAGATAATTTAATCTAGTTAGAGGGGATTATTTTGAAAGAAGATTGGACAGGTTTTTTATTACCTTATAAACAAACTACATCTGAGTTAAAGGCGAAATTTACAGCGTTGCGGGAGCAATTTAAATTGTCGCAGCAACATGTTCCAATCGAATTTGTAACTGCCCGAGTAAAGCCGGTAGATAGTATACTTGAAAAGATGCAGCGCCGTAATATTCTTGAAGCAAATTTAGAGAATGAAATGGAGGATATTGCGGGTGTCAGAATTATGTGCCAATTTGTTGATGATATTTATCAATTAGTAAAATTAATCAGAAAACGAAACGATTTGAGTGTTATTGAAGAAAGAGACTATATTGCAAATGAAAAAGAGAGTGGCTATCGTTCATATCATCTGATTATAAAATATCCAGTACAGTTATTAGATGGACAAAGAGATATCTTGGCTGAAATTCAAATCAGAACACTTGCAATGAATTTTTGGGCTACAATTGAACATTCTTTAAACTACAAATATAATGGGAAATTTCCAAATGAGTTGGAAGTCAGATTAAAAAGAGCAGCTGAAGCAGCTTTTCAACTAGACCAGGAAATGTCGGCAATCCGTGAAGAGATAAAGGATGCACAGCAAGAGTTTTCATATCGCAGAGGTAATGACACAAAAGAATAATGAGGTTTGTAAAATATTTTCTTTTATACTATACTCGTGCAATAATATGGAATAGTGATTAAATTAAGAACGAAATTAGAAGAGGTTGGCTATGAAAATCGCAATTTTTACAAATGATGGGCGTCAGTCATTAAAAGTAACTCAAAAACTGCAGAAAAAATTTGAGGATACGCATTTTGTTATGGATGAAAAAAATCCTGACATTGTTGTGACCATTGGTGGCGACGGGACCTTATTGGCAGCTTTTCATAAATATGAAAATATTTTAGGCACAGTGCGTTTTGTTGCGGTACATACTGGTCACTTAGGTTTTTATACAGACTGGCGTGATGATGAAATTGATGACTTAGTTATTAGCTTGCAATCAGATAATGGTCAATCGGTAAGTTATCCGCTATTAGATATCAGAGTTAAATATGAGGATGATCAAAGACCTGTCAACTTACTAGCGTTGAATGAAGCTACCTTGAAACGAAATAGTGCAACTATGGTAACTGATGTTTTTGTGGGTGGCGATTTATTTGAAAAATTCAGAGGTGATGGGCTTTGTATTTCTACGCCAACAGGATCAACTGCATATAATAAGTCGCTAGGGGGTGCCGTGATTCATCCTAACTTAAAGGTTCTACAGATGACTGAGATAAGTTCTATTAATAATAGGGTTTTTCGAACCTTAAGTTCACCTATGATAATTGCTCCCAATGATTGGGTAACATTAGTCCCTGCAAGTGAGTGTGACTATATCTTGACAGTTGATCAGGATAGTTTTCATGGTAGAAGAATTGAACAAATTAGGTTTAAAATCTCAAATAAGAGTATACAGTTTGCTAAATATCGTCATATGCAATTTTGGCAAAGAGTTCAAGATGCATTTATAGGGGCTGAGTATGCAAATTAGTTGGCTGTATGATGGAAATCAGCCAATAAGAGTAAAAACTTTTCTGAAGCAAAAAGGAGTATCGCGAAGATTATTGGCATCAATCCGTTTTGATGGTGGCAAATTACTCATAAATGGTAATGAAGGAAGAAAAATTGATAAAATGGTAAGTGGGGATTTATTAGTAATCTGTTTACCATCTGAAAAAATCAGTTCTTTTCTTGTGCCTTCGTTTGTACCAATCAGTATTTTGTATGAAGACCGAGACTATTTGATTGTCGATAAACCAGCAGGTGTGGCATCAATTCCTTCACAGTTACATAAGGAGGATTCACTGGTTGCACGGGTGTTAGGATACTATCAGATTAGGGGATATAAAGGAATTGGTCCGCACATTGCAACACGACTTGATCGTGACACTTCAGGAATTGTTTTGTTTGCCAAGCATCGATATGCACATGCAATGATTGATGAGCAACTTAAGCAACATCAAATTAAAAAATTTTATTATGCAATATTGCAAGGAAATCCAGCAACAAAACATTTACTAATAAATTTACCAATTGGTAGGATGCCGGGGTCACTTGTAAAAAGAACTGTATTGGAAAAAGGAAAATATGCGAGCACTGAGTATTGGAAGGTCTCTGAGTTTCAAAATTATGTTCTGTGTAAAATACAGTTACATACAGGAAGGACCCATCAAATTAGAGTTCATAGTGCTTTTCTAGGGATGCCTCTTGTAGGGGATACATTGTATGGTGGAAGTAATCGCTTTCCATTGCAAAGGCAGGCACTGCACTGTCAGCAAATTACTTTTTTTCATCCTTTTTTAAATAAAAAATTGACAATTACGAGTGAGATTACAAAAGACATGCAAAGGTTTATTAAAAATGAAGCTAACATCAAGGGGTGATTAATTCATGGGAGATAGAGAGAAAAGAGATTCATATCCAAAAGATCAAATTGTAGAGTTGCTTAATCAGCAACAGGCCACAAAATTTCGTGAGCAATTTTTAATGCTTCATGTGTATGAGCAGGCATTAATTTTTGTTGATTTAGATGAAAAACAACGTGCAAGGGCCTATCGTTACCTCACTCCCGCTGAGTTAGCTGATACCTTTAATGCAATTGAAGAAGAACCAGAAGATGTAGCAGAATATTTTAAAGAGATGTCTACTAAGTATGCAGCTGGAGTCATCTCTGAGATGTATACTGATAATGCGGTTGATATCTTAGCATATGTAGACAGTGTAAGTTTGAATAAGTATTTGAGATTGCTTCCACGCGAAGATGCAGCCGAAATCAAAGAGATGCTGCACTATGAGGATAAAACTGCCGGAGCAATCATGGCAACAGAGTTTGTCAAGATTATTGTCAATCAGACAGCGAGATCTGCACTGCATGTTTTAAAAAAAGCAGCAGTTGATGCAGAAACAATTTATTATTCATACGTAGTTGATGCTGATGATAAACTTATTGGAGTTGTTACATTAAGAGATCTATTAATCAGTGATGATGATTTGTTGATTGAAGAGATTATGAATGATCAGGTGATGTCTGTGAAGGTTGATGACGACCAAGAGGATGTTGCTAAAACGATCCGTGATTATAATTTTTTGGCGATTCCTGTGACAGATTATGATGAGAAAATGATTGGAATTATTACAGTTGATGATATTATCGATGTTATTGATGAAGAATCTGCTGAAGATTATTCAGGACTTGCTGGTGTTGATACAGAGGAAAGCTCAAACAATCCTTTTAAATCTGCTTCAAAAAGATTACCTTGGCTTGTAACGTTACTTTTCTTAGGAATGTCAACAGCAACACTAATTTCCCATTATGAACAATTGGTAAGTGAAGCGAGCATCTTAGCGGTGTTTATCTCATCTATCACTGGTACTGCGGGAAATGCAGGTACGCAAAGTTTGGCGGTTGCAGTTAGAAAACTTGCCTCTAAAGATGATGAAGAAGGTCTTGTTAGAACGATTATTACTGAATTGTTGACGGGTCTTATAATAGGTGTAACCACGGGATTAACAATTTTTATAATTGTTGGAATTTGGAAGAATAACTTTGTTTTAGGATTCGTAATTGGTTTAGCTATGATGTGCGCAATTGTTGTGGCGAACTTAGCTGGCAGCATTATTCCAATGGCAATGGATAAAATGGGTTTTGATCCAGCGGTTGCTTCTGGTCCATTTATTTCAACATTGAGTGATTTAACTTCTGTTTTAATTTATTTCAATATTGCAAGCCTTTTTTTGTCGTTCATTGTTGGAAAATGAATGATGTATCTTAAAATGACAGTAAATCAATGCTAATTTATAATATTTCCTCCTCTTAACTAGATCTGAAGAGTCTAGTTAAAAGGGAAAATTGTATCTTGATTTAAAATTAAAATGGGAAAAATGAAAATATATTTGGTATAGTTTATAAAAAACATTTATTGGAGACATAAGATAGTTTCCAATAAATGTTTTTTTAGTGAGCTATATCTTATTTTGAATCAATTACTAAATAATTTATAAACTTAATTGAAGCGAGTAAATGAAACACAAACACCTTCTGGAACAGGGATATCTTTTTGAAGTAGCGTAAGGGTACCATCTGTACTAGAACGTTCAAAAAGAGTAGCGTTGTCAGTATTTTGATTGGTAACGACCAAAAATTCTTCGGTAGCATCTAATGCAAAGTCACGCGGGAACTCACCTTCTGTTGCTGTATAGCCAGAATGACTGAGCGAGAAGTCAGAACCAACTTTGAATATGGCGATTGTGTTATGTCCACGATTGGAGACATAGACAAACTTACCATCAGAAGAGATACGAACTGCTGCAACTCCATTATTAGCCGTGTCAAAATTATCTGGAACAGTTGAAAGTGTTTGGAGTAATCCGAATTTACCTGTTTCACTATCATACGATAAGGTTGATATGTGGCTGCTGAGCTCGCCTACTAAATACGCAAATTTACCATTTGGGTGGAAAACAATATGACGCGGTGCAAAGCCAGGAGCTGTTACAAAGGTAGATAACAGGGTTAATTGTCCATCTGTGCTAATGTCATAGGTATGAACCTTGTCAGATCCCAAATCACAGACAACTAAGCGCTTATCCGGAGTCAAATCAGTAAAGTGGACTTTTGCTGTATCTTGTTCTGGCAATGGACCATGACCTGTTAATTTAACTTCATTTACAGTTGTTAATGTTCCAGCTGCATCAACTTTGTAGACCGTAATTGTACCTTTATGATAGTTTGCGGTAAATACTAGGCTACGTTCAATATCTGTTCCAACATAACATGGAGGGGCACCAGCAGCTGTTTGAGTGTTGACAAGTTGAGGGCTTGTTTTACCAGCAAAACTAGCAATGCCACCTAATTCATTTTCTTTAACAACAGTAAAAATTATTCCAGTAGAGGTGCTTTGCAGATAGGTAGGATTATCAATTTCAATAAATAGTTCTGGAGTGGATAACTTTTTTTTGTCTTCATGTAGAATTGCTTCATAGATTCCTTTAGAAGTCTTTTTAGTGTAAGTACCGAATAGAATTTTTTGAGTCAATGTATGTCCTCCTTTGATATACTTCTTATAATTTATAAGTATATCATATCTTATAAAAACGGTAACAATTACTTAGTATAGTTCGACTACAATGTGATACAATAGCAAATAGAGACAAACACTTAGTGGAGAAGGGGTCAGTAGTATGTTAGAGGCAAAAGTTGTTGAAATTGGACCAGAAGCTATTTCAAAGGACGATCCATTAATGATTCTTTTTGACGAAACCGCATCAGTTCAACTAAGACGTGTATCCGTAGTACAACATTTTATAGACTTAAGCAGTAAAAAAAGAAATCTTAAGAATTTAAAAAAAATAAGTATTGATAATCAAGTTTATGAAATAAAACATATTGGAGAATTGGTTCAAAGTAATATGGAAATGATTGGGCATGCTACTTTGTTTTTTGAACCAGTCCCTGAAGAACCACAACATAGTGGAATATATCTGGAACCATATAAGTTACCAGATGTTTCAGTTGGAAGTGTCATTAAGTACTATTAATTTTGATTAGTTTATATAGAGCTAAAAAGAGCTAGGTTAAATTATGTGGCAATCTCCTAAAAAGTTATTAATATAACTTCGGGAGTACTACAAAATAACCTAGCTTTTTTATTATATTTTAGAACAAAATTTATTATATTATTTAGATATTATCTCCATTGAAAATTGAATTCTTGACAATCACATAATCTACTTTTCGCAACGAATTCAATTCTCGGCCACCTGCGTAAGAGATTGATGACTGCAAATCTTCACGCATTTCACGCAACGTGTCTGCAATAGGTCCGCGATAAGGAACAAGCACTTTTTTTCCTTCAACGTTCTTGTATTGCCCTTTTTGGTATTGTGATGCAGAACCAAAATAAGTTTTAAATTTCTCACCATCTTGTTCAATGATTTCACCAGGACTCTCTTGATGTCCAGCAAATAATGATCCAATCATACACATGGAGGCCCCAAAGCGAATTGACTTTGCAATGTCGCCATTATGACGAATGCCACCATCAGCAATAATTGGTTTGCTTGCGGCCTTTGCACAGAGGCGCACTGCAGCTAGCTGCCAACCACCAGTACCAAAGCCAGTTTTAAGCTTTGTGATACAGACCTTACCAGGACCGATTCCGACTTTTGTTGCATCAGCACCAGCATTTTCAAGTTCGCGAACACCTTCAGGGGTACCAACGTTACCAGCGATTACAAAAGTTCCTGGAAGTTTCCTCTTAATATATTTAATCATTTCAATAACTGTATCAGAATGACCATGAGCAACATCAATAGTGATATATTCTGGAACAGCTCTAAGTGCAGTTAGTTCATCTATTAATTTGTATTCATTTGATTTTACACCAACTGAAATTGATGCAAAGAGCCCTTTAGAGTGCATCATCTGCACAAATCCAGTTCTTTCATTTTCTTCAAAACGATGCATAATATAAAAATAACCATTTTGTGCCAACCAAATAGCAAGTGGTTCATCAATAATTGTTTGCATATTTGCAGGGACCACGGGAATCTTGAAAGTCATTGGACCAAACTTGACGGTAGTGTCGATTTCGGATCGACTCTTAACGATACACTTATTTGGAACTAATTGAATATCTTCATAATCGAATACAGACATTTTTAAAACCTCTCATTCTTTATTGAACACATAATTCGGTGATTATGTTTATCAAAACGACAAACACATTGTAAGTTACAGCATTATGTGATAAAAGTCAAATTAAAAACAAATAAAGCACAATAAACATTCGTGTTTTGTTCTAACAAATGACTAAATTCTTGGTACGGGTTATAATTAATACGATAAATTATACTGAGGAGAGTAAAAAATGGCGAAAAAAGAGAAAATAAAAAAAACAAATGATGAAAGAATTCTTGATCAGCACCACGTAACATATGAAGAAGTTTCTTTTAATTGGTTAGAAAAGGGTGCGGATGCATTGAGTGAAGCTGAGTCGGTTGGTGTATCAGCAAAAAGCATTCTGAAAACAATTGTTTTAAAGGGAAGCGATGATGAAAATGATTATCTTGTTGTTTGTCTCCCATTGGAGTTTGAAATTGACTTGAAGTTAATTGCCAACCAATTGAATAAGAAACAGGTTCATCTTGCTGATAATAAGAAGTTGATCAATATTACAGGATATGTTCACGGAGCTAACACGCCAATTGGTATAAATATACGTAAGGGATTTCCTATTTATTTTGATGAGCGTATCAAAGAATATGATGAAATATCTGTTTCAGCTGGAAAGATTGGTCGTTCAGTTCGCCTAAAGCAAAAAGATTTAGTTGAACTTGTTGCAGGTAAGTATCTGCAAGTCCAATAGTAGGGGAAGCTAAAATTGAAAAAAATTGAAAAAAAATTAAATTTTGTTATACAAAACATAGATATGTTTAGTTGTCCTGTTTGTGGAACTCGTTTTATAGATACTAAAGCTTACAGCGTGATTTGTGAAGATGGGCATAATTTTGATTTTTCAAAAAAGGGTACATTGTATCTCTTAACACATCAGATAAAGAGTGATTACGATGATGATCGTATGTGGGATTCACGAGCGAGAATTCAAGCCGCAGGTTTTTTTGAGCCGATTGCAGAAAGGATAACTTCAATTATCGGTGTTGAAGAAAATCTGCGAATACTGGATGTAGGCTGTGGAGAGGGTTCAACTTTATCCTACATTGAAGAAAAAAGAAAAGGCATGCAAGATGCGATGATTGGTTTTGATATCTCAAAAAGGGCAATCAATTTAGCAGCCAAAAAGGAAACGGATGCTTTTTATTGTATAGCTGATCTTGCACAACTTCCCTTTAGAAATGATGTATTTGATATTATCATTGATATGTTTTCACCCTCATCATATAACGAGTTTAATCGAGTGCTTGCAAAAGGTGGTTCGTTAATCAAAATTATTCCAAATAGTGATTATTTACTTGAATTAAGGCATCTTCTTTATGATTCAGATAACAGGAATTATTCATATAGTAATCATGATGTATTAGAGTTATTCAAGGAAAATTATCCTACTGCAAGGATTGAACAACTTAAGTATTCTTTTCAATTAACACCAGAATTATTTGAAGATCTTGTTTATATGACCCCTCTTCATTGGGGGGCTGATTCTATGAAACTTGGACAAGCTCTAAGTACTGGATTAGACGAAGTAACTATTGATGTTTCGGTTTTAATTGTTTAAAGTTAATAAAAGTTAATTTTTTTGTAAGAAAACCTTGAAAACTTAATAAGGGCATGGTAATATAATTGCAAGAAATCGGTTTTTAGTGATTATCGACTTACTCGTTAGTCATTACATAATTGTACTTCATTTAACGTAGCTGTTCGCCGTGCCCACACCGAACAGTTACGCTTTTTTTATTGTAAACTTTTTGAATGGAGAGTTATCTGAAATGACAAATCATATTGTTTTATTTGAACCATTGATGCCTGCAAACACAGGAAATATTGCACGTACATGTGCTGGAACGAACACAGAATTACATTTAATTGAACCTCTTGGTTTTTCAACGGATGATAAATACCTTAAGCGAGCTGGGCTTGACTATTGGGATAAAGTTAAGATTACTTATCACAAAAATCTTCCAGCTTTCATGAATTCACTGGGGAAAAATGATGAACTATATTTAGTTTCAAAATTTGCTACTAGGTCATATGTACAAGCAGATTACTCTGATAAAACCAAGAATCACTATCTTTTACTAGGAAAAGAAACAACCGGTTTACCTGAACCTTTTATGCGTGCGAATATGGAAAAATGTATTCGAATTCCACAAAATGATAAAAATATTAGGGCACTGAATCTATCCAATAGTGCGGCAATCGTGATCTTTGAAGTTTTAAGACAACAAAATTTTCCTGAACTAGAACAAACACATTTTTATGAGAACGATAAATTAAAATAGGCAATATCTGAAAAACGTTTATGATAGAGTTGAAACAGATGTATATCGAGGTGAAAAAGATGGCACAAAGAAAAAGAAAACCAAGTGTCAAGGCTAAGAAAAAAGAGTCCAATAGAATTTGCGGAGGCTTTTTTATTTTCTTTGGTGTGTTTGGAATTTTTAAATTGGGTTTTTTAGGAATATTGTGTCTGAATTTTTTTCGCATTTTTCTAGGGGATGTTGCAGTTATTGGGTTGTCGGCACTCGTGTTATTAGGAGCCTATCTCTTGATTACGGGGACAGAACCTAAATTAAGAAAGAATTGGATTTTAGGAGTAAGCGGTCTTATATTATCTTTGCTGTTAGTGTTACACGCAATGTTGTTTGGCAAATTGGATTTGCATTCCCACTTTATTAATATCACTTGGCAATACTTGCAAAGTGATTTAGTGGCGGGGGATATTGGTTCGAGTGTTGGTGGCGGAATGCTGGGTGCTTTTCTTTATACGCCAGCCTATTTTTTACTTTCACAGATTGGAACCTATATATTTAGTGCAATTTTTGCAGTGTTTAGCATGTGTGTATGTTTTAAAGTATCCTTTGCAAAAGTTTTGCAGATTATTGGAATTGGAATTAATTATTTCATAAAAGGTTGTAGTATCGTGTTGAGTAGATTATTTGAAACTATTAAAAGCTGCTATAACAAGATAAAACAGCGTAGTAAGGTGACACACGAGCAAAAAATTGTAAAAGAACAAAGGAAACTTGCTAAACAAAAACAAAAGATTATCGAAGAAAATACTGATCAGGAACAAGAAAAAGTCCAAGAGCAAGTTAATGAAACCGAGTTTATCAAGACAAACAGTTGGAACACAGAAAAAAAAGAGAGCACTAGTGCTGCTAAATCTGCTGATAGCGGAGATACGCTTGTTACTGAAAATTCTGTGAATCTAGATTATGAGTTACCGAGTACAGCGTTATTGCAAGAAGTGGCGGCTGAAGATCAAAGTGACGAGTATAAAAAGATTGAGTATAATACCAAAGTTCTTAAAGAGACATTCAAAAGCTTTGGAGTTAATGTTGAAATTAGAAAGGCAATTTTGGGGCCTTCTGTCACTAAATATGAATTGCATCCAGCAATTGGTGTAAAGGTTAGTAAAATTGTTGGACTCACAGATGACTTGGCACTAGCCTTGGCAGCTAAAGATATTAGAATTGAAGCACCAATTCCTGGCAAGTCACTGATTGGAATTGAAGTGCCAAATCAGAAGGTATCAACTGTTTCGTTTAGAAGTATTGTTGAGGAACAAAAACGGCAACCTTCTAAATTGCTTGAAGTTCCATTAGGTCGTGATATTGCGGGAAATCTTGTTACAGCAGATTTAGGAAAGATGCCACATTTGTTGATTGCTGGTTCTACAGGGAGCGGTAAATCAGTTGCAATTAATGGAATTATTACAAGTTTGTTGATGAATTGCCCACCACACTTAGTTAAATTGATGCTGGTTGATCCCAAAAAGGTTGAATTAGGGGTCTATAATGGAATCCCACATCTACTGACACCTGTTGTAACAAATCCTAAAAAAGCTGCAAAAGCTTTAAATAAGTTAGTTGAGGAAATGGAACGTCGTTATGAACTCTTTGCAAACACGGGCCAAAGAAACATTTCCGGATATAATAAGATGGTTGAACGACAAAATAAAGATATGAAAACAGCTGAGCAATTACTTCCTTATATTGTAATTGTGGTTGATGAATTGTCAGATTTGATGATGGTTGCTTCAAATGAAGTTGAAGATGCAATTATTAGATTAGCACAAATGGCACGAGCTGCTGGAATTCATATGATTTTGGCAACACAACGTCCCTCTGTTGATGTTATTACTGGTTTGATAAAAGCAAATGTTCCTTCAAGAATGGCATTTGCTGTCTCAAGTGGAACCGATTCTCGAACAATCATTGATTCAAATGGAGCGGAAAAATTATTAGGTAGAGGAGATATGCTCTTTCTTCCAATGGGACTTAATAAACCGATCAGGGTTCAAGGGGCATTTATTTCAGACCAAGATGTTACAAATGTAGTCAACTTTGTAAAAGAACAACAACCTGCAGAGTATGATGAATCATTAATTATTTCAGACGAAGAAACACAACAAAATCAAACTGAAGATGCAGAAGATGAATTGTTTGATGGAGCGGTAAAGTTAATTGCAAGAGAACAATCATGCAGTATATCAATGCTTCAACGCAGATTTAGAATTGGCTATAATCGTGCGGCTAGACTTGTAGACGAATTAGAGGCTCACGGGATGATAGGACCATCTGAAGGAAGTAAACCGCGTAAAGTATTTGTTCCAAGAGATGATGATGGATCTTCACAAGAATAAGAGGACAGTAAGGAAAAATTAAGATAGTTTGGAAATTAGGAGCTGGTCAAAAAGTAATTTTGGCGTAGCTCCTTATTTATTCTGAATATAAGCAGTTTGCAAGTCAAAAAGCTCTGTCTATCTTTTAATCTCTTATGGAAAAGGACTTGCCATGTTCAAGATTTAGAACTAGTAAGCAATTTTACTGAGTTTGATTTATGTAATATTTTGTTTTATCAGTTTAAAAAATGAATATATTTTGAAAGTCAGATTGTTTTTTGTCTTTTTTTCGCTTATTATTAATGCTATGAATATTTAGGGGGAATAATAAGTGCGCATAAGCTTAAAATCAGGGGTTAGTTTGTCGTTAGTCTCAACCAAACAGTTTAAAACAACTAGAATAGCGGTAGACTTGATAGCTCCGCTGAAATCTGAAGCACTGACAAAACGGCTGCTATTGGCTAGTATTTTAGAAAATAGTAGTCAGAAATACCCTAATCAAAAAATATTATCGGAAGAACTTGCGCGTATGTATGGTGCGGGGTTTGGTGTTTCCACAGAGCGAAAAGGAAATATTCATGCGTTGAGTTTTAATTTTGAATGCGTCAATGAACATTTTTTAAATACTACTGATGGGTTATTAGAGCAGGGTATTAATTTTTTGAAAGAAATTATTTTTGAACCGTTGCTGGATGGTAAGCGCTTTGACCCAAAGACTTTTGAGAGACAAAAGGAAGTATTAGCAGACTATATTAATTCTGTAAGGGATGATAGACAGTTATTTGCTTCACTTGAATTGAATAATTTATTTTTTGAAGATACTGTGCAAGCACTTCCCTCCTTTGGTGATATTGAAAGCTTAGATAAAATTACCAATGAGGAACTTTATGAGTACTATATTGAATGTCTTAAGAGTAATCAAGTCGAGATAATTATTTCGGGTGACATTACAAAAGAGCAAGCAAAAGAATTAGCTGCAAATCTTAACTTTACTGCTAGACAACCAGAAAAATTATCAGTATTTTATGCACATCCCTCACAAAGCCAAGTTGTTAAAGAAAGAATTCATCATCTTGAAATCAGTCAGGCTAAGTTAAATCTTGGTTACTCATTACCAGTGTATTTTCAAGAGAATAAATATTATTCTGCCTTGGTTTTTAATGATTTATTCGGTGGACAACCGCTCTCAAAGTTATTTGTCAATGTCCGTGAAAGATCAAGTTTAGCATACTATGCAAGCAGTTCGTATGATAGTTTTCGAGGATTCTTGTCAGTTAAGACCGGAATTGAAGCTGAAAATAAGAAACAAGTCCTGCAGATTATTGAGCAACAATTATCAGAATTAAGAGCGGGTGACATCACAAAAAAAGAAATTGAAACCGCAAAAAGATCTTTAATAAATAGTTATTTAAGTCAGCTGGATCATCAAGGAGTGTTACTTAGTCGAGCATTGTTTAATGGTTTATTGAATAAAGATCTTCAAGAAAAAGAGTGGATTGAAAAAATAAAGAACGTAACACTTACAGACGTTGCTGAAATTGCCAAGATGGTACATTTAGAAGCAATCATTTTTTTAGATGGAGAAGTAAAGAATGAAAATAATTGATTATCCTAATTTTGAGGAAAAAGTCTACCAAAAAATACTAACTAATGGTTTAACTGTTAACTTGGTTCCAAAAGTGGGATTTCATAAGATATATGCAAGTTTTACTGTAGATTATGGTTCAGTAGACTCTGCATTTATGACGCTGAATGATCGTAAAGTTAAAAATAATCCTGAGGGAGTTGCTCATTTTTTAGAACATAAGTTATTTGAGAAAGCAAACTATGATGCTTTTGAATTATTTGGTCAGTTAGGTGCTGATTCGAATGCATTTACCTCATATACAAAAACAAGTTATCTTTTTTCAACAGTTGAAAATGGTAAGAAGTGTATTGAGACACTCCTTGATTTTGTCCAATCTCCGTATTTTACAACAGAATCGGTTGAGAAGGAGAAGGGAATAATTGCACAAGAAATCAAGATGTATAATGATGACTATAATTGGCGATTGTACAGTGGAATAGTTGAAAATTTGTATCCCAATAGTCCATTAAGCAAAGATATTGCAGGGACAGTTGAGTCAATCCAAAGAATTTCCGCAAAGGACTTGTATGACTGTTATCATGCTTTTTATCAGCCAAGCAACATGGTTTTATTTGTTGTGGGCGCGATTGATCCAGTTGAAACAATTAATTGGATTGAGGAAAATCAAAAACAAAAGGAATTTCCTGTGGTATCACAAATAATTCACAGTAAATCAATGATTAATGATAAATATGATATTATTCCTTATCGGATGCTTGAAGTTACTACAAGTCGAGCTAAAGTTGCAGTAGGTATTCGAGGAAACGTAGAGTTACCTGCTGGAAAAACCGGTTTGAAATATAAAATTGCTTTAAATCTAGGAATGTACTTATTAATGGGTGAATCGTCTGAAAAATACAATGAATTGTATGATGAAGGGCTAATTGATGATAGTTTTGATTATGATATTTCAGTTGGACGGGGATATCATTTCTGTGTCATAAGTGGTGAAACAAGCCATGCAGAGGAACTTACTAAGAGGATCATTGATCTTTTAAAAACTGCCAATAATCTAATCAATAGTCAGACAGCAGAATTCTTGTTAGCAAAGAAAGAATTTATTGGAAGACAAATCCAATCAATGAATTCACTTGAGGGAATTGCAAACAGATATGAAGGGAACTTATTTGCTGGTGCAATGAGTTTTGATGCGGTTGAAATTTTAGAAAAAATTGAATTAAAAGATGTACTAAAAGCAATGAATGAATTTATTGAACCTGATAATGTGAGTGTATATCAAGTTTTACCGAAAGAGGATGTTAATTGATGAAATGGGCACTGGTAGTAGGTGCGTCTGGAGATATTGGTGAGAAAATTGTGCTTGATTTAGCTAAGGCAGGTTGGTCATTATATTTGCATGCAAATACTGGAGGTAAACGAGTTAGCAAGTTAATTGATTTATTTCGTGTCGAATATCCCAAACAGGACTTTTTACAAATCTCGACAGACTTTAATGACTTAAAGCAAGTTGAGAATATTGCTAGTCAGTTATTTACACTGGATGCATTGATTTTTGCGCAAGGTACCACAAGCTATGGATTATTTAGCCAAAGTACATATGCGAATACTGCTAAAATCATGCAGATGCAGGTTCTTAGCCCGTTGCGCTTAATTCAATTATTAGAAAGTAAACTTGCTAAGAATGGTTATGGAAGAATTATTTTCTTGGGATCTGTGTATGGCGGATCAGGAAGTGCAATGGAAGTGGCATATAGTACAGCAAAAGGTGCATTATCAGCTTTTACAAATGCTTATAGCAAAGAAGTTGCCTCTCTTGGAATTACTGTTAACGTTATTGCGCCAGGTGCAGTTGATACGAAAATGAATTCAGCTTTTTCTGACAGCCAAAAATCAGCAATTGACAATCAAATTCCAATGGGAAGATTTGCTGTTCCATCTGAGATTAGTTATTGGATCAGTACTGTTTTAGATGAAAAAGCTGGATATCTTACAGGACAAACAATATATGTAACAGGTGGTTGGTTGAAATAAACAATTCTTAATTAATATATTTAGCTGTCTATGATATACTTGATATAGAATAGTTAAATTACGGATATAAGTTAATATTGGAGAGTTAAAAATGGTTGAAATTGGAAAAAGTTTACAGGCTGCAAGAATTGAAAAAGGATATACTTTAGATGATTTGCAACAAATCACAAAAATTCAAAAAAGATACTTGATAGCAATTGAGGATGAACGCTTCGATGCATTGCCAGGGGATTTTTACGTTAAAGCATTTATTAAGCAATATGCAGAGTGTGTTGATGTTGATCCGGAAGAATTTTTAAGTGCATTTGAAAGTCAAAAAAACACAACTGGTGATGCGGTTCAAGAAACGGTAAAAACACGGAGTGAAGTTACTCGTGAAAATATTCAGAAATCAAATAAAGTTAGTCATTTTTTAGGCTATCTCCCAACTATCATTGTTGTTGCGGTAGTGGTAGTGATACTTGGATCTATCTATTACGTTGCATGGAGTAATAGACAAAAAGATGCACAAACTCAACAAATTGAGAGCAGTTCAAATGTTTCGGTTTCTTCGCAACAAGATGCTAAGTCAAGTTCAACTTCAGCGACTTCAAGCAAAAGTAAGAAGTCATCTTCTGAAAGTTCACAAAAGTCATCATCTTCTAAGAGCTCAAAGAAAAAAGCTTCAAAGAAATCTAGTAGCTCAAAGTCAAAAAAGAGCAGTAAGTCAAAAATTAGTTTAGCTTCAAGCAGTGGTTCTAAGTTTGTATATACAATGACTAATGCAGCAAGTACAAATGTTGTTAAAGTTGCAATCGATGGCAGCAAAGCCTGGACTGCAGTTTCTGCGAATGGATCTCAGCAATGGCAAGGAACTTTAAGCAGTGGAGAGAGTCATGAGGTTAGTTTACCAAGCGGAACAACGGTAATTACGATTAACTTAGGAAATTCTGGGGCTACAACGTTGACGGTTAATGGTAAGAAGTTTAATTATAAAAAAGATAACAGTTCTTTAACTGTTAGGACACTTACAATTAATTTAGAGAACTAGAATTTAAAAAGAATTGAGAGGCTTATTTTCGAATGAATTTACCAAACAAACTTACGGTTATGCGTATTATTCTAATTCCAATTTTTATGTTAATCTTGTTATTACCACTTAGCTGGGGAAATATTTCTCTTGGAGGTACAGTAGTTCCCATAACACAGATTTTAGGTGCGATAATTTTTGCTGTTGCTTCACTTACAGATTTTGCCGATGGACAAATTGCTCGTAAACAACATTTAGTAACGAATTTTGGCAAATTTGCTGATCCCTTGGCTGATAAAATGCTTGTGATGACGGCTTTTATTATTTTGGTTTCAATTGGTAAGGTTCCGGCATGGGTAGCAGCAATAATTGTTTGTCGCGAACTCGCAGTTACAGGTTTACGTTTGATTGTTGTTGAGAATGATGGCAAGGTGATTGCAGCAGCAATGCCTGGGAAGATTAAAACGATGACACAAATGTTATCAATTATTTTTCTTTTTTTAAATAACATATTTTTTGCTACTGTCGGTATTCCGATAGGGGAAATTTTGTTATATATTTGTCTATTCTTCACCGTATATTCAGGAATTGAATATTTTGTAAACAGTAAAGAAATATTTGCTGATTCATTTGATAAATAATCAGGCACAACTAATCTTGTATTATTGAATATAAAGATTAGTTTTTTTTAGTTTTGCGTATATATAATTTAGTGGGAGGCATTTAATAATGCATGCAGAAATAATTGCAGTAGGTACAGAAATTCTTTTAGGTCAGATTGTTAATACTAATGCTACCTTTGTTGCAAAAAGATTGGCAGACATGGGAATAGATGTTTATTTTGAGTCCGTAGTTGGTGACAATGAAGAGCGTCTTTTGAGTGAAATTAAGAGAGCTGATTCCAGAAGTGATCTTATAATCCTTATAGGGGGACTTGGACCAACAAAAGATGACTTGACAAAGCAGACAGTTGCAAAATTTTTAGGAAAAATCCTTGTTGAAGATGCAGTGGCAATGGAAAAGATTAATCGTTATTATGCTGAGACAGGAAAAGTGATGACTGAAAACAACAAAATTCAGGCACTTTATATTCAAGATTCTATTGCTCTAAAAAATGAAACTGGATTTGCAGTTGGAAATTATTTTAAAAATGAAAATGGTACAGATTTCTTATTATTACCAGGACCTCCTAGTGAAATGAAACCAATGTTTAGTCATCAAGCACAACCGCGATTGCAGGAAACTTATTTTAATGATCATCGCTTATTTTCTAGGGTACTCCGCTTTTTTGGAATAGGTGAGTCAATGTTGGTTACTAAATTAGCTGATTTGATAGACGAGCAAACTAATCCAACAATTGCTCCTTATGCAAAAACTAGCGAAGTTACTCTAAGAATCACAGCAAGTAGTAAAACAGAAACTGAAGCTATAAAAATGTTGAATAAAATGGAGAATGAAATAAATAGCCGTGTTGGCGAATTTATGTATGGCTATGGCGACGATAATAGCTTAGTTGCAGTAGTAGTTGATCAGCTGAAAAGTAAAGGTTTAACCATTTCAGCCGCAGAAAGTCTCACTGCGGGTAAGTTCCAATCAACATTGGGAAGTGTTCCAGGTGTGTCTAGCGTCTTTTATGGTGGAGTGGTTACTTATTCAAATCAGGCTAAAGAACAATTATTAGGTGTTTCTCATGAGACATTAAAAAATGAGGGAGCTGTTAGTGAACAAACAGCAAAAGAAATGGCAAATTCAGTGAGAGAGAAGCTAGGAACTGATGTTGGAATTTCCTTTACCGGAGTTGCAGGACCCGCAGAGTTGGAAGGGCAACCTGTTGGAACCGTTTGGATCGGTTTAGCGATAAAGGGACAAAAGACAATTGCAAAACTTTATCATTTCTCAAGTAATCGTTATTTTATAAGAGAAAGGGCAGCTTTAGCAGGGTTAGATTATATAAGACGTTCGCTTTAGAATCGAACTTTTGTTCGTTTTTTCCTTGCTTTTTTTTGGATTAATCTGTATTATAAGACTGTTAAGATTTGTTTATACGGGATTATTAGGAGGAATAAATTTGGCTGATGAACGACAGGCGGCACTTGATGCTGCATTGAAAAAGATAGAGAAAAACTTTGGTAAAGGTTCAATAATGCGTATGGGTGAAAAGGCCGACACGCAAATTTCAACAGTTTCAAGTGGTTCACTTGCGCTTGATGAAGCACTTGGTGTCGGCGGATATCCTCGAGGGAGAATCGTTGAGGTGTATGGGCCAGAGAGTTCAGGTAAGACAACAGTCGCATTACATGCTGTTGCTGAGGTTCAAAGTAATGGTGGTGTTGCAGCTTATATTGATGCCGAGAATGCATTAGACCCAGCTTATGCAACGAAATTAGGGGTTAACATTGATGATTTACTCCTTTCTCAACCAGATACAGGTGAGCAAGGATTAGAAATTGCAGATGCACTTGTTTCTTCCGGAGCAATTGATATTGTAGTGATTGATTCTGTTGCTGCATTGGTCCCTCGTGCCGAAATTGAAGGTGAAATGGGTGATGCACATGTTGGTCTACAAGCAAGATTGATGTCGCAAGCTCTACGTAAACTATCTGGAACTATTAATAAAACAAAAACCATTGCTATTTTTATTAATCAAATACGTGAAAAAGTTGGAGTTATGTTTGGTAACCCTGAAACAACACCAGGTGGACGTGCCCTTAAGTTTTATTCAACTGTGCGTTTAGAAGTTAGAAGAGCTGAGCAGATAAAAGATGGAACTGACATTATAGGTAACAGAGTAAAAATAAAAGTTGTAAAAAATAAAGTTGCCCCTCCATTTAAGCGGGCAGAAGTTGACATCATGTATGGCGAAGGAATTTCAAAAACAGGTGAGCTTGTTGACATGGCAGTTGAAAAGGATATTGTTAAGAAAAGTGGTTCTTGGTATTCGTATGGTGAAGATCGAATAGGACAAGGTAGAGAAAATGCCAAACAATACTTAGCAGATAATCCAGAAACAATGCACGAAATCATGTTGAAAGTAAGACAAGCTTATGGAATTGCAGATGAGAGTGAAGTCGCTGAAGTTTCGACAGATTTACCTTTGGATGAATTAGATAAATAATAAACTAAAAATAAGTATCATAAGAAGAGAAGCTAATGAATTATTCAGTTTTGGATGAATAAAGTGTTAGTTCTCTTTTTTGCGTAGTTATATGCAAAGCAATAGTCATTATATTAAATAAATATATATTCTTATTTAATATAATGGAATATAATTTATATAAAGGGGGAGTAATATGGAAAGCCAAGGGATTTTACAGCGAGATAATTTTGGTTTAGTACTTTGCGAGCTAAAGAAAAAAGAATTATTTTCTTTAGTTGAAGAAGCGAGGTTACTTCCAATTGTGCAAAAAGCGGTTGTATTACAATATAAACGCGGTGAGAGATTGTTATTTAATAGTAATAATGATCAAAAAGTCTTTTTATTAACTCAAGGAATAGTCAACATAGATGTATATAGTTGTAATGGCGAGGCAGTAGGATCATTTTTTCTGGGGAAAAATGAATTTTTACCGTTTTCCATGATTTTAAAAAGTACTTTAAAGAATTTTAATATGTGTGCCTGTACGGATATAACGATTGTAGCGATGACAAAAACTACTTTTGAGAAATTAATTTACAATGATACTACGATAGAGCAATTTTTGGATGGTCAAAAAAGTAATATTATTGCTAATTTTTTGAAATGTAATATGATAAATTCATACGTTCAACCACAGATGAGAGTCAGTTTAATGCTACATCATATGAGTGAAAAATTTGGTACAGTAGATGAATCTTTTGAGTACATGATTCCTAAATGGTTAACGCAGTCGATACTTGCCAGACTTGCAGGAACTACAAGGGAAACTGTTGGAAAAACATATAGAATGTTGCGAAATGAAGGATCATTAGTTGGAACGGAGAGACTTACTCGTTCTTTTTCTCAGAAGTATAAAGAATATTTATAATTTTGTTTAAGATTCGAAGACCTACTCTTTTTTTGCTATAATGAAGGCAAAATGAATTTATGAGGTTGATTAATATGAAAAAAGAAGTTAGACAAGCTAAAATTGAACAATTAATCACGCAAAATGACATCGGAACTCAAGAGGAACTAATGGAAGTTCTGGCTCATGAGGGAATCAAGGCGACACAAGCAACGATTTCGAGAGATATAAGAGAAATGAGAATTATCAAAGAACCAAATGGAAATGGACGTATTCGTTATACTATTTTCAAGGGAAGTTCCCCTTCCGAAGAGGAAAAAATGTATACCACAATTTCAGAGTCGGTGATAGATGTTACACGAGTACAAACTATGAATGTTGTACATACTTTGCCTAGAACAGCTAATGTTTTGTCTGCAATTATTGATGATTTAGAAAAAAAAGAAGTAGTCGGAACAATTGCTGGATATGATACTATTTTGGTCATTAGTAAAAACGATGAAGATGCTAAAAGTATGAATGATTTGTTTAATAAATATTTAAAAATTGGAAGATCATAAAAAGTGGATCAATTTTTAATTATTTTTAACACTTGTGTTTCAAAAATGAGCATTATTTGCAAGTATGATAAAATTATGAAAATACTTGTAAAAGGATTGGATTAAAACAATGGGAAATGATTCTTTTTTTAAAAATTTGTTGAGTAAAATAAGGTATTTTTCCAACAAATTGGGCAAATGGTTAATGAAGGAAATACGAAGATATCAGTTAATTCGCTGGTTAATTATAGTTTGTCTAACATTATTTTTAATAATGAGTATTTACTTGGTTTTTATTGCTAAAACTGCAAATGTGGGTAACTTGAAAGATGAATTACAACAAACAACGGAAATATATGATTATTCTGGAAATAAAGCTGGTTATTTATATTCCCAAAAAGGTACATGGAAAAATATAGATAACATTTCTCCAAACATAACTAATGCCGTTTTATCAACTGAAGATCGAAATTTTTATCATGAATATGGGTTTTCATTTAAAGGAATTGGGCGTGCAGCATTATTGCTGTTGAAAAATAAGATATTAGGTAGAAACTATATTAGTGGTGGCGGGAGTACACTTACACAACAATTAGTAAAAAATGCTTTTTTGTCACAAGAACAAACTTTTTCTCGTAAAGCAAAAGAGATTTTTATTTCAATGCAAGTCGAGAATGAGTACAGCAAAAAAGAAATTTTAGAAATGTACTTAAATAGTGCATATTTTGGAAATGGCGTTTGGGGTGTGCAAGATGCTGCTGAGAAGTATTTTGGTGTGTCAGCGCAAGACGTTACTGTTGCACAGGCTGCTACTTTGGCAGGAATGCTTACCAATCCAACAAAGTATAATCCAATTGACCATTTAACAAATGCAACTTCTCGTCGAAATGTTGTTCTTGGATTGATGGCCGAGAATAGTAAAATTACACAGGAACAGGCAAACCAGTATAAAAAAACTGCAATGACAGTGCATGACAATTATGAATATGAATCTGGTTATAAATATCCATACTATTTCGATGCGGTTATCAATGAAGCAATTAGTAAATATGGGTTGAGTGAAACTGAGATTATGAATGGTGGATATAAGATATACACGTCATTGAATCAAACATATCAAACGAAAATGCAAAATAGTTTTGCTAACTCAACTCTTTTTCCATATAATGCTAGCGATGGGACTAAGGCACAAGGTGCTTCAATTGCGATTAACCCGAATAATGGAGGAGTACTGGCTCTTGTTGGTGGGAGAGAAGGATCTCACGTTTTTCGTGGATACAATAGGGCAACACAGCTTATTCGTTCACCTGGATCTACAATCAAACCCATTGCAGTATATGCTCCAGCATTAGAAGCTGGATATCACTATGATTCAATTTTAAAAGATAAGTTACGTTCTTATGGGACTAATAAGTATACACCACATAATATAGATAATGATTATGAGGGGAATATTATGATGTACACAGCTCTTGCTGAAAGTAAGAATGCTGCGACAGTTTGGTTATTAAATAAGATAGGTGTTCAAAACGGATATAATATGGTAAAGAAATTTGGTTTGGATGTCTCAAAGAGTGATGATAATTTAAGTATTGCTTTAGGAGGATTAACGAAAGGCGTGTCACCTTATCAAATGGCCGAAGCATATACAGCATTTGCTAATGGTGGTGTAAAAAGTTCACCGTATTTAATTACTAAGATAGTAGATGCTTCTGGTAAAACGATAGTGAATAATAAGGTATCTTCAAAACGTTTAATTAGCAAGAAAAATGCGAATGAAATGACCAGTATGATGATTGATGTTTTTAATGATGGAACTGGAGTTAATGCTAAACCTTATGGTTATACAATTGCTGGTAAAACAGGAACTACTAAAGCGGATTCTGGAACTGCTACAAGTGATAAAGATCATTGGTATATTGGATATACTCCAGATATTGTTGTGGCAACATGGGTCGGTTTTGATTCATCAAAATATAGTCTTGATAATGAGGGAATTCGGGGTGGATCGGCATTATTTAAGAATGAGATGGAAAATATACTTCCTAATACTGCGAAAACATCATTTACGGTTAAGAGTGCAGCTAAGAGGCTTGCAAACTCCAAGAACAGCAGCTCAGCTAATAGTATCTTGAATGGGCTTAAAGACGCAGGGGAAAGCGTTTCCAAATCTGCTAATAGTCTAAAAGAAAAAGCAAGTGGGTTATTTAGTGAAGGAAAAGAAAAAATTCAACAGTGGTTTGGAAATTAACTTGTTAAAATATGGAGTTCTTGGGAACTAAAATGGTACAATTAGCTTGGTTATTATATAGAGGAGGCAATGGCGATGATTAATATATATGATTCGGCAAATCAGTTAGAACAAGATCTAAGAAATACCCCAGAATATAAGGATTTAAAAGTAGCATATGAGGCAGTTAAAGCCGACGAGAGTGCTTATCAACAATTTAAAGAATTCCAAAAAGCACAAATAGATTTTCAAGGTAAACAAGTTCAGGGAAATGTTGAAGAATCAGATCTTAATAATATTAAAGCATTGGGAGAACAGGTTGAAAAAATTGAAGTAATCATGAATTTGATGAACAAGGAAAGAACATTAGCGCAACTAATTGATGAAATCAATCAAATCATGTTTAAACCAGTGAGTGAATTATATCAAAGCTGAAGATTCTTCAAAAATTTTTGCTGGCTTTGCTAAATATGATCTATATGTAATCAAAAAGAGAGCTAGGACAAAATGTAATTTTTGACCCAGCTCCTTTTTACTTGTTTGAGATAAGAGGTAATTAATATGAAGTTTATTCATTGTGCTGATTTGCATCTTGGAAGTTCTTTTGAAGGATTAAGTGGAATTAGTAAATCACAATTGAAAATTATAATAAATGCTGGAATAAATGCACTTACAAAAGTAGTTGAAGTAGCTATTGCTGAAAATGTTGATTTCATTTTACTTGCAGGTGATGTCTTTGATGGTCATCAGATTAATCTAACTTTGCAATTTAAACTTAAAAATTTGTTTGAAAAATTACAAAAGCATGATATTTTTGTGTTTATGGCATTTGGAAATCATGATTTTCAGAATTTGGACAAGGTTAATTTTTATTTCCCGGAAAATGTTTATATTTTTCCTAATCAAGTAATAACAAAAAAAATAATAACGAAAAATACAAATGAAGAAGTTGCTGTAACTGGATTTAGCTATGGGGAACGATGGGTAGAGAGTAAAATAGAAAATTATCCTCGACATCTTGATGTAAAATGGCATCTTGGAATGTTGCATGGGGCTGTATTGGAGGATGATAGATTACAAAACTATGCACCATTTAGATTGAGTGAGTTACTCAGTAAAGATTATGATTACTGGGCTTTAGGACATATCCATAATCGGCAAATGCTTAATAAGAAACCACCAATTATCTACGCTGGTTCACTTCAAGGGAGAAATAATAAAGAAGTTGGCTTAAAGGGCTTTTATATGATTAGAGAAATAGATGGACAGCTTTCTCCAGAATTTAGACCAATTGATGAACTTGAATGGATTAACATAGACAAGAAACCTTCAACAGGACAATCTTATGAGGATATAGAAAAAGAACTAATCTATGACATTGAGCATAAAATGAACAGTAATAACCAATTAACAGTAGTCAGTGTTAATCTGAAGGTAGAGGGAGAAAATACAGAATTATTGAAAAATATTCAAAATGACTATCTTTTGCGTACTTTAAGAAGGAACATAACTCAAAAGGCTTTTATTAGAAAAATAAATTATGATATAAGTACAGTGACTGAGTCTAATAAGCTGGATCAAGAAATTTTGAGTCAAGTTAAAAATGATGTTTTCAATAGAAAAACAATTGATAATTTACTAGGGAAGTTAAGAGAGCTTGAATTTATTGATGATCATTTTAATGATGAGGAGACAAACAAAGCAATTTTTGAAAAAGCAAAGTTAAATTTGATTGAGGATGTTGAAAGTTATGAAGATTTTAGAAGCTAATATTTATGGATATGGTCACTTTGTTGACAGCCATTTTGATATTTCAAGAGATTTTCAAATCATTACAGGTGAAAATGAATCTGGAAAATCTACATTCAAGTCGTTCATTAGCTCAATTTTATTTGGATTTCCAACTAAACGTGAAAAAAGTGAGAATTATGCACCTAAAAAAGGTAGTATTTATGGTGGTAATTTATTAATTACGCAACGTGGTCATAAATATGTAATTGAACGCATTAATAGCGATAAGGGTAGTAATTTATCTATTATGGATAAGCAAACAGGCGAGAAAGTTCCAGAAAGTTTATTAAAAAAATGGTTATCAGGAATTGACAAGCAATTGTTCAATGAAATTTATGCTGTAAATCAATCTAGTTTGCACGCAGTGTTAGATCTAAAACCTGATGAACTTGAAAAAAATTTTTATAGCATTGCAACTAGTGGAAGTCAGGAGATTTTTGAGACACAAAAAAAGTTTATGAAAGTAGCTGGAGAACTTTATAAACCTAATGGAAGAGTACCTGAAATTAATGTAATGCTCAAAGAGTATGATGAACAGCAAAAGCAAACACAACATTTGATTAATAAGTTAGATGAGTCAAAAGACCTTGATAAGAAAATTAGTGAATTGCAAGAACAAAATGCAACAATTTTACAAGAGAAAAAACAATACGAACAGGACTTTTTAGAGTTGCAACAGTTAAGTTCATCATGGGATGTATACCAAGATGTACTTCTTACTTCTCGAAAGGTTACAGATCCTGTGTCAAAAATTACGATAGAGACATTTGAAAGAGTACAGTTTCAGCATAATAAGATAAGTGCACTTGAAGAGAATCTCAGCAGCATAGAAAAACAAATAGAAAATATAAAATTACAATTAAAAGAAAAAGATTTCATAGAATTGAATTTCTATTTACAAAACAAAGAGGATTTTGATAACCTATTTGATTCACTGAATTCTTCAAAAAATCTAACTAGACATGAGACCGTTAATTCTGAAAGATTAAGCAGAAGAAATAAAAATTTAAGAAACAACAAAGTGAGTTTGATATTTCTTGGTATATTTGTCTTATCCTTATTAATGTTAATTTTTGTTTCTAATGTGCCATTTAAAATTAGTGGAATAATAGGTATAATTATTGGTGTTTATGGTTTCAATAAGGAATTAAAAAAGGATTCAAGTGTTGAATCTCAGCCAATTTCCGAGCAAAATAAGTTTGATTTTTGTAGAGAAAAATTAAAACTGACCAATGATTACTCAGAAAATTTGGAGAAAATATTTAATTTTCAACGTCAATTTAAAGAACAACAAAATTTTAAGAATGAGTTTGAAACAAGGAAAACTTTCCTGAATCAAGAGCGAACTGCTAAACTATCTAAATTAAGGGAAGAGCAAATTATATTTGACACTCAGTTAGAAGAGGTTGAATACGATAATTTTGACAGTTTTAGGAGCATGTATTTCCAACAACAAAATCAAATTGAAGTGGAAAGCAAATTGCAAGGGTTGAAATCACAACTCTCAAGGAATGTTATTAATAATTTAAAAAGGTTTTCGAGTAAAAGAGAAATTGAAGAAGAAAAAAATCTAATAAGCAATAAGATTAATTTGAAAAGAATTGATAGTGAGGACAAGACTGCGCAACTAATTAGTTACAAAATGCAATTAGAAAAGATTGGTAATTCAAATGAGATAGCTATTTTGCAACAAGAAGCGGCTAATCAAAGAGCACGGATTAACACAAAAATAGAAGACTGGTTATCTTTGGTGCTTTCTACTAAATGGCTGGATGAGTATTTAAGTAAATTATCAAAGGATAGATTGCCGCAAATTATCGAACTTTCAACTCGTTTTTTTGAGAAATTAACAAGAGGTCACTTTATTAGTATCGTGTTAGAAAAAACTCAATTTTTGTTTCTGACTAAAGATAATCAAGAATTTAAGGTAAATGAGCTATCAAGAGCGACGGCAGAACAATTGTATTTATCATTGAGATTAGCATTTGTAGTTACTTTTAATAAAAAAATAGGTTTACCCATTATAATAGATGATGGCTTTGTGAATTTCGATAAAAAGCGTAAGATTCAAATTATTGATTTATTACTAGAAATTAGTAGTGAGACACAAATATTATGTTTTACGGTCGATATTTCTGTAATGTGTGATAAAGTAAGTTACGAAGAAATCTTAGTTATTTAGAAGATTAAAAGGGAGGATTAAATTTGAGTCAAAACAAGATATATGACTATGCAGTAGATGAAAATATGGAATTATTCATGTTAATAAAATCTGCGGATGTTAGAATTGCAAAAAATGGTAATAAGTTTATTGCTTTTATGTTTACTGATAGTTCCGGTGAAATAAGTGCAAAATTTTGGGATGCATCTGAAGATGATATTGCTTCTTTTGTTCCAGGTAAAATTGTTTTTGTTAAGGGGAAAAGGGAAGTTTATCAAGGAAATCCGCAAGTTAAGATATTTAAAATGCGTTTGGCAACAGAACAGGAACCAAATAATGTCAATACTTTTGTAAAAAAAGCTCCGGTTTCTGTGGATGAAATGGAAGATGAATTTAACGCCGCACTTTTTGAGATTACCAATGCTAATTGGAATCGTGTAGTAAGATATCTTTTATCGGAATATCACGATCAATTTTTCAGTTATCCTGCAGCTAAAAAAAATCATCATGCATTTGCTGGAGGTCTTGCCTTCCATACGTTATCGATGTTGAGGTTAGCACATGCAATTGTAAAGGAGTATGAGGACATTAACGCACCATTACTGTATGCAGGAGCAATTTTACATGATCTAGGTAAGGTAATTGAATTATCAGGGCCGGTCGCAACACAGTATACTTTAGCTGGTAATTTAATAGGTCATATTGTACTTATTGATGAACAGATCGTTAAAGCTGCCGATAAGTTGAAGATTGATTTTGAGAATGAAGACATGATTCTACTTCGCCACATGATTTTATCACATCATGGTCTACTAGAATATGGTTCACCAGTCCAACCTCATCTTTTAGAAGCTGAAGTCTTACATCAAATTGATCAACTAGATGCCTCTATTCAAATGTTAAGGGGAACACTTGGACATACTGAACCTGGAACATTTTCTGAAAGAATTTTTGGAATGGATGGTAGAAATTTTTATCGTCCTACTGGAAGTAAAGATTAATTATAGAATTAGCCCGATAGAATAAAAAATTTTCATTTTATTTGTATGTAGTATTTCTCAACAGTTAGATTTTCGATCTTACTGTTGAGAAATACTACATTTTTAATAAGGGGTACTTTTTAATAAATGAAATTTAAATGCAGTACTTAAAATTGCAATAATATAATAGACAGAAAGAACTATAAATGTGAATTACATTGAATAACTTGAAGACATTTACTGGAAATTAAAAAAGCAAATGAACATTATAATCAAGTTCATTTGCTTTGATGAGCCGAGCAACACAATAATGATAGAGAAATAAGCTAACTTTCTCTTCTTATTATAAATATAGACTTTTTTGCAAAATAAAAAGCTTCAAAAGATAATGCACAAACGTTGCACATATAACTCTTGAAACTCTTTAAAAGGGTGTTCTTATATGCCCTCGGCAGGAGTCGAACCTGTACTTGGAAACCCAAACAGCGACCTGAACGCTGCGCGTCTGCCAATTCCGCCACGAGGGCAAATAACAATACCCGCATATTATACAACAAATTAATATTAAATAAAAGGATAAAAAAACGAAACACTTGCATACTAGTTGATTAACATTTAAAATTAAGTAAAGGAAAGCGCAAACAATTTTATCTTGAAAATTAAGATTACTTAATGAAATAGCTAGTTAAAGTAAAATTTTGGGATAAAATGTTACAATAAGCAGAGATGTTAGGGGTGATCTCAATGGAACAAAAATATCGTAGTATTCTGGTTCCGGTTGATGGTTCGAAGAATGCGGAGAAAGCCTTGAAAAAGGCAATTGAAGTCGCAAAAAGGAATAACGGAAGAGTTGAAATTCTGAACGTTATTGATACGAAACAATTTACAAATAATTTTGGTGGGCTTGTTAGTATGTCAGGAGATATTATTTATTCTACTTTTGAAGCAGTTCAGCAATATCTTGGAAAGTTAAAGGAAAATATTGCAAAAGAAGATGGATTTACTAATGTGGGCGTTCATGCAAGATTTGGTTCTCCTAAGGTAGTTATTGCTCGTGACTTTATAGAGGATTATCCAATTGATTTAATTATTCTGGGGAAAACAGGAATGTCTGCAGTTGGACGAATATTTGTAGGAGCCGTCACGGATGGCGTTGTGAGGACCGCAAAATGTGATGTGCTTGTTGTAAGCTGAAAGTGAGGTAATAAAATGTCGACATTAGAAATAATTGCTTTATTCAGTTTAATATTGTTAATGGGTTATAATATCAGATTAGGTTTAATGGTGAAGAAGTTACGTGACAAATTAAGTAAGGGTAAAGAGATTGAACTTACAGAGTCCACTAACAAAGAAATTATTGATGCAATAAAGACAAGAAAAAAATGGACAATTTTGAGTCAATGTTTATTTTGGATATCAATTGTTATGATGTTATATGGATCAATGGGATTGTTAATATATTTTCTAGATTTATATACTATTGCAGTGATTTATATAAATCTTGTAAATCGAAAAGTCTTTACTGAACTTATAAAATTGTAATTAAGGGTAATTAGGGAAGATAAAGCTGGGGTAGTTTTCTTAACCTTGGCTTTTTTACTGGAACAAATTATATATAAGATACATTTAAAGACAAGTTTTAAGAAGCATAAGATGAATTGAGGAATAATCAATGGGAAATTTTACAAAATATAGTAAGATCTTAATTAATAGTTTGGCATCATTTTTAATTTTATTAGCATTAGCACAATTAATTATTCCAACTAGTTGGAAATTGTTAGTGGATTATTATTTAATCAGTAATTTTTTATTACTAAATCCTTTCAATATGATGGGGGTCGAAGTAAAAGAAGATACTAAGATTATTACTGATTCTATGAGTAGAACAAAAAAAACGGTTGAAGAACCCGAAACTGTTGTAGAGTCAGAAACAACGGACCAAATGTTGAAAAGATCTAAGAGAAAAACATCTCAGGAAAATGATACAAGAGATATTTTATTGAACTTTTTTTTAAGTTTTACGAAGCACTGTTTTTTGTTAATTGCAGCGCCCATAATTTTTATGCAAAGAATGTTGCTAGGTAATTAAGAAAATATGTTTGTTAATAAAATTAAGACGGAGGAGCTTTATTCTTGCTTTTATTAAGAAATGATGAGTTTTTTACAGGTTAAAATTAGTCTGACGGTTGACTTCTCTAATATTCTTGATATAATTTTATTATTTATTAATTTATTGGAGGAGTTTTAATGGGAAAGTTTTTAAAAAGGTTGCTTTTGAAAGAAGATCCAAATGTTTATCAAGTTAAGGATGCACATTTATCTCAAGTGCTGACTGTCAAAGACTTTTTAGCATTAGGAGTTGGAACAATTGTTTCAACGTCTATATTTACTCTTCCTGGAGTAGTTGCTGCTACACATGCTGGGCCAGCTGTTGTTATTTCATTCTTGTTAGCGGCTGTTGTTGCTGGACTTGTAGCATTTGCTTATGCTGAAATGTCTTCTGTCATGCCCTTTGCCGGGTCGGCATATTCATGGATAAATGTTATTTTTGGTGAATTTTTTGCATGGATTGCTGGTTGGGCTCTCTTGGCAGAATATTTTATTGCAGTTGCTTTTGTTGCATCTGGAATATCGGCTAATTTTCGTGGATTAGTAGAACCACTTGGAGTTAATTTTCCAAAACAACTTGCGAATGCCTTTGGTACTGAGGGTGGAGTTATTGATTTGGTTGCTATGATTGTAGTTTTGTTAGTTGCTATTTTATTATCAAGGGGCATTTCAGGAGTAGCACGAGTTGAGAATCTTTTGGTTGTTCTTAAAGTATTAGCAATTATTTTATTTGTAATCGTTGGAATGACTGCTTTACATAAAGCTAATTATTTTCCTTTTATTCCTAAGTATCATCAAAATGCGGATGGTTCTGCTTTTGGTGGATGGCAAGGTATTTACGCAGGAATATCGGCAATTTTTCTTTCATATATTGGATTTGATTCGATTGCAGCTAATTCAGCTGAAGCAAAGGATCCTCAAAAAACAATGCCACGTGGAATTTTGGGTTCGTTGTTAATAGCCGTTGTATTGTTTGTTGTTGTATCTTTAGTAATTGTAGGAATGTTCAAGTATACTAATTACGCAAACAATGCTGAACCAATTGGCTGGGCTCTTCGCCAGAGTGGTCATCCGATTGTAGCAACGGTTGTGCAAACAATTGCGGTGGTTGGAATGTTCACAGCATTGATTGGAATGATGTTAGCAGGTTCACGTTTACTGTATTCATTTGGTAGGGATGGGATGCTTCCCAAATGGTTAGGAAAATTAAATAAAGATAAACTACCAAATAATGCTACACTTACACTTTCAACAATCGGAATTGTGATTGGTGCATTGTTCCCCTTTGCATTCTTGGCACAATTGATTTCCGCTGGAACATTGATTGCTTTTATGTTTGTTTCCATTGGAATTTATGCATTAAGATCACGTGAAGGCAAGGATTTACCAAAACCAGGTTTTAAAATGCCATTCTACCCAGTTTTACCAGCACTTGCTTTTCTTGGTGCTTTTGTAGTTTTTTGGGGACTAGGAAATGATGCTAAGATGTATGCTATACTATGGTTCTTTATTGGATTAATAATTTATTTTGCATATGGCATCAAGCATTCATATTTAGGAAAGAAAAACAAAGAAAATTAGAAAGTATAATAAGAAAAAGTATGATATAAGTCGGGAAATTTGAGTACTAGCTTGAAATTACGAATATTGCGAGTAATTTGAAGTTGGGCAGAGAATTTTGACTTATGGAACAAATAGAGGGAGTAATTCAAAGCAAACTTTGAATTACTCCCTCTATTTACCATGGATATTAAATTATTCTACAAAGAAGGTAAGTGATGACCACTTCTTTTGCCAGTTCTTATTGGTAACTCGTGTTTTAAATTGCTTTAGTAGCATCTTATCTGACTGAAAACGAGGTGTTGGGTGTATTTCAAAATTAAAAAGATGTTCCAAGGAGAATGGAGCAATGATAGCAGGTTCGGAATCATTTAGATTCACTGCAATGCTGTTGCAGGTCTCCGGTACCTTTTTCAAAGCTGACTCAATGTTTTTCCCGAATGGTTGCAATGATTTTGCATCATTTAAGCATACATTTTCAATATTCCACAAATATTTGGAATATTTTTGTGAAAAAATTGCTTTTCTTGTCAAGAATTGTTCATATGATTCACCGGCGTCAGCATAAAGAACATCAATATTTTCTAGAACTAGATTGGTCTTTTTTGATGATAAATTATTCCAAACGATTGTCCGAATTGTACCACTGCAAACATATGCAGTACTCAGGTGCTCCTTTTTTAAAATTTTAAAAATTTCAGTAAGCTCTGCATTATTAACTAATATCTCAAGTAATTCTTTTTTATAGTTCATTAACATCCTCCGTAAAAATTGCTAAAGTTAATTGTAATGTTTTTTTGAAGAGAATGAAAGCCAATATTTTTGAATAATTATTAAATCGTCAACAGTACTAGTGAAAATCAGTTAAAAATTTGGTATATTAATATTTGAAAGCGTTTCAAATATAGTGAGGGGGAATTTTTATGTCAAAAATAATTGCAATTAATGCAGGAAGTTCAAGTTTAAAATTCAAACTATTTGAAATGAGTACAGAACAAGTATTAGCACAAGGTCTCTTCGATAGAATTGGATTAGCAGAAGGTGAAATAAAAATTAAATATGGTGTTGGTGAGAAGTTTGAAACAAGGGAAGAAATAAAAAATCATTCTTATGCGGTCAAACGTTTATTGGAACTGTTACTTGATTTGGAAATTATTCATGAATTCTCTGAAATAAAAGGGGTAGGACACCGCGTAGTTGCTGGTGGAGAATATTTTAAACGATCAGTTGCTATTGACAGTAAAGTTATCAAGAAGATAAATTCTTTGGCAGAATATGCACCAATTCATAACCCTGCAAACTTGATGGGGATAAAAGCTTTTAAGAAAATTCTTCCAACTGCAGCTGCAGTTGCAGTTTTTGATACATCATTCCATCAAACAATGCCAAAAGAAAATTATATTTTTAGTGTGCCATACGAATGGTATCAAAAGTATGGTGTAAGAAGGTATGGGGCACATGGAACTAGTCATCGCTATGTTGCAGATGTTGCGGCTAAAATCTTAAATCGTCCATTAGAGAAACTCAAATTAATCAGTTGTCATTTGGGTGCAGGAGCATCAATTTGTGCCATCAAGAATGGTAAGTCTTTTGATACTTCAATGGGATTTACTCCATTGACAGGGATTACTATGGCTACACGTTCTGGAGATGCAGATGTTGCGATGTTATCGTTCATGATGCAAAAATTAGATATGCATTCCATGCCTGAAGCAATTTATGATTTGAATAAGAAATCTGGATTATTGGGAATTTCAGGAGTGTCTTCTGATATGCGTGATGTTATGGCAAAAAGTAGTACAAATCCACGTGCTAAGCTTGCTGTCGATATTTTTGTTAAGGATATTGTGAAATATATAGGTTCATATACTGCCGAAATGGGTGGGGTCGATGGAATAATATTTACAGCCGGAATTGGAGAAAACTCTGCAGAAATTAGAAGCGAGGTTTTGAAAAAATTGTCCTATATGGGAATAATGGTTGATGAAGAGAGTAATGCAGTAAGAGGAGAGAATATTGTGATTTCTACTGAAGACTCAAAAGTCAAGGCACTTGTGATTCCAACCAATGAAGAATTAATGATTGCGCGCGATGTTGCTAAGATAATGACAAAAAAGAATGTAAAAAGTGCTAAATTGGTATAGCTAATTTATCCAAAAAAAATAAATTTGTAACGAAATCGTAACATAAAACTGTTCACAAATATGACAAAAAGTGTTAGATTATTCAAGTCGATAAAACAACTAATTTGGGAGGACTTTTGTCATGGGTAACAAGCTTGATATTTTACACGATTATCAAGAAACAGTTGATAAAATTGCTGAACTTGACGAAGTTTGTACGAGGATTGGCAGCTCAAAGCGGGGACGCCATTTATTAAATGCTTACGATGAAAAGAAACGTAATGTTGAAGAAGAACGTGAACAACTTGAAATCATTTTAGAAGCAATGAATGCTGCAGAAGATTAAAAAAGTAAGCAAAAATAAAATAGAGTTAAATTAGAAAATCTGGTAACAGGTTTTCTTTTTTATACTATTAAAAGGCGAAAAAGATTTTTGTTTTTAAGATAGTTAAGGCTTTATTTTAGAATAATACGTATAAACATAAAGAAATCAACGATAAAGTTCGATTTTTGCTTTGACAATTTGTATATCCTTTGCTAAGCTAGGGTTGTATTATAGGAGGGATAACGGTGAGCAATGAAATCAGTATTATAATGGGTAGCTCCTCCGATTGGGAAACCATGAAAGAAGCTGCTAGTATAATAGAACAATTTGGGATTAGTTTTGATAAACGGGTTATTTCAGCACATAGAATGCCACAAGAAATGTTTGATTTTGCAAAAAATGCTGTAGATAATGGAACTAAAGTGATAATTGCTGGAGCGGGTGGTGCAGCACATCTTCCTGGGATGGTTGCGGCAAATACGATTTTACCAGTGATTGGTGTCCCTGTTCAAAGCCATGCTCTTAATGGGCTTGATTCGTTGTTGTCCATAGTACAAATGCCTGCTGGAATACCAGTAGCGACAACTGCAATTGGAGTTGCAGGTGCAAAGAATGCAGCTTTATTGGCATTACAGATACTTGGTATTACTGATTCGAAGATTGCGCAAAAGCTTATGGAATATCGTAAACAGTTGCATGATAAAGCAATGGAGAGTGGTGAGAAACTTGTCTAAGATGATTGCACAAGGACAAACAATCGGAATTATTGGTGGTGGGCAGTTGGGGCAGATGTTGGCATTTTCCGCTAAGTCTGCGGGATTTCGTGTATTAATTTTAGATCCCAATCCCGACTGCTCTGCAGGACAGGTTTCTGATGATCAAATTGTTGCTGAGTACGAGAATATTTCTGCAATTGAAGAACTAGCGGCACGTTCCGATGTTTTGACATATGAATTTGAAAATGTTGATTTAGAAGCATTAGAAGATGTTACAAAGGTGGTTTCTGTCCCGCAAGGAACAAAGTTATTGGCAATTACTAAGGATAGATTAAATGAGAAAAACTTTTTAGCTGATAATGAGTTAAAGGTTACGCCTTTTGCAGCAATTAATTCTCTTACAGATTTGAAAACTGAAATTAAGAAGTTTGGATATCCAGCAGTTCTAAAAACATGTCAGGGTGGCTATGATGGAAAAGCTCAACTGGTATTGCGTAATGCAACAGATATTGCCAATGCTCCAGAGTTGATTAAGCAAGGACAATGCATCTTAGAGGATTGGGTTGCATTTTCTAAAGAAATTTCAGTGATGGTTGCGAGAAATGTCGATGGAGAGGTTTCATTCTTCCCTGTGAGCGAGAATATTCATCGAAATCAAATTTTACATGAGAGCATTGTGCCAGCAAGAATCTCGGATGCTTTACAAGAAAAAGCACAGGCAATGGCTGAAAAAATTGCAATCAAAATTAATCTATGTGGTATCCTTGGTGTAGAGATGTTTGTTGGTGAAGATGGTGAACTTTATGTAAATGAACTTGCACCACGTCCACATAACTCAGGGCATTATTCGATTGAGGCATGCAATTTTTCACAGTTTGATATGCATAACCGAGCAATTTGTAATTGGCCGATGCCCAAAATAGAATTACTGAAGCCAGTTGTCATGGTTAATATTCTGGGACAGCATGTTGATGGTGCTGCAAAATTGGTTGCTGAGAAACCTCAGTGGAATTTCCATGACTATGGTAAAGGCAATGTTCGTAATGATAGGAAGATGGGACATATTACAATCTTGACGGATAATATCGAAGAAACGCTTTCTGAAATTAAAAAAACAAAAGTATGGGATTAAAGGAGCAAACTAATGATTTCAAGATATTCACGACCAGAAATGGCAGCAATTTGGGAAGATCAAAAAAAATATGAATGTTGGCTTGAAGTGGAAATTGCAGCTGACGAGGCATGGTCAAAGCTTGGACATATTCCTGCTGAAGATGTTAAGAAAATTCGTGAGAATGCTAAGTTTGATGTTAATAGAATTTTAGAAATTGAAGAGACGACACATCACGACGTAATCGCTTTTACTCGTTGTGTATCAGAATCACTTGGTGAAGAAAAAAAATGGGTTCATTACGGTCTAACTAGCACAGATGTCGTAGATACAGCTTATGGTTACCAATTAAAACAAGTTAATGAATTATTACGAAAAGACTTAGCTCATTTCAAGGATATTGTTGCTAATCAAGCCAAGAAGTATAAAGACACTGTTATGATGGGGAGAACTCATGGAGTACATGCTGAACCGACTACTTTTGGGCTAAAATTAGCAAGGTGGTATTCAGAAGTAAAGCGTGATATTGAACGCTTTGAACATGCTGCTAAGGGTGTTGAAGCGGGAAAAATAAGTGGGGCAGTAGGAACATTTGCCAATATTGACCCATTTGTAGAAAAATATGTTTGTGAAAAACTTGGTATTCGACCTCAAGAAATTTCAAGTCAGGTTTTACCACGTGATTTGCATGCTGAGTATCTTGCAGCTTTAGCTTTAATTGCAACAAGTTTAGAAAAATTCGCGACTGAGATTCGTGGTTTACAAAAATCTGAGACACGAGAAGTTGAAGAGCATTTTGCAAAGGGTCAAAAGGGCTCTTCTGCAATGCCACATAAGCGAAACCCAATTGGTTCAGAGAATATCTGTGGATTAGCTCGTGTTGTTCGAGGTCACATGGTAACAGCTTTTGAGGATGTTACATTGTGGCATGAGCGAGATATTTCACATTCTTCAGCCGAAAGAATTATTTTACCGGATACTACTATTTTGGTTGATTATATGTTGAATCGCTTCGGTAAAATTTTGGAGAATTTGACTGTTTTTCCAGAGAACATGTTGCGTAACATGGATAGAACTTTTGGCTTGATTTACAGTGGTAGAGTCTTGCTTAAGTTAATTGATACTGGTATGAGTAGAGAAGATGCATATGATCTAATTCAACCCAAAACAGCCGAATCATGGGATAAGCAAGTCCAATTTCGGCCACTGCTTGAGCAAGATGATCGAATTACTAGTCGTCTTTCAAAAGAAGAATTAGATGATGCGTTTGATTATCATTGGCATTTACGCCATGTCACTGAAATCTTTGAACGTGTTGGACTAAGTTAGGTGTAAATAAAAGGGTAATCAAGATAAGTAGCATGGTATAAGAGTTAGAAACATCATAATAAATATACGAAAAATTATGAAATATGTGTATTAAAGAGTGAATGATTTTCTTTAAAAAAGAGGAGTATCCCATAATAAGTCAGAACGAAAACTATGACTTATTGAATAGGTTTATACAGGATAAATAGGTTGGGTCAAAATTTAACTTTTGGCTTGACCTATTTTTTTAGTTTTTTTTGGTGCGTTTCTTGTGTTCAAATAAAAGACGGTAAATTTTATATGGTATGCGACCTATTGTTCGGAATAATTAAATAGATAAAGCATATTATATGCCTTATTTTGTCACATTTGTAATAAGGCAAACTAAATATTGAGTTATAGAAATTAAAGTTCGTCTTTTACATATTGACTATTTGTTTTTTTATTGTTAATCTTTAAGTGAAATAGTGATCATTTATCGCAGTAGGTATTCTTAATATTCGTCTATAGTTGAAAGGAATGAATTTGAAAGATGGAAAAATTGATTTATGCAGGAAAAGCCAAACAAATGTGGACAACTGAGGATGATGAAATTCTAAAAGTAGTTTATATGGATCAGGCAACTGCATTGAATGGTAAGAAGAAAGACCAAATTTCGGGTAAAGGAATTTTGAATAACCATATATCTTCCTTGATTTTCGAATATCTTACACAACAAGGAATTGAGAATCATTATATTAAAAGAATTTCTGATACAGAAGAACTTGTAAAGAAAGTAACCATTTTACCACTTGAAATGGTTACGAGAAATGTAGCAGCCGGACATTTTACAACTCGTTTTGGGGTTGAAGAAGGTAAAATATTCACAACACCTGTAGAGGAAACATATTTTAAAAGCGATGAATTAGATGATCCATTTATGAACAATTCTCAGATTTTTGCATTGAAAATAGCAACAAAAAGTGAGATTGAAAAGATGTGGGAAATTTCACGAAGAGTTAATCAATTATTGACAGAATTATTTAAAAAAATGAATTTGCGTTTAATCGACTTCAAATTAGAATTTGGCAGATTGAAAAATGGTGAAATCGTTTTGGCAGATGAATTTTCGCCAGATAATTGTCGCCTTTGGGATATCGATAGTAATGCACATATGGATAAAGATGTATACCGACGCGATATTGGGGATTTGACGGATGTGTATAAAGAAGTATTGAAACGACTTCAAAAAGTTCTTACGGAGGATATGTAATTATGGTGAATGTGCGAATTTTTGTGACTTACAAGCAATCAGTTTTCAATCCCCAAGGGGAAACAATTACAGATGCGATTCATAGTTTAGGTTTTTCAATGGTAAAGAAAGTAAATGTTGGTAAATTCTTTGATTTACAGCTAGAGCCTAGTGATAAATCAGTAGAAGAGATTGTTAGCCAAGTTTCAGAACAACTCTTGGTTAACTTTAATTTAGAAACTTATCGTTATGAAGTAATGGAGGAAGCATGATGAAGATTGCTGTTGTGGTTTTTCCTGGTTCAAATTGTGATATCGATCTTTTTGAAGCACTTCACACAGTCTGTGGCGCTGATGCAGAGTATGTATCTTATAAAAAAGATAACTTGAAAGGCTTTGACGCAGTCATGTTACCTGGAGGATTTTCATATGGCGATTACTTAAGGTGTGGTGCAATTGCTCGCTTTAGTAATATTATGCCTGCAATTATTGAATTTGCAGCACAGGGAAAGCCAGTCTTTGGAACTTGTAATGGCTTCCAAATTTTAACGGAAGCTGGACTTTTGCCAGGTGCCTTGAAACAAAATGATAGCTTAAAGTTTGTTTGCAAAACAGTTAATTTAATTGTTGAAAACAATCAAACTATCTTTACAACACAATACAAAGAAAAAGAAAAAATTGCTTTACCAATTGCGCATGCAGATGGTAGTTACTATGCCGATGAAGAAACTTTGGCAGAACTTGAAGAAAATCAGCAAGTTGTCTTTCGTTATGCTGAAGAAAATCCGAATGGAAGTTTGAATAATATTGCTGGTATCACCAATAAGAACGGTAATGTTTTGGGAATGATGCCACATCCTGAAAGAGCTGTTGAAGCAATGTTGGGTAACCAAGATGGATTGCGTTTATTTAAATCATTGCTTGAAAATGGGAAGGTCGCTACTGAGGAGGCTGTACGCTAATGGTTGTGAAAGTCGAAATGAGCCCGGTGGAAATAAAGAAAAATAAACCTTATCTGGAGTGGGGATTAACCGAAAAAGAATATGATTTCATTTCTAAAAATTTGTTAGGACGTTTGCCTAACTATACTGAAACTGGTCTTTTCTCAGTTATGTGGAGTGAACATTGTTCCTATAAAAAGTCAAAACCTGTCTTACGGGAATTTCCTAATAAAAATGAACGCGTACTGCAAGGCCCTGGAGAAGGTGCTGGAATTGTTGATATCGGTGATGAGCAAGCTGTTGTATTTAAGGCAGAGAGTCACAACCATCCATCTGCAGTTGAGCCTTATGAAGGTGCTGCAACAGGTGTTGGAGGAATAATTCGTGATATTTTCAGTATGGGAGCAAGACCTATTGCGATGCTTGACTCATTACACTTTGGCGAGATTGATAATGCACATACAAGATATTTAATTAATGAAGTAGTTGCTGGAATTGGTGGCTATGGCAACTGTATGGGAATTCCAACAGTTGGTGGTGAAATGACCTTTGATGAATGTTATACAGGTAATCCCTTAGTAAATGCAATGTGTGTTGGAATTATGGATCAAAAAGATATGCAAAAAGGACAGGCAAAAGGAATTGGCAATGCGGTTATGTATGTGGGTGCTAAGACGGGACGTGATGGAATTCACGGTGCCACATTTGCATCTGCAGATTTTGCAGATGACAGGGAAACACAGCGTTCAGCTGTACAAGTCGGAGATCCTTTTATGGAAAAACTCTTGATGGAGGCCTGTTTAGAATTAACTACTCAACATAAGGAATGGTTGGTTGGTATTCAAGATATGGGCGCAGCAGGGATTGTTTCTTCAAGTTGTGAAATGGCATCCAAAGCGGGCAGTGGGATGGAGCTAATATTAGATAATGTTCCACAAAGAGAAACTGAGATGTCAGCATATGAAATTATGTTAAGTGAATCGCAGGAAAGAATGTTACTGTGTGTTCGTGCGGGATTTGAAGAAAATATTAAGTCTTTGTTCAAGGAATATGGATTAGAGGCAGTTGTAATTGGACGTGTTACGGAAGGAAATGACTACGTTTTAAGGCATCATGGCGAGATTGTTACCAATATTCCTGTTTCAAGTTTAACGGATGATGTTTTAGAGGAACCTAGTGAGGAAAGAAAACCAGAAAGAATTGCACAAGCTGAGAGTGTGTCTAATTGGGTTCCAAAATTAACAGATGTCAAACAAATATTAAAACAACTATTAGCACAATCTACAATTGCTTCAAAAGAAATCTTTACGCAAACATATGATTCACAAGTTAGAACTAATACTGTTGTGGGCCCTGGTAGTGACGCAGCTGTTTTGCGTATCAGAGGAACAAAGAAAGGATTGGCAATGACTGCCGATGGCAATGGTCGCTTTGTATACCTCAATCCATTTGTCGGTGGACAAATTGCAGTTTTGGAATCTGCTGCCAATTTAATTGCAAGTGGAGCACTTCCGCTTGCAATGACTGATTGTTTGAATTATGGAGATCCTACCGATCCTGAAATTTATTGGGAGCTTCATCAATCAGTGCTTGGAATGTCAGAAACTTGTCGTGTACTAAATACTCCTGTAATTTCGGGGAATGTATCGTTGTACAATGAAAATAATGGTGAGGCAATTTATCCTACTCCAATGGTTGGAATGGTCGGTTTAGTCAAGAATATTAATAAATATCTGACCAATACTTTTAAGAATAGTGGAGCCAAGGTATTCCTAGTTGGTGAAACGCATGCTGATTTTGCAGGATCCGAGATTCAAAAAATGTTGAACGGCAAGATTTCGGGGACATTGCGATCTATTGATACCGAATTTGAGAGTAAGAAATTTTTAAAATTATTGCAAGCAATTGAAACAGGGCTAGTAGATAGTGCTCACGATTTGAGTGAAGGTGGATTGGCTGTTGGATTGGTGGAAAGTACTTTTTCAAGTAATTTGGGATTAGAAATTGAAGTAAAAACAATGGCGGCACAAGATTTGTTTAGTGAAACTCCAGGCAGATTTGTGGTGAGTGTGAATCCAAAGAATGTTGAAAAGTTTATTGAAATAATGGGAAATGATTGTATGGAAATTGGTGAGACAACCGCGGATCAGAAGGTACACTTGAAGTGTCAGAATACAGATTTTGAGATTCAAGTTGCGGAAGCTCAGAAAATTTGGGAGGAAGCAATACCATGCCTTATGAAATCAAAGGATTAAATGAAGAATGTGGTGTCTTTGGTGTTTTTGGAACACCTGAGGCAAGTCATCTGACATATTTTGGATTGCATAGTTTGCAACATCGTGGACAAGAAGGTGCTGGAATTGTTGTGAGCAATGGAGAAAAATTACAACAATTTAGAAATCGAGGACTATTGGCCGAAGTTTTTGCAAATAAGGAAAATTTGGATAATTTAGTAGGTGATGCTGCAATTGGTCATGTAAGGTATGGGACAAGCGGTAATAATATACTCGCTAATGTGCAACCATTTTTATTTCATTTTGGCGATGGCGATGTTGCACTGGCTCATAATGGTAATCTGACGAATGCTGAGACAATCAAGCATGATCTTGAAAAAGAAGGAGCAATTTTTCAATCCACTTCAGATACAGAAATCTTAATCCATCTGATTCGACAGAAGAAACATATGAATTTCATTGATGCACTCAAAGCAAGTTTGAACCAAATTCATGGAGGTTTTGCCTTTTTATTATTGCGTAATGATAGCTTAATTGCGGCCCTGGATCCAAATGGTTTTAGACCATTATCAATTGGACAACTTGCAAATGGCTCATATGTTGTTGCTAGTGAAACTTGCGCTATGGACATGGTAGGAGCAAAAATAGTACGTGATGTTCAGCCTGGTGAATTGATAATCATTGATAAAGAGGGTTTGCATATTGATCGATATACCAATGAGACTCAGCTGGCAATTTGTTCAATGGAATATATTTATTTCTCACGTCCAGATTCAATTCTTCATGGTGTGACAGTTCATAATGCGCGTAAGAAAATGGGAAGGCTGCTTGCTAAACAATCCCCGCTAGATGTCGATATGGTGGTTGGTGTACCGAATTCTTCTTTATCAGCTGCAAGTGGATATGCTGAAGAGAGTGGATTACCTTATGAAATGGGACTGATTAAAAATCAGTATATTGCAAGAACTTTCATTCAACCGACGCAAGAACTTCGTGAGCGTGGAGTTAAGATGAAGTTATCTGCTGTTCGTGGGGTTGTTGAGGGTAAGAAAGTTGCAATTATTGATGATTCAATTGTTCGTGGAACAACAAGCAAACAGATTGTTAAGTTGTTGAAGGATGCTGGTGCTAAAGAAGTTCATATGCGGATTGCTTCTCCTCCTTTGCGTTTTCCATGTTTTTATGGAATTGATATTTCAACTCGGTCTGAACTTATGGCAGCTAATTATTCTGTTGCTGAAATGTGTAGGGAAATTGGAGCGGATTCACTTGAGTTTTTGACGATTCCAAACTTAATTAAAGCAATTAGTGTTCCTGATGCAAAGGATGCTCCAAATGGAGGATTGTGTGTTGCTTACTTTGATGGCAAATACCCAACTCCTTTATATGATTATGAAAAAGGATACTTGAAATCGCTGAAACATCAGCACGAATTGGAGGTTGGTGTGAGATGAGTAGATACCAAGAAGCCGGTGTGGATGTAAATGCAGGATATGAGCTTGTGGCTAGGATCAAAGAAGAGGTAGCGAGCACTAAACAGCCTGGGGTTCTTGGAGGACTTGGAAGTTTTGGTGGATTATTTGATTTGGGAGAGTTAAATATCAAACATCCAGTCTTGGTATCAGGTACTGATGGTGTTGGAACGAAATTATTGATTGCACAAAAGGCTGATAAACATGAAACAATTGGAATTGATTGTGTTGCAATGTGCGTTAATGATATCGTTGCACAAGGAGCAAAACCGCTATTTTTTCTAGATTATATTGCAACTGGGCATAATGATCCCCAAAAAATGGCTGCAATTGTCAAAGGAGTTGCAGCCGGTTGTCGACAAGCAAAAGTTGCATTGATTGGTGGTGAAACAGCCGAAATGCCAGATATGTATTCATCTGATGAGTATGATTTGGCCGGTTATGCAACTGGTGTAGTTGAAAAGAATCAATTATTGACAAATGAAAAACCTCAAGCAGGAGATGTTCTGATAGGCTTGCCATCAAGTGGATTACATTCAAACGGGTTTTCTTTAGTAAGACAAATTCTTTTCAAGGATAATGAGTTAAGACTCTCAGACAAACCGAAAATACTAAATGGAAGCACAATTGGTCAAACTTTACTTGAGCCCACTAGAATATATGTTAAGTCTTTGTTACCATTATTAGATGCAAGAATTATTGCTGGAATTAGTCATATAACTGGTGGAGGTTTAATTGAAAACTTACCACGAATGTTTAGTGACAAATTGCAGGCTCAAATTAAATTGCATTCTTGGCCAGTACTCTCCATTTTTGATTACTTAAAAAAGCAAGGTAACTTGTCTAATGCGGATTGTTTTGAAGCATTTAATATGGGCTTAGGAATGGTTATTGCAGTTTCACCCACTAATTTAAATCGGGTAAAGGATATTTTAAGATCTGAAAAAGAAACATTCTACATTGTAGGTAAATTGGCTAATAGACCAGTTGATTCTGAAAAAATTAGTTTTAAGTGAGGCAATTGATATGAGAGTTGCAATTTTTGCATCAGGTAATGGATCGAATTTCGAAATATTTGCAGATTTATTTGAGAAAAAAGAGCTTCAGGGTGAATTAGCATTATTGTTTTGTGATCATCCAGATGCTTTAGTGGTTGAACGAGCAAAAAAACACCGAGTTGCAGTCGAGACTTTTACTGTTAAAGCAGTTGGTGGGAAAAGAATCTATGAAGAAAAAATTGCAGAAATACTTAAACAATATAAGATTGATTTCATAATTCTTGCAGGTTATCTAAGGGTTATAGGTGCCCCAATTCTTGATAATTATGAGGGGAGAATTGTTAATCTTCATCCAGCATATCTGCCAGAGTATCCTGGGCTTCATTCAATTGAGAGGGCTTTTGATGATCAGAAGAAGCAAACAGGTGTGACAGTTCATTATATTGACTCAGGACTGGACTCTGGGCCGATTATTGCACAAAAGAGAGTTCCGATTTTTGAAGATGACACGATTGAGTCTTTGGAAGCACGAATTCATGCATGTGAACATAAATTATATCCAGAAGTTGTAAAATCGATATTAAATGAATTAATTGAAAAAGGAGAATAACTAAAAATGAAGCGAGCTTTGATGAGTGTTTCTGACAAAACAGGATTGGTGTCTTTTGCACAAAAACTAATTGAAAAAAATTTTGAAATTGTTTCGACTGGTGGGACAAAAAAAGTATTGGAAGATGCTGGTATAGAAACCATTTCAGTAGAAGATGTAACTGGTTTTCCAGAAATTCTTGATGGACGAGTAAAAACGCTGAATCCATTTATTCATGGAGGATTACTCGGACGAAGAGATTTGCCAGAGCATGTCAAAACAATGGAAAAATTGCATATTCAACCTATTGATTTGGTTTGTGTTAATCTTTATCCGTTTAAAGAAACAATTGAGAAACCCGATGTAACTCTCGCTGATGCAATTGAAAATATTGATATTGGTGGACCAAGTATGTTGCGGAGTGCTGCCAAAAATTATCATGATGTAACAGTAGTTGTTGATAGTGCTGATTATCAGGTTATTGCAAATGAATTGGACGAATTCGGAGATACAAAGTTAGAAACACGTGCCAAATTTGCCGCTAAAGTTTTTAGACACACAGCTGCTTACGATGCGCTGATTGCAAGTTATTTAACCGAAAAAGCTGGTATTGTTGCACCAGAAAAACTAACGCTGACCTATGATTTAGAAGATTCAATGCGCTATGGTGAAAATAGCCACCAAAAAGCATGGTTTTACAAAGATGCTTTACCAAAGGAATATGCAATTACAAATGCTAAACAATTACATGGTAAGAAGCTATCATATAATAATATTAAGGATGCAGATGCTGCAATTAGGATTGCTCGCGAATTTTCTGAACCAACAGTCGTGGCACTTAAGCACATGAATCCTTGTGGAATTGGCAAGGGAAATACGATTGAGGAAGCTTGGGATAGAGCCTACGCAGCAGATTCCATCTCAATTTTTGGCGGTGTAATTGTTTTAAATCGCAAAGTTGATTTGGCAACAGCCAAAAAAATGCATGCGTTATTCCTAGAAATTATTATTGCACCTGCTTACACAGATGAAGCTTTTGAAATCTTAGCTAAGAAGAAAAATATTCGTTTACTGCAGTTAGATTTTGTAAATAAAGATGAACAACCTCGTAAGGAAACTGTTTCTGTAATGGGTGGTTTACTTGTACAGGAACAAGATGTTTTGGAAGAGGATCCAGAAACATGGACAGTAGTAACAGAAAAGCAACCTACAGCGCAACAGTTGAAAACACTCTTATTTGCTTGGAAGGCAGTTAAACATACCAAGAGTAATGCAATTGTTGTGACAAACGATGATCAAACACTTGGAATTGGTGCGGGACAACCTAATAGAATTGATTCAACCAAAATTGCTATCAAGAATACAGGAAATAATTTGGATGAGACAGCTGTATTAGCCAGTGATGCATTTTTCCCTATGGATGATTGTGTTGAATATGCTGCTGAACATGGAATTAAGGCAATTGTACAACCTGGTGGTAGTATTCGTGATAAAGACTCAATTGCAATGGCTAACAAATACGGAATCACAATGGTAATAACAGGTATCCGTCATTTCAGACACTAAGCTGGGGGATGTAATTGTGAGTAAAAAACTTAATCTATTGGTAGTTGGTTCTGGTGGACGTGAGCATGCCATCTGTAAGTCGTTTAGTAAAAGTCAAAAAATTGCTAATATATATTGTGCTCCTGGAAATAGTGGGATGGAATCAGTAGGAATCAATACGATAAATATTTCAGAGCTAGATTTCAGAGCTTTAGCTGATTTTGTAGTTGAGAAACAAATTGATTGGACTTTTGTCGGACCAGAAGATGCTCTTGTTGCAGGAATTACTGATTATTTTGAAGAACGTGGACTTGCAATTTTTGGGCCAAATAAATTCGCTGCTCAATTAGAAGGATCAAAAGATTTTGCGTTGAAATTCATGATAAAACATGGCATTCCAACAGCTGATTATCAAACTTTTCAAGATGCGGATGAAGCTAACACAGCACTTAAAGATTTTGTTACTCCCATCGTGATTAAAGCCGATGGTTTGGCTGCTGGAAAGGGAGTAACTATTGTGAAGTCAAAAGAAGATGCACAAATAGTTATTAGCAAGATGTTTAAGAATGGGGAGAAACAGATTGTTCTCGAAGAGTTCTTAAATGGTCCTGAATATTCTTTATTTGTTGTAGTCAATGGAAATGATTTTCAAATTTTACCAATGGCACAAGATCACAAACGGGCTTATGACAATGATGAAGGTCCTAATACAGGTGGGATGGGTGCCTACAGTCCAGTTCCACAACTTTCAGATGAAGATTACCAAAAAATGATTTCAAAGGTAGTTGCCCCCTCAATTGCTGGCCTAAATAAAGACAACTTTGATTATCATGGTATTTTGTATATTGGCCTAATTTTAACCAATCAAGGTCCAAAGGTTATTGAATATAATGTTAGGTTGGGTGATCCCGAGACTCAGGTAGTACTACCGCGATTAGAGTCAGATTTTGCAGAATTAATTGATAATTGTCTTAACGGTGTAAAAATGCAACAAATAAAAGTCAATTCGAAAGCATGTCTTGGGATTGTTCTGGCCGCAAAGGGGTATCCGAACTTGCCCGTTAAGGGTCAGGCACTTCCTCATTTTGATGAAGAAGAAGGAATTTCAATTGATTATGCTAATGTAATTGCCAAAAATGGTCGTTTATATGGTAATGGGGGAAGAATCCTAAGTATTGTTGCATTACAGGATACAATTAATAATGCACAACTTAAAGCTCGTAAATACATTAGTACCCTTGTGCTTAATGACTGCTACTACCGTAACGACATTGGAAACAAAGCGCTAAAATAATAATATAGCTGAATTCAAAATAATTGTATGAAAAAAAGAGGAGATAGATCAAAATTTGACTTTTGACCTACTCTCCTTTTTAAAATAGAATACTATCTGAAATCCAAGCAAAGTCAAAAAGACTAGATTGCTAGTGACAAAAGAGCATGCTTGATGGTATTACCAAGGTCGATACAACCTTCTTTAATTTGTTTTTCTGTAATTCCAGTAAAGTTAAGTCTAAGGTGATTTGTTTCCTTAGAAGTTGCAAATAGCGATGATCCTTCTAAAAATGTTACTTTTCTCGTTTTATTTAACAACTCGCGCGCATCAAGTGATTCAGGTAAATTTACCCAAATGAAGAAGCCACCTGTTGGCTTAGAAAAACTACATTCCGTAGGGAGATTTTCTGAAAGGCCAGTCAACATTGCATTCATTTTGTGTTGATAGACATCGCGCAATTTAGAGATATGTGTTGCAATATCATTATGATCTAAGTATTCATCTATTCCTTCCAATAAAATGTTTGAGGACTGGCAATCATACGATAGTCTTAATGAAGACAATTGATCAACGATTTCTTTAGCGCCAATTAACCAGCCACACCGAAGAGCAGGTGATAAAATCTTAGAAAAACTTCCCAAGGTAACAACATTTTCAGTTAAGTCGAAGGATTTAATTGAAGGAAGAGCATTGCCAGTATAGCGCAGTTCACGATAAGGGTCATCTTCAATAACCATAACATTGTGTTTGGAAGCAAGCTTAGCAAGGCGTTTTCTTTTTTCAATTGACATACAGTATCCAGTTGGATTTTGAAAATTAGGAATTGTATAAATCAACTTAACGTTATTTTCTTCTAATGTTTTTTCCAAGATATCTATGTTCATACCATCATCTTCCATTGGTATTTCATAATAAGTTGGTTTGTGATCATTAAATGCTTCAAGCCCACCAGCATAAGTAGGTGCTTCAACGACGACGCCATCAAAATCATCTAGAAAAAGACCTGCAAGTAGCTTAATTCCTTGTTGTGCTCCTTGTGTAAGCATAATGTTTTCAGGTTGACAAGTTATGCCAGTTGTTTCAGCATAATTAGCAATTCTTTTGCGCAATGGCTCGTAACCCAAGATTGAGCGATATTGAAAAATTTCAGAGGAAGATTTTTTAATTCTGTTTTCAAATGCATTATTGAGTTCTTTTTTTGGAAATAGAGCAGGATCTGGATAGCCACCAGCGAATGAAATCAAGTCAGCTCGACCACTCAACGCGAATAAGGCGTCAAGGCTAGTTGGTTCTTGATTTATGCGACTAGAAAAAGTTGGTATCATAATAAATCCTCCTCGAATAATTTTTACTTGTTTTGTTGATGTTTAAAGTGTACCGTTATTTCTAAGTTAAGTAAAATTCATTTTTTTCAATCTAAGATGAAGATAATTCATTATTAAAATATTGAGGTGTTGATCATGTCCACATTTTCCTATGAAGTTTTCAGTGAAGTTGCAAAGCGTAAGACATTTTTTGCCGCGGCAACACAATTAAATGTTACTCCTTCAGCAATTAGTCATTCAATTGCAGGACTAGAAAAAGAACTTGGTTTTGCATTATTTATTCGTAATCGAACAGGTGTGAAATTAACACCAGATGGGCAGAAGATTTTACCGGTTGTTCAAGATATCTTAAATTCAGAGGCAAAATTGGTAGAAGAGGCTGCACGAATTAATGGATTAAATCAGGGACGGATTCGAATTGGAGCGTTCAGTAGTGTCTGCATTAATTGGTTACCAGACATTATTCAGAGCTTCAAAAAGAAATATCCAGATATTGGTTTATCAGTTACACAGGGTAATTTTAATGAAGTTGCGGAACAAGTGAGACTAGGAATGCTTGATATAGGGTTTAGTGCACTACCAATCAAAGAAAAACTAGAAGTTTTACCGTTGCATCGTGACCCGATTTACTGCATTGCCCCTGAGAGCTTCAATCCGCAAGCTGGTGTGGTCACAAAAGATGATATTAAAAATGAAAACTTCATTTTGCAACAAATAGATTATGATCGTGATACCAAGAGGGCGCTGGACACATATGATGTTTCTGTTAATTCAATCCAGTATAGTATTGATGATGCTTCCATTATTGCAATGGTAGAAAGTGGACTTGGGTTAGGCATTCTACCTGAATTAGCCTTGCAGAAATTATCGGGGAATGTAAATCATTATCCCTTTAAAGAACATTTTTATCGCACAATTTGTTTAATTTCTCATTTTGAAACAAAACAAACACCTTCTACAAGAGCATTTGTTAATGAAATTCAAAACTATATTGCAAAGCGATATCCACAAGAATAAATCTGTTAGAAATTTTTTTGAGTTAGGTCTTCATTTGTTTTTTTTCATATGCTACCATGATAAAATATGATCTTAATAAAACGACATTTATTGTAAATTTTGAATTGGGGGTAAACGATTGAAGGAGCTAACAAAAGGAAGTCCAATAAAACTTATTTTAATGTTTACCATTCCATTGTTGGTAGGCAATCTTTTTCAACAATTATACAGTATCTCTGATACGTTGATTGTTGGACAGACGCTTGGAGTCAATCAATTAGCAGCGGTTGGAGCGACCGGTAGTATTCAGTTTTTGATAATCGGGTTTGCTCAGGGACTAACTGCGGGACTTTCCATTATTACAGCCCAATATTTTGGTGCGGGTAATTATCGCAAAGTTCGGCAAAGCTTTGCAGTAAGCATTGTTATCAGTGCTATTGCAACTGTCATTTTAACTTTTTTAAGCCTTTATTTTATTGGTGATATTTTAAATTTAATGCAAACACCTAAAGCAATTGAAGCAGATGCACAACTATTTATCTCAATTATTTTTGGAGGAATTTTTTCCTCTATGGCGTTTAATCTCTTAGCAAATGTTATTCGTGCTCTTGGCGACAGTCGGACACCTCTTTATTTTCTGATTGTTGCGGCTGTTGTTAATATTGTTCTTGAGTTGATTTTTATTTTGGTGTTTCACATGGGGGTTGATGGTGCAGGGTATGCAACAGTTATTGCACAAATTTTCTCAGTGGTATTGTGTATTATTTATATTATGAGAAGAATTCCTTTACTACAGGTTAGAAAAAAGGACTTTACAACTTTTTCAGCGAAAGACTTTAAACAGCATCTTTATATTGGCTTACCAATGGCCTTTCAAGCATCAATTATTGCAATTGGTGGTATTATGGTTCAATCAGCTTTAAATGGATTAGGGACAACTGCAGTAGCTGCTACGACAGCAGCAAGCAAAATTGACCAATTGGCAATTCAGCCGATGATGTCCTTTGGCGTTGCAATGGCAACTTTTACTGCTCAAAATTATGGTGCTGGAAAATATGGCAGAATTATAAAAGGTGTGAAGCAGTGTCTGTTGGTCTCAGGGTTATTTAGCATTATTGCAGGTGCACTCGTTATTTTTTTTGGAAGAGATTTAGTTGTATTATTTGTCGGCAATTCAGAAGAAAAAGTATTGCAGTTATCGCAAGTGTACTTTAATGCAAACAGCAGCCTATATGTCCTTTTAGCAACATTATTTATTTTACGATACACGTTGCAAGGGTTAGGTCGCAGTATTATCCCTACTATTGCGGGTGTTATGGAATTATTAATGAGGTGTTTAGCGGCAATATTCTTGGCAACAACAGTTGGGTATGTTGGTGCATGTTTTGCTAATCCCTTGGCATGGCTGGGTTCGTGTTGTGTATTGATTGTATCTTATTTTAAAGCAATGAAAATGTTGAAAAAGAAACAATATGAAAAAGATCAGCAAATATCGTAATTTTTTGAAAAACATAATAAAAAATAGTTTGATTTGTTGATTTGCATATCTAAATTTGATATTATGCTAAAGATTATTGAATGAAGGTAGGTAAAGCAGATGGAAACAGAGTTTAAAATTGGCGAAAAGGTCAAGTGCAAAAAATTCGGAACGTTAAGTCATGATTTTGTTGGTGCTGTGGAGAAAATCTATGAAAACTCTGCGATGGTGGCAATTGTTGAACATGATATAACTGACGAAGTGGCTGTTAACGATTTTCATAATCGAGTAATTGTAAGACTGAAAGATATGAAGAAAATCACTGTAAAATAATGCTGACAGCGAGAATATTTTATGCTATACTACTACTTGTTCTGCGGGTGTAGTTTAGTGGTAAAATCCCAGCTTCCCAAGCTGATGTCGCGAGTTCGATTCTCGTCACCCGCTTTTATAGTAGATATATTTATATAATTCCAATCATGAAAAATAGTAGATTAGTGAATTTTCAAGCGACCTTGGGTTGATGTGAGCCAGGGATTGAAACTAATACGAAGCGTACTTTCTAGGAAGAAAATTTAATAACGAGTGGATTACTAATCAATTAGAGTGGTACCGCGGGTTTAACTCGTCTCTTACATTTTTTTAAATGTAGGAGTTTTTTTATACACAAAAAAGGAGAAGGTTATGGATTACAAAAAATTAGTTACAGATGCATTAGTGAAGGTTTTAGATGGGCAGATTGCTGCAGATAAAGTATATCAATTACTTGAAAAACCAAAGAGTTTAGAGTTAGGTGACTATGCATTTCCTGCATTTCCATTAGCTAAAGTGATGCATAAAGCTCCACAAATGATTGCAACAGAGATTGTGGAGAACATTAATCAAGATGGATTTCAAAAGATTGAGGCAGTAGGACCATATGTTAACTTTTTCTTAGATAAGAGTAATTTCAGTGCGGAAATTTTGCATCAAGTAATTACAGAAGGCTCAAAATATGGGGATCAAAATATTGGTAATGGTGGAAGTGTGCCTATTGATATGTCTTCACCTAACATTGCAAAACCAATGTCGATGGGTCATTTGCGTTCAACAGTTATTGGAAATTCAATTGCCAAGTTGTTAGAAAAGACCAATTATGAACCTATCAAAATTAATCATTTGGGTGATTGGGGCACACAATTTGGGAAATTGATAGAGGCGTATAAGCTTTGGGGAAGTGAAGAAGAAGTTAAAGCTGATCCAATCAATAAATTACTTGAATATTATGTAAGATTTCATAAAGAAGATGTTGATCATCCTGAACTGGACGAAGAAGCACGGGCTTGGTTCAAGAAATTAGAGGATAACGATGAAGAAGCAGTTCATTTATGGAAATGGTTCCGGGAAGAGTCGCTTAAATCATTTATGAAAATCTACGGTGTATTAGGTGTTGAATTTGATTCATACAATGGTGAGGCTTTTTATAATGATAAGATGGATGAAGTGGTTTCAATGCTTGAAGAACATCATCTGCTTAAGGAGAGTCAAGGGGCACAGATTGTTGATCTTGAAAAATATAATCTTAATCCAGCATTAATTAAAAAGACAGATGGAGCAACTTTGTATATTACAAGAGACCTAGCAGCTGCAATTTATCGTAAACGAACTTATGACTTCGCACAATCACTTTATGTTGTTGGCAATGAACAAACAAATCATTTTAAGCAATTAAAAGCAGTTTTGAGCGAAATGGGTGAAGATTGGTCTGATGATATTCACCATATTCCATTTGGTTTGATTACTCAAGGAGGGAAGAAACTTTCTACTAGAGCTGGTCGTGTTATTTTGCTTGAAGAAGTTTTAGATGATGCTGTTAAGTTAGCAGAAGAACAAATTGCTGCAAAAAATCCAAATTTAAAAAATAAGGAAAAAGTTGCGGATCAAGTTGGAGTAGGAGCAGTAATATTCCATGATTTAAAAAATGAAAGAATGAATAATTTTGATTTTGACTTGGAAGAAGTTGTACGCTTTGAAGGTGAGACTGGTCCATATGTTCAATACTCACATGCTAGAGCAATGAGTATCTTGCGGAAAGCAAATAACCCTGAATTTGATTCCAAAATGAAATATCAATTGGCAGATGAAGACTCATGGGAAGTGATTACTAAAATTGCCACATTCCCAGATATAATTAAGCGTGCGACTGAAGAATATGAACCCTCAGTCGTTGCGAAGTATTCTTTGCATCTTGCAAAAGCATTTAATAAATATTATGCACATACAAAAATCTTGGTTGAAGATGAAAATAAGCTGGCACGCCTTGCTTTAGTAAAGAGTGTTGCAACGGTGTTAAATGAGTCGCTACGCTTATTAGGAGTTCAAGCACCAGAGGAAATGTAATTTTATGCTCTAGCTTATAAAAATTAAATTGGTTATTATAAAGTTCTAGCAGATGTAATATTACCTAATTCTGTCAGGACTTTTTTTGTGATTAAAACTGATTTTAATATTGTGATTATGAACATTTGTATTATACAAAAGAGCATGTTTTATGTTGACATAACATAGTTTTACAACGTAGAATACAGTGGTATGGATAAATTAAATACATCTAAAAAGTAATGATTATTTATTTGTTAATCATTTTTTGACGATGTGGAGGTGAAAGTTTGATTTCAACAATTATTATCCTCGCCATCGCTATTATAACTTTTGGAATTGGATTTGCTGGGGGCATCGTGGCTCATAAGAAGAGTTACGAGAAAACACTCGATATTGCTACGCAAACTGCGCAAGGAATTTTGAAGAATGCTGAAAAAGAGGCAGAGACACAAAAAAAAGAAGCTATTTTAGAAGCTAAGGATGAAAGTCATCGTTATCGTGGCGAGATAGAAAATGAATTAAAGGAACGTAGATCGGAAGTTCAAAAACAAGAAAATCGTTTACTGCAAAGAGAGGAAAACCTAGACAGGAAAGACGGTATACTTGAAAAACGTGAACAAGGATTGACCCAAAAAGAGAATCATATAGAGCAGCAGCAAAAAGAAATAGAAAAAAAAGAAGCTAAAGCTGATGCATTGGTTCATGAACAAGAGTTAGAGTTAGAGAGAGTCGCAGAGTTAACGCATGAGGAAGCTCGTAAGGTAGTGATGTCTGAGACTAAAGAAGCATTGAGCCATGAGATGGCAGTTATGATTAAAGACAGTGAGGATGAGGCCAAAGCTAGTGCTGACCGAACTGCTCGAATTTTAATTGCACAGGCTATTCAAAGAAGTGCAGCGGACACTGTTTCAGAGACAACCGTATCGGTGGTTTCATTACCGAACGATGAGATGAAAGGACGTATTATTGGTCGTGAAGGTCGAAATATTCGAACGTTAGAAACATTAACGGGGATAGACTTAATTATTGATGATACTCCAGAAGCGGTTGTTTTGAGTGGATTTGATCCAATTCGAAGAGAAATCGCTAAAATGACACTTGAAAAATTAATTCAAGATGGTCGAATTCATCCTGCTAGAATTGAAGAGATGGTCGAAAAATCAACAAAAGAGATGGATGCGAAGATTCGCGATATTGGTGAAGAAGCCATCTTTGAATTGGGATTACACTCAATTCATCCTGATTTGATTAAAACAATTGGTCGTTTGAAGTTTCGGACTAGTTATGGTCAAAATGTTCTTGATCATTCGATTGAGGTTGCAAAAATAGCAGGTGTATTGGCCTCTGAATTAGGCGAAGACGTTACTATGGCAAAGCGGGCAGGTTTATTGCATGATATCGGTAAGGCTATTGATCATGAGGTTGATGGGTCACATGTTCAGATTGGTGTTGAACTTACCAAAAAGTATCATGAAAGTGACACCGTTATTAATACAATTGCTTCACATCACGGTGATGTTGAAGCTAAGTATACAATTGCTGTTTTAGTTGCAGCTTCAGATGCAATTTCTGCTGCGAGACCTGGTGCTCGAAGTGAATCACTTGAAAGTTATATTCATCGTCTTGAAAAACTTGAGGAAATTACTAATGCTTTTGATGGTGTCAAGAAGAGTTATGCAATTCAGGCTGGACGTGAAGTGCGTGTAATTGTAAAACCTAATGAAGTTAGTGATTTAGAGTCAACGGTGTTGGCACGAGATATTAAAAATCAAATTGAAGAAGAGATGGAATATCCTGGACATATCAAAGTTACTGTCATCAGGGAAATTCGTGCGATTGAGTATGCCAAATAACTGACTGTTTATAGCTTTAGGGCTACTTTGTACCAAGAACAGAGTAAAAGATCTAAGTGATAATTTGGACTGAATAAAAAAGCTGTGACGTTATAATAAAGATGTCGCAGCTTTTTTGATTGTGCAAATAAAATTAGCAAAAAAATACTTCAAGATACACAACAATTCAAGAAAAATGCTAAAATTAGGATTATGAGTTTTGTAGAAAAGAGGAAAAGAATGCGAATTTTGTTCATTGGTGATGTTATGGGTAATTCAGGTCAAAATATGATTGAAGAATATCTCCCAAAATTAAAGAGAAAATTTCATCCGCAAGCAACAATTGTTAATGCCGAGAATGCAACCAGAGGAAGAGGGATCAATGAAAAGGTCTATAAAAAAATTCTAAGTCTGGGTGCAGATGTTATCACAATGGGTAATCATGTCTGGGATAATCCAGAAATAAATGAATTCATAGGAAGTGCAAAAAAAATGGTACGACCCGCTAATTTACCTGCGGGCAAGGTTCCAGGTGTTGGATATACGATAATGCAAATAAATCAACAAAAACTTGCTGTAATTAATATGCAAGGAAGAGTCTTTATGACACCTTCTGACGATCCTTTTGCTGTTGCAACAAATTTAGTTGAAAAATTAAAAAAAGAAACAGATTTTATTTTCGTTGATTTTCATGCTGAAACAACGAGTGAGAAACAGGCATTTGCCTGGTTCTTTGATGGTCAAGTTTCTGCGGTAGTTGGGACACATACACATGTTCAGACTAATGACGCGCGCGTTTTACCACAGGGAACTGCATTTTTAGCAGATGTTGGAATGACAGGACCTTATGACGGTATTATAGGGATGCGGCGTGAGAATGTAATTGAAAGATTTCTTAATCAAATGCCAACAAGATTTGAAGTTGATGAGAGTGGAAGACAGACCTTATCAGGATGTTTAATTGATTTAACAGACGATGGAACTGCGAAGAAGATTCAAACAATTCAGATTAATGCAGATCATCCTTTTGAAGACTAAAAAAGTAAAGGAGATTAAAGGATGCCGCAAAAGACAAAGAATACCCCTATGATGGAACAGTATTTGAAGATTAAGGAGCAATATCCTGATGCTTTCTTGTTTTATCGCTTGGGTGATTTTTATGAAATGTTTTACGATGATGCGATTAAGGGATCACAGTTATTAGAACTCACCTTAACAACACGAAATAAAAATGCTGCTGACAAAATTCCAATGTGTGGTGTTCCCCATCATGCCGCACAAAACTATATTGATATTTTAATTGAACAAGGTTATAAGGTTGCAATTTGTGAGCAAATGGAAGATCCAAAACTTGCACAAGGAATGGTGAAACGTGAAGTAATTCAATTAATTACACCTGGTACAGCGATTGATAGTTCTGTAAACGAGGCTAAAGAAAACAATTATTTGACTGCACTTCATCAACAGGGAAAAGCATATGGTTTTGCGTATACTGACTTATCCACGGGAGAATTAAAATCTGCAAGTTTGAATTCACTTGAACAAGTAATAAATGAATTAATTAGTTTACAAACAAAGGAATTGGTTGTGGATCAGACTGTAACAACAGCTACACTAGAAGATTTAGCACCATTGAAGATATTGATTTCAAAACAAACTGAAACTACCGAAAATTCTGAATTGAATTATGCAATACAAGATTTGAAGAATATATTGGAAGTTGATACAGTCCGACACTTAATTAGTTATTTAAGTGCTACTCAAAAACGTAGTTTGGGTCACCTACAACGAGCTATTCATTATGAGCCAAGGTATTTTCTTAAAATGGATCATTATTCAAAGAGAAACTTGGAACTTCTTGAAAATAGCCGTACAGGAAAAAAAGCAGGAACCTTGCTGTGGTTACTAGATGAAACAAAAACAGCAATGGGAGGAAGACTTTTAAAACAATGGATTGATCGGCCTTTATTAGAAAAAGATAAGATTACAAACCGCTATAATATGGTTAAGCTGTTGCTTGATCATTACTTTGAGCGAAGTGCATTGCAAGAAGATTTAACGCAAGTATATGATTTAGAAAGACTTGCTGGCCGAGTTGCTTTTGGAAGCGTTAATGGGCGCGATTTGATTCAATTAAAACAGTCTTTGCAACAAGTTCCTAAGATTAAATATGTCCTAGAAACAATTAATGACGATTCTTTAACTTCAATTATTGAAGAACTTGATCCAGTTGAAGATGTAGTTGACTTGATAGAACAAGCGGTAGTTGATGAACCGCCTTTGTCAGTTACAGATGGAGGTCTGATCAAAGAAGGATATAATGCTGAACTTGACAGCTACACGGATGCCATGAAGAATGGGAAAAAATGGCTGGCACAAATGGAAAAAAGAGAACGGGACGAAACTGGAATATCGACACTTAAAATAGGTTTTAATAGGGTTTTCGGATATTTTATTGAGGTATCAAAAGCAAATTTAGCTAAGTTACCGGAGGAACGGTATCAACGCAAACAGACGCTGACAAATGCTGAAAGATTTATTACACCAGAATTGAAGGAAAAAGAAGAATTGATTCTTGGTGCACAAGGTAAGGCTACTGACTTAGAGTATCGTTTGTTTGTGGATATTCGTGAACGGATTAAAGATCAAATTAAGCGACTACAAAGGCTTGCAAAGGCGATTGCAGCTTTAGATGTAGTGCAAGGATTTGCAGTAGTCAGTGAACGTCAGCATTTTGTTATGCCAAAATTGGTAAAGAATGGAAATGATATTGAAGTAAAAGATGGTTGGCATCCAGTTGTGCAAGAAGTTATGGGTAAACAAAGTTATGTACCCAATGATGTTGTAATGCCTGGAAACTTGAGCATTTTATTAATTACTGGGCCAAATATGTCTGGTAAAAGTACTTACATGAGACAACTTGCCTTAACGGTTGTGATGGCTCAAATTGGTTGTTTTGTACCGGCTAGTTCCGCAAAACTGCCGATTTTTGATCAAATTTTTACAAGGATTGGTGCAGCTGATGACTTGATAGCGGGCCAATCTACATTTATGGTAGAGATGAAAGAAGCCAATCAGGCACTGGCACATGCTACAAAAAACTCACTTATTTTGTTTGATGAAATTGGTAGAGGAACTGCAACATATGATGGAATGGCGCTGGCACAAGCGATTATTGAATATGTGCACGATCACGTTCATGCTAAGACACTCTTTTCCACGCATTATCATGAACTCACAGGTTTATCGGAAACTTTATCTGAGTTAGAAAATATACACGTTGGTGCAGTTGAAAAAAATGGTGATTTGATATTTTTGCATAAAATGCAGGCGGGTGCAGCAGATAAGTCTTATGGAGTACATGTGGCAAAATTAGCAGGAATGCCGACAGATTTATTGGAACGTGCAACCGAGATTCTTTCCACGTTGGAAAGCGATACTAAAGATCTTTCTAAGACAGTACCTAAAAAAAATGACAAACAACCGGAATATGCAGAAAAAGTGCAACATGATTCTGAATTAATCGAAGAAGAACAATTATCCTTATTCGGCCCTCCTGAGAAGAAAAACTCAAGTAAAAAAGAAAAAGTGATGTCTAAAATTAAAGAAGCGGATTTAATGTCTTTAACACCACTTGAGGCTCTTAACAAATTATATGAGTGGCAAAAAGAATTGAAAAAGTAATAAGACTGGCAAAAAGAGGTGATTTTCTTGGGAAAAATCCATGAATTAACAGATATTTTGGCGGATCAAATTGCAGCTGGTGAAGTGCTTGAGCGCCCTGCATCTGTTGTCAAGGAGTTAGTTGAGAATGCGATTGATGCCAATAGTTCGCAAATCGATGTTTTGGTTGAAGAAGGCGGATTAGCTAAGATTCAGGTCATTGATAACGGAGAAGGCATTGATAGCAGTGATGTCGAACTTGCTTTCAAAAGACATTCAACTAGTAAAATTTTGACAAAAAAGGATCTATTTAAAATAAAGACACTTGGTTTTAGAGGTGAGGCCCTTCCAAGTATTGCATCAGTATCGGAAGTCGAACTAGAGACGTCTGCTATGAATACTGCTGGAACTGCCATTAAGATTAAAGGTGGAAAAATTCTTGAAAAAAAAATGACATCACGGTCACAAGGAACAACCATCACAGTAGCTGAGCTGTTTTTTAATACACCTGTTAGACTAAAATATCTTAAGAGCATTCAAACTGAGCTAGCTGCAATTAGCGATATCATGAATCGGTTGGCATTAAGCAACACAGACATAGCTTTTTCATTTTCAAGTAATGGCAAGAACTTGTTACAAACTGCTGGTAATGGAAACTTACAACAGACAATTAGTGCGATCTACGGAGTTAATAATGCCAGAAAAATGCTGGCTTTTTCGAATGAAGATCTTGACTTTAAGATTAGTGGATTTGTGTCTTTGCCTGAATTAACAAGAGCATCAAAAAATTATATTAGTATTTTGATTAATGGTAGATATATAAAAAACTACCAATTGACAAATGCGATTATTAAAGGGTATGGATCTAAGTTGATGGTTGGAAGGTATCCATTTGCGGTTCTTGCAATTTCGCTGGATCCGCTTCTAATTGATGTGAATGTTCATCCTACAAAACAAGAAGTTAGAATCAGTAAGGAAGAACAGCTTGGAAAATTGATAAAAAAAAGCATTGCTCAAAGGATTGCGCCAGAAAATCTAATCCCTAATGCATTGAAAAATCTTGAGAAAAAAGAAAAATCAACAGTTGATTTAAAACAATTAGAAATCGATTTGAACGAATCATCTAGGCTTTACCAAACCAAAAATGATAATTACTTAAATTTATCTAAAAATGATAATGCTACAGAAACAGTAAATGATCAAGTACGAGAAAAAAAGGAAGCATACAAAGAAGTTAGTCCTGAGGTTTTTGTAGTTCAAAAGAGAAAGGATTTAACAACTAATTTAGGTGCATGGGATAAAAAGTATGGTATTGAAGTTAATGCAAAAAAAGACGATAATGAAACTTCGATAGGAAAAACCGAGATACTAAAAGAAAGGCCAAGCAAAAGATTTCCAGATTTAGTTTATATTGGTCAAATGCATGGGACATACCTTTTTGCACAGAGCGATGATGGTTTATATATTGTTGATCAGCATGCGGCACAGGAACGTTGTAAGTATGAATTTTATCGCAAAAAAATTGGTGAGGTTGGGACTAGTCAGCAAAGCTTGTTGGTACCGATTGTATTAGATTATTCTACTAGTGATATTTTGTTGATAAATCAAAATCTCGATAAGCTCGCTGCGGTTGGAATTGAGCTTGAAGAATTTGGTAAAAATAGTTATATTGTTCATCAGCATCCCACTTGGTTTAAAGCGGGCCAAGAGGAATCAATTTTACGCGAATTAATTGATTATATCCTAAAAGACGGTAAGATTGATATTGCAACTTATCGTGAAAAAACAGCAATTATGATGAGTTGTAAAAGATCAATAAAAGCAAATCATCATTTGGATGACTTGCAGGCAAAAGCGTTGTTAGAAGAATTAAAAAAATGTGAAAACCCATTTAATTGCCCTCATGGCCGACCAGTTTTGGTACATTTCAGCAATGCGGATATGGAACATATGTTTAAGCGGATTCAAGATTCACATCAGAGTCAGCGTTCGCTGGATTAAGGAAGGAATAAATCATGTACGAATATTTTGATGGGTTAGTTACAAGCGTTACGCCATATTACATTGTTGTTGAAATTCAGGGCATTGGTTACCAAGTTTATGTTGCAAATCCATTCAGGTACCATGCTGACTCCAAAAAGAAGGTATATATATATCAAGCGGTGCGTGAAAATGCAATTACATTATATGGATTTTGGAATCTTGCTGAGAAGAATCTTTTTTTAAAGTTATTAAATGTTTCCGGAATTGGACCTAAAAGTGCTTTAGCTATTTTGGCGAATGATAATCATTTAGGGCTAGTAGAAGCAATTAATGGTGAAAACATCACTTACTTGACTAAGTTCCCAGGGGTAGGTAAAAAAACAGCACAGCAAATCATCTTGGATTTAAAGGGAAAACTCGAGGACTTAGATGAACAGAGTGACTTTATAGGACAACAGAGTTTGGAATTTAAAGAGGATGCCACTAATAGTAACCTAGTAGAGGCACTCGCAGCCTTAGATGCTTTAGGGTATACTAAAACGGAAACTAAGAAGATAACGAAACAATTAAAGCAGCTGAATGCTGATTCAACTGATGATTATTTGCGGGCAGCGCTTAAATTGTTGATGCATAATTAATTAACAGGAAAAAGGAGGCCTTTTAATGGTTGATAAAGATCGCGTTGTTTCAGGTGATTCACAAATCGAAGATGATGAAAATGAATTGTCCTTGCGACCACGATTCTTTGCACAATATATCGGGCAACAAGATTTAAAAAATGAATTAGCAGTATATATTGAAGCAGCCAAAACTAGGGAAGAAGCACTTGATCATGTTCTCTTATATGGTCCTCCAGGCCTTGGTAAAACCACGCTTGCGATGGTGATAGCAAATGAGATGCAAGTCCAAATAAAGACAACAAGTGGGCCAGCAATTGAGCGTCCAGGTGACTTAGTTGCACTTTTGAATGAACTTGAGGCAGGGGATGTGCTATTTATTGATGAAATCCATCGTTTGCCCAAAGTAGTTGAAGAGGTTTTGTACTCAGCGATGGAAGATTACTTTGTTGATATTGTAATTGGACAAGGGCCAACTGCACATCCAGTTCATTTTACATTGCCTCCTTTTACATTAATTGGAGCAACAACGCGTGCAGGGTTGCTTTCAGCACCTTTAAGAGATCGTTTTGGAATAATTGCACATATGAATTATTATTCCGAAACGGAACTAGCTCAAATTATAATACGTTCAGCAGGGATATTTGATTCAAGAATTACTCCTGAAGGAGCAAAGAAGATTGCATTACGCTCGCGCGGGACACCACGAATTGCTAATCGCTTATTAAAGCGCGTTAGGGACTTTGCACAAGTGGCCCAAAAAAAAGTAATCGAAGCAGAGATTGTTAATTCTTCGTTAGATTTGCTGCGTGTAGATGATAAGGGACTGGATGCTACAGATCGTAAGATGTTGAAAATGATGATTACTTTTTATGGTGGTGGTCCAGTAGGTGTAAATACAATTGCTGCAAATATTGGTGAAGACGTTGAGACGATTATTGATATGGTCGAGCCCTATCTTCTTCAAATTGGTTTTATTAAGAGAACTCCAAGAGGACGAGTTGCGACAACAGCAGCATATGAGCATCTTGGAATAGCAATAGGAAAAAATAATTATTGAAAAGGGTGGCTATTTTGTCAGAGAAACATCTAACAACAGAAGATTTTGATTATGATTTACCACAAGAATTGATTGCACAAACTCCATTGAAGGAACGTGATCATTCTAGAATGTTGATTTTGGATAGTAAGTCAGGTGAATACCGGGATGATGTTTTCTACAACGTGATTGACCAATTAAATCCTGGTGATGCGCTTGTAATGAATGATTCACGAGTTATGCCTGCACGTATTTATGGCACAAAACTAGATACAGATGGACATTTGGAAGTCCTTTTACTTAATAATACAGAAGGGGACAATTGGGAGACATTAGTGAAACCTGCCAAAAGAGCAAAAGTCGGTACTAGAATTAATTTTGGTGATGGACAGCTTAGTGCTGTGGTAACAGAAGAATTAGAGCATGGTGGACGCATGATTCGTTTTGAGTATGATGGTATTTTTATGGAAATTCTAGATAAGTTAGGTGAAATGCCATTACCTCCTTATATTAAGGAAAAGTTAGATGATCCTGAAATGTATCAAACTGTTTATTCAAAAGAAATTGGATCAGCAGCGGCTCCAACTGCAGGGTTACATTTCACAAAAGAATTGTTGCAAAAGATTGAAGACAAAGGTGTTCATCTTGTTTATTTGACCCTCCATGTTGGCTTAGGAACTTTTAGACCTGTTAGTGTTGATAATATTGAAGATCATAAAATGCATAGTGAATTCTATCGTTTGAATGAAGAAGCTGCAAAAGTATTGAATGATGTTCGAAAAAATGGCGGTAAAATTGTTGCGACAGGAACTACTTCTATTAGAACTCTTGAAACAATTGGGTCTAAGTTTGACGGTGAAATTAAACCTGATAGCGGTTGGACAGATATTTTTATTAAACCAGGCTATGAATGGAAAGTTGTACAAGCATTTATCACAAACTTTCATTTACCAAAATCGACGCTTGTGATGCTTGTTTCTGCGTTTACGGGACGTGAAAATATCTTGAATGCATATAAACATGCAGTTGACGAGAAGTACCGTTTCTTTAGCTTTGGGGACGCAATGTTTATTAAATAATTGTTTTTAGAAATGGAGAATTTAAATGACTGAACCGGCGATAAAGTATCGTTTAATAAAAAAAGAAAAGCATACTGGGGCACGTTTAGGAGAAATTATAACGCCCCATGGAACTTTCCCTACACCGATGTTCATGCCTGTCGGAACGCAAGCATCTGTTAAATCTTTAGCACCTGAAGAACTTGATGAAATGGGAGCCAATATAATTCTTTCTAATACGTATCATCTTTGGTTGAGACCTGGAGAGGATCTTGTAGAAGAAGCTGGTGGTTTGCATCAATTCATGAATTGGAAGAAAGGAATCTTGACGGATTCGGGTGGATTCCAAGTATTTTCACTTGCTAAGATGCGTGATATTACTGAAGAAGGAGTTCATTTTAGGAGCCATTTAAGTGGTGAAAAACTCTTTTTATCTCCAGAAAAGGCAATTCATATTCAAAATGCACTTGGTTCAGATATCATGATGAGCTTTGACGAATGTCCGCCTTTTTTTGAGAGTTATGATTATATTAAAAAGTCGGTTGAACGTACAAGTCGTTGGGCTGAACGCGGATTAAATGCACATTTACATCCCAATCGTCAAGGCTTATTTGGGATTGTTCAAGGTGGAGGACATAAAGATTTGCGTGAATTAAGTGCGAGACAGTTGGTCTCACTTGATTTTCCAGGTTATTCCATTGGTGGGCTTTCTGTTGGTGAAAGTAAGGCGGAAATGAATCATGTTTTAGATTTTACAACACCACTTCTCCCAGAAAATAAGCCACGATATTTAATGGGGGTAGGCTCTGCAGATGCACTGATTGATGGAGTGATCCGTGGAGTTGATATGTTTGATTGCGTCCTACCGACAAGAATTGCACGCAATGGGACATGTATGACGTCCCATGGCCGCTTGGTGGTGAAAAATGCTGCCTATGCTCGTGACTTTAGGCCACTTGATGAGAATTGTGATTGTTATACCTGTCGCAACTTTACGAGAGCTTACATTCGTCATTTGATAAAAGCAGATGAAATTTTTGGCTTACGTTTAGCAAGTTATCATAATCTTTATTTCTTATTGAATTTAATGAAGAATGTTCGACAAGCGATTATGGATGATAATTTGTTGGAGTTCAAAGAAGCGTTTTTTGAAGAATATGGTTTTAATGAAGAAAATGCACGTAATTTTTAATTTTTTTTGCAAAACGCTAGTAACTAACATGAATCTTTGCTAAAGTTAAACTTAGTAAATGTTAATAGGAGTGAATATAAAATGAATAGTTCAGTTTCAACTATTATAATGTTTGTTGCCGTTATGGGTCTGATGTACTTCATGATGATTCGTCCACAAAAAAAGCAACAACAAAAACGTAAAGAAATGATGAATCAGTTAAAAAAGGGTGATCAAGTTATTACCATTGGTCGTTTACATGGTGTTGTTGATAGCATTAATGATGCTGACCAAACGGTAACGCTTGATTGTGATGGAATCTTTCTAACATTTGACCGCTCAGCAATTGGTCGAGTTGTTCCCGCAGCAAGTGCTCCAGAGAAGACACCTACCAAATCAGCAGTTGTTGAGGATTCAAAGATAATAGAAAAGACAGATGATAAATCTGAGGAAGATATAAAGTAATAATTTGGAGAAATAGGGATGCTACTACAAAGTGATGATTTTGTGGTAGTATCTTTTTTGTATGTCAGTATAGGAATAGGATAAAGTCTATTTTTAATTATTAATTTTAGATTAGAATTTGTCCAAATTGTTTAGAAATACGATGAATAGTAAAAAAAACTTGTTTTCTTCTATTTTAAAAGTTATGGTATTATAAGATAAAAATTAATTTGATATTCAAGATAATTGCCTTGAAGTTGAAGATCACATGAAATAATAAAAAAATAATTCTATGTCGATCTTGCTATTTGAGCTTATATATTTAATGAAAATAAATATACATTTTGTGTGAAAAAGTGACTGTTTGACAATTTTTGGCGATTGTAATATTATTCAATCATCGAATAGTTTGATGTTCGAAATATTATTTTTAGTGAGGTGACGGATGTGGCATTCATGGATACACAAGAAATAATGGATTTGATACCTAATCGTTTTCCGATAATCTATATTGATTATGTTGATGAACTGGTTGCAGGTGAAAGTATTGTAGCAACAAAAAATGTTACAATCAATGAATCTTTCTTTCGTGGGCATTTCCCAGGGAATCCAGTTATGCCTGGAGTATTGATTATTGAAACTTTAGCGCAAGCAGCATCAATTTTAATTTTGAAATCACCAGAGTTTTTCGGAAAAACAGCATATCTGGGAGCAATTCATAAGGCCAAGTTTCGTCGAGTTGTTAGACCAGGTGATGTTTTAAAATTACACATTACCTTGACGAAGAAAAAAGAAAATATGGGAATTGTGGAAACAAAGGCAGTTGTTAATGGAGAGAATGCTTGTGTTGCAGAGTTGATGTTTGTTGTAGCTGAGAGAAATGAGAAAATATAAGCAAAAGGGTTGTTTTTTTACTCATTTACTTTGATAATCAAAGTATGAAATATACAAAGGAATGGAAGCATAATGAATGAAAAAGCAAGTGAAAACAATCAATGATTCCCTAGTTAGGATATACGGAGATATATTGTGGATTGAAGAAAATGAGTTGCGGCAAAGTCGTTTTAAGGACTTAACAATCAAGGATATGCATGCAATAAGCGCGATTACAATGTATGACCAAAAAACTGCGTCTCAAGTTGCAAAGGAACTACATTTAACGCCTGGAACGTTAACATCTACCATTGATAGGTTGGAAAGAAAAGATTATGTCAAAAGAATTCGTAGCAATAACGATAGAAGAGTGATTCGTTTGGGTTTAACTAAAAGAGGACGCCTAATGTATCGCGCGCATGATGCCTTTCACCGAATGATGGTCGATAGTTTTTTGAAAGATGTTGAACCCGATGAAATCAAAACAATTGAAAAAGCTCTACGAAATCTGGAAAGCTTTTTGCGGGAGCATTCATAGAGTTAAGGAGTAAGTATTACGTTGGAAAAATTAAGAATTAATGAAATTGCTAGTTATGTTCCGCCAAAAGTGGTTACAAATGATGACTTAGGCAAGATAATGGATACGTCTGATGAGTGGATTAGTAGTCGGACAGGCATCCGGCAAAGACATATTAGCCTTAATGAAAATACCGCGGAACTTTGCAGTAAAGTAGCGTTAAAGCTTCTGGATGAAAGTTCTTGGAGCCCTGAATCAATTGATTTGATTATTATTGCAACTATGTCGCCTGACAGCTACACGCCAGCAACGGCTGCATTGGTTCAAGGAAAGATTAAGGCTGTTAATGCAGTTGCCTTTGATGTCAGTGCAGCATGTTCAGGATTTGTGTACGGACTTGCAGTTGCTGAGGGCTTCTTATTGCAAGATGATATTAAAAGAGTAATGTTGATCGGCGGAGAAGTACTCTCAAAGGTAATTAACTGGTCGGATCGAACTAGTGCTGTTTTATTTGGAGATGCAGCAGCAGGAGTATTGCTTGAAAAAGCAGAGAGCGATTCTGGGATACTAGCGAAGGATTTAAAAACTTATGGTGAACTAGGTGATAAGTTGGAAGCTGGGAAAACGGATGCGATTGAAGAATTCCCTCGAATGGGAAAACACGAAATTTCGGCCTTCTCAATGTCTGGCAGGGATGTCTATACATTTGCAACGCATAAAGTACCACAATCAATTCAAAATGCTGCTGCAAAGGCAGGAATAACTCTTGACCAAATCGATTGGTTTGTCATGCATCAAGCTAATTCACGAATAGTTACTCAGATTTCTAAGAAGTTGCAACAACCGATTGAAAAGTTTCCAATGAATATTGCTGAATATGGAAATACCTCAGCTGCAAGCGTACCGTTGCTGCTGGATGAATTAGTAAAAAATGGTAAAGTTAAACGAGGCCAGATTATTGCATTAAGCGGATTTGGTGGAGGTTTGACAGTTGGTACACAAATTATAAAATATTAAATAAATAGAAAATAGGAGTGTTATAAAATGACAGAACAAGAAATTTTTGAAAAAGTACAAGGTATCGTAGTTGAACAATTGGATGTAGACGCAGCAGATGTAAAAATGGATGCAGATATTAAGGAAGATCTTGAAGCAGATAGTTTAGATGTTTTTGAAATCATGAATGAACTTGAAGATGAATTAGATATTAAGCTTGAAGCTGATGAGAATGTTAAAACAATCAAAGATGTTGTTGATTATGTAAAAAAAGAAGTTGCCGCAAAATAGTTTGGAGATTCGATTATGAGAATTGGCTTTTTATTTAGTGGTCAAGGAGCACAGTATTCTGAGATGGGATTAGACTTTTATCAAGAAGATGAACTTTTTCGTTCATTGATTGATGAAGTAAGTTCAAGTATCGGAATTGATTTACCTACTGTTTTTAAAAATCAGGATGGACAACTTTCTCAGACCAAGTTTGTTCAACCTGCGATTGTAGCAATGAGTCTTGGGATATATCAGATGTTGCGCAGAGACTTGCCTGATTTAGATGTTCGCGGGATGCTTGGATTGAGCCTTGGAGAATACTCCGCTTTGATTGCATCTGGTGCTTTTGATGTTGCAGATGGTTTTAATGTTTTGAAAGATCGTGCAGCATACATGCAAGCAGATGCCGATGAGACAGAGGGTGCAATGCTTGCAGTTATGAAGACAGAACATGATGTTATCGCTGAAATCTGTGAACAAGCAAGTACCAATGATGAAGTTGTTACTTTTGCCAATTATAATTCACCAAGTCAAGTTGTGATTGGTGGACATAAGAAAGCAGTAAATCGTGCACTTGATTTATTTAGAGAACAAAATATAAAAAAGGTCATTCCATTGAATGTTAGCGGGGCGTTTCATACCCCGCTTTTTCAAAAGACAAGCTTTCAAATGGAAAGACGCTTAGCAGATGTCACAATTCATAAATTAACGGTTCCAGTATATAGTAATACCACGGGTAAGCTGTTTTCAAAAGATACTATTAAGCAAATACTTGCACAACAAGTTATCTTACCTACTCATTTTGGCGAATGTTTGCAAGAGATGATTACAACAGATGAAATTGACACTGTGGTAGAGCTTGGGCCTGGTAAAACATTATGTAAATTCACCAAGCAAATTGATAGGCAAATTAATAATTTTAATATAGAAAATATTACAACTTATACTAAATTTGTTACAGCAAACCATGATGATTAAGAGGTTAATAAGATGAATTTAAAAGGAAAAACAGTGTTTATCACTGGAAGCTCTCGCGGAATTGGAGCAGCTACTGCATTAGCTTTTGCTAAAGAAGGTAGCAAAGTTATTTTGAACGCAAGAAAAGCTATTCCAGAAGAACTGCTTTCTGAGATAAAGAGTCTAGGTAGTGAATACCAGATAGTTTTGGGTGATGTTTCAAAACTAGAAGATGTTAAACGAATGCAAGAAGAAATTTTTCAAGAAAATGAACAGTTGGATGTCTTAATTAATAACGCGGGAATTACAAATGATAAGTTATTGATTGGCATGAAGCAAGAAGATTTCCGCAGTGTTATTGAAACGAATTTGATGGGAACCTTCAACTTAACACAACCGCTTTTCAAGAAAATGTTGCGGAAACGTAGTGGCGTAATTATCAATATGGCTAGTGTAGTTGGCCTTCATGGTAATATAGGCCAGGCTAACTATGCGGCCAGTAAGGCAGCTATCATTGGCTTAACGAAGACACTTGCCCGTGAAGGGGCGCTCAGACATATTAGGTGTAATGCAATTGCTCCTGGGATGATTATGAGTGATATGACGAATGTTTTAGATCAGAAAGTGAAAGATCAGGTTTTAACAGAAATTCCATTGGGACGCTTTGGGGAAACGCAAGAAATTGCACAGACAGCAGTTTTTCTTGCACAAAACGACTACGTAACTGGTCAAGTAATTACAGTTGACGGTGGAATGACTATTTAGGAGGTTGTTTGATGAGTAGAGTTGTAATCACAGGAATGGGTGCAGTAACACCTGTTGGAAATGATGTTGAAACATTTGTTGCAAACATTTTTTCCGGTAAGATTGGTTTTGGTAAAATTACAAAGTTTGATGCATCAGAGACGGGAATAACAATTGCTGCTGAAGTCAAGGATTTTGATCCTACATTGAGAGTTGGGAAAAAGCCGGCCAAAAGAATGGATTTATTTTCTCAGTATGCTGTTGATAGTGCAATTGCTGCTGTTGAGCAGGCTGGAATTGATGAAACGAATACTGATTCATTTGACATGGGTGTTATCTATGGTTCTGGTATAGGTGGATTGACTACTATTCAAGAACAGGTAACTAAAATGAATGAAAAAGGGCCACAAAGAGTTTCACCACTTTTTGTTCCGACTTCAATTGTTAATATGGCTGCAGGTAATATTGCATTGCGTTTTAAGGCTAAGAATATCTGTACAGCGGTTGTAACAGCTTGTTCTTCAGGAACAAACGCAATTGGTGAAGCTTTCCGCCAAATTCGTGAAGGCCGTGCACAAGTAATGTTAGCAGGTGGATCAGAAGCTTCAGTTAATGAGATTGGAATTGCTGGTTTTGCTGCCTTAACAGCCTTGTCAAAAGAAACTGATCCAACACGTGCTTCGATACCTTTTGATGTTGATCGCTCAGGCTTTGTAATGGGTGAAGGTGCAGCTACTTTGGTCTTAGAAAGTTTAGAACATGCACAAAAGCGTGGAGCTAAAATTTACGGTGAGATTGTTGGTTACGGCAGCACATGTGATGCTTTCCATATGACTTCTCCTGATCCAACAGGTGAGGGTGCAGCTAGGGCAATGCAACAAGCAATTACTGAAGCAGGTGTGACACCTGAAGCTGTTGGTTATATTAACGCTCATGGAACTGCCACACATGCAAATGATGTGGGAGAATCTGTTGCAATCAATCGTGTTTTTGGTGAGGATAGCAAAGTTAAAGTAAGTAGTACTAAAAGTATGACAGGCCATTTATTAGGGGCTGCAGGTGCACTTGAAGCAGTCATAACCTTGGCAGCACTTGAAAAAGGTAAACTACCAGTTAACGTTGGGTTGAAGACACAAGATCCCGAATGCCATGTTAATGTAGTTACTGAAAATCAACAAGAGGCGCCAGAACTTGAATACGCAATTAGTAATTCACTAGGTTTTGGTGGTCACAACGCTGTTTTGGCATTTAGAAAATGGAGTGAATAAGTTTGGACTTTATTGAAATACAAAAATTAATATCTGATTTTAATGATTCACCAATGCGTGAACTTGAGATTGAAACAGAAGGTTTAAAACTGAAATTAAGCAAAAATGAATTATCTACAAAGATGGTTCAACAGTTGCAACCGAATGTAAAACCTCAGCGAGAATCTAAAAAAGCAGAGCAAGACTCCACACAAACATCTCAAAATCAAACAGTTCCAACTCCGGGGTTGACAATTGATGCGCCAATGGTTGGGAGTGTTTATTTACAGCCAGAACCTTCAAAACCGACATTTGTAAAGGTCGGCTCGGCGGTTAAAAAAGGTGACGTTGTTTGTGTCATCGAAGCAATGAAAATGATGACGGAAATCAAAAGCGATGTCACTGGAGTTGTTAAGGAAGTTCTTGTTAAAAATGAAGAACTCGTTGAGTTTGGGCAACCACTTTTTAGAATTGAGGAGAATTAAAGATGGTATTAGATGTTACTGAGATTCAAAAAATTATTCCGCATCGTTATCCAATGCTTTTAATTGATCGTGTCGATGAATTGGTTCCAGGAGAATCTGCAATAGCACGACGCAATGTTACAGCACACGAAGAGGTCTTCAATGGCCACTTTCCTGGTAATCCAGTTATGCCAGGTGTCTTGATTGTCGAGGCACTTGCACAAACTGGTGCAGTAGCGTTGTTATCTTTACCTGAATTTAAGGGTAAGACAGCTTATTTTGGAGGAATCAAAAATGCTAAGTTCAGGAAGGTAGTTCGTCCTGGCGATACAATGATTCTTGAAGTTAAGCTAGATAAAATCCGAAATAATGTTGGTCTTGGGAAAGCATTGGCGACAGTTGACGGTCAAAAAGTCTGCTCAGCTGAACTGACTTTTATGATTGGTTAAGGTAGGGTGATTTGATGTTTAAAAAAGTCTTGGTTGCTAATCGTGGCGAAATAGCGGTGCGAATAATCCGTTCATTGAAGGAAATGGGAATAAAGTCTGTTGCAATTTATTCGGATGTTGATCGTGAAAGTTTGCATGTCCAATTAGCAGATGAAGCAGTTTGTGTTGGAACTGCAAAAGCTCAGAATTCATATTTGAATATGAAAAACATTTTGAGTGCTGCTGTGGGAACTGGAGCCGAGGCGATTCATCCAGGCTTTGGTTTCTTGTCAGAAAATAGTCGATTTGTTGAAATGTGTGAAGCATGTGGAATAGTATTTATTGGACCAAAATCAGAGACAATTGATTTAATGGGAAATAAAGCAAATGCACGTGAACAAATGCGATTGAGCGGAGTCCCAGTCATTCCAGGTAGCGAAGGTTTTATATCTGATGTAGAAGAAGCTCAAAAGGTTGCTTTAAAAGTTGGATATCCCGTGATGTTGAAAGCAGCAGCAGGTGGTGGTGGCAAGGGAATTAGGCGTGTTGCAACCCCTGACGATCTTGGCAAAGCTTTTGTTGAAGCTCAACAAGAAGCACTGGGTTCATTTGGTGATAATCGAATGTACTTAGAGAAGATCATGGAAAATGTAAAACACATTGAGGTTCAAATCTTCCGTGATCAACAAGGCAATGCGGTATTCTTTCCAGAAAGAGATTGTTCATTGCAAAGAAATAAGCAAAAGATGATCGAGGAGAGCCCATGCGATTTAGTTTCTGCAAAACAAAGAGAATTCTTGGGAGAAATTTCAATTAAAGCAGCCAATGCAATTGGCTATATCAATACGGGTACTTTGGAATATTTAATGGATGAGGAACATAATTTCTATTTCATGGAGATGAATACACGTATTCAAGTTGAACATACTGTGACAGAAATGGTAACTGGAATTGATTTAGTTAAGGTTCAGTTACAGGTCGCAGCAGGTGAAGAATTACCGTTTGAACAAAGCGATATTAATTGTCTCGGTCATGCGATTGAATGCCGAATTAATGCAGAAGATCCTGCAAATGGCTTTGCACCTTCAGTTGGTAAAGTTTCATATCTTTATATTCCAGTTGGGAATCTTGGGATGAGAATTGATTCTGCACTTTATGCAGGTGCAATGATTTCACCTTTTTACGATTCAATGATTGCCAAAGTCGTTGCACATGGAAAAGATCGAAGTGAAGCAATTGCCAAGATGAAGCGTCTATTAAATGAATTGGTTCTTGATGGGATCAAGACAAATCAGCAGTTTCATTTAGCAGTTTTATCAGATAAAAACTTTGTGCAAAATAAATTTACAACGGAATATTTGGAAAAAGAATTTATGAAGGTATGGAAGGGAGACAAGTAGAGTATGCAACTGTTCAATGAATTAAAGACACTTGGTCAGCAGCATATTAAAGCTGATAAAAAAGCTGGTGAACGTGTTCCTTCTGGATTGTGGATAGCTTGTCCTAAGTGTCATCAATCTTTATACCATAAGGATCTTGGAGTATTTCAAGTATGTCCAAATTGTGAATATGGTTTTAGAATTACAGCAAGAGAGAGAATTTCTTGGTTAGCCGACGATTTTGCAGAAATCGATGCGGAAATGCGAACTACTGATCCGTTGAATTTTCCTGGTTATGACAAGAAGCTAGAAAAGGGCCGTAAGGATACCGGATTAAACGATTCTATTCTGACAGGAACTGCAAAAATTAATGCTACGGAATTTGCTTTAGGAATAATGGATCCGAACTTTATAATGGGATCTATGGGAACAGTTACTGGAGAGAAAATTACCCATTTGTTTGAATATGCATTGAAAAAAAGATTACCTGTTGTCTTGTTTACTGCTTCTGGCGGTGCAAGAATGCAAGAAGGAATTCTTTCGTTGATGCAAATGGCAAAAATTTCAGCCGCCATAAAGCGTCACTCTAACGAAGGATTGCTTTATATTACGGTGCTGACTGATCCAACAACTGGTGGTGTAACAGCCAGCTTTGCGATGCAAGGCGATATTATTTTGTCTGAACCAAGAGCTCTAATCGGCTTTGCCGGAAAAAGAGTAATTGAGCAGACCATTCATCAAAAAGTTCCAAATAATCTGCAAGATGCTGAGACAGTGTTGGAACATGGATTCATCGACGGAATTGTCCAACGGAAAGACTTAAAGCAAAAGTTAGAGTGGCTAATAAGTTCTCACATTGAAGGGGGATTGACTAATGGTTAATATCCTAGATAGAAAAAAGACTGCTGCACAAATAGTTGCTGGTGCACGTAATCAAGAGAAAATGTCAGCTTATGATTTAATCAATGGTATTTTTGATAATTTTTTTGAGTTGCATGGTGACCGACTTTCAGGTGATGATGCTGCGATTGTTGGTGGCATCGCAACACTGTCTGGAAAACCTGTAACTGTAATTGGAACTAATAAAGGTGAAAGTGCACAAGAACGGATGCTAACTCATTTTGGGTGTCCCCAACCTTCTGGTTATCGAAAATCATTACGGCTAATAAAACAAGCCGAAAAATTTGGACGACCAGTTTTTATTTTTGTAAATACGGCAGGTGCTTATCCAGGAAAATCGGCTGAAGAAAATGGTCAAGGAGAAGCACTTGCTCGCAACTTACTAGAAATTAGTGATGTAAAAGTACCAATTATTTCAGTAATTTATGGTGAAGGTGGTAGTGGTGGAGCTCTCGCATTAGCTTGTGGAGATTCAGTCTGGATGGTCGAAAACAGTATGTATTCAGTATTATCTCCTGAAGGATTTGCTGCAATTTTGTGGAAGGATAGCAAACGTGCTGATGAAGCTGCAGAAGTGATGCAACTTACTCCTGAAAAGCTGCTTGCACAGAAGATTATTGAAGGTATTATTCCAGAGTCACATTCTCATAAAAGAGTATGCCGAGCTATTAAAAAAACAATTGAGCAAGAAATGAAAGAATTAGTGAAATTGTCCCCAGATGAATTACTTGTGAGAAGATATGAGAGATTTAGAAAGTTTTAGATGGTAAGTGGAGGTATAAAATTGGAAAAGTTACTTAGTGGTAAAAAGATATTAATAATGGGGGTTGCAAATAAGCGCAGTATTGCATGGGGTTGTGCCCAAGCAATGCTTGATAATGGTGCAGAACTGATATTTACATATCAGAATGCACGACTCAAAAAGAGCTTATTACGACTTATTTCAGATGAAGAACGTTTAGTTGAATGTGATGTTTCAAGCGATGACAGTATCAAAAATGCTTTTGAGATAATCAAAGAAAAATTTGGTAAGATTGATGGAATTGTCCATGCAATTGCATATGCAAATAAGGATGAACTTGCTGGCGATATCATGAATTCTAGTCGTGAAGGATATGCATTAGCCCAAGATATCTCTGCATTTTCATTAATTGCTGTAGCAAAATATGGAATTGAAATTCTTAATAACCCAGCAAGTATTGTTACTTTAACGTACTTTGGTTCAGAACGTGCTATTCCTAACTATAATGTGATGGGAGTTGCCAAGGCAGCACTTGAAGCTAGTGTACGTTACCTTGCACGTGATATGGGTAAGTATGGCGTTCGTGTCAATGCAATCTCAGCAGGGGCAATTAAGACACTTGCAGTTACCGGAGTGAAGGACCATGGTGATTTGTTACGCATTTCTGAAGAAAGAACTGTCGATGGTAAGTCCGTAACTACTAGTGAAGTTGGTGGAACTGCAGCATTCTTGGTCAGTGATCTTTCAACAGGTGTAGTTGGAGATGTGATTTACGTCGATAAGGGAGTACATCTTATTTAATTTGCTAATCTAAAAAGTTGCTGAACACTTGTTTTATCAAAAAATTGCAAGTACACTATTAACAGGATGCAACAAGTATAGATGAAAGCGGTGCTAGCTATTATGGAAATTGAACAAAAAGCGCTCTTTGTTATTTTTGGTGGAACAGGTGATCTTGCCAAACGTAAGCTTTATCCTTCACTTTTTCAATTGTACAAAAAAGGAATTTTACAAGATAATTTTGCAGTAATTGGCACTGCTAGGCGGCCATGGACTGATGAACATTTACAAGAAGTTGTAAGGACATCAATTGCAAGTAATGATGAATCGCAAAAACAAATTGATGAATTTGTAAGACATTTCTATTATCAATCACACAATGTTAATGATACAGAGCATTATGTAACTCTACGCGAATTGGCAGAAAAATTGGACTTAAAGTATCAAATTAATGGTAACCGTCTATTTTATCTGGCTATGTCTCCGCGTTTCTTTGGAACAATTGCACAGCACTTAAAGTCACAGAATATTGTGACAGATGAGGGATATAATCGAGTAATAGTTGAAAAACCATTCGGACGTGATTTTGAATCCGCAAAAGAACTGAATGATTCAATTAGTAAATACTTCCCAGAAGAAGCTTTTTTTAGGATTGATCATTATCTAGGCAAAGAAATGATTCAGAACATAATGGCACTGCGCTTTAGCAATAATTTATTCAGAGCTGTATGGAATAATCGCTATATAGATAATATCCAAATTACTTTAAGTGAAGCATTAGGTGTCGAGGAACGTGCAGGGTATTATGAGACGGCAGGAGCATTAAGAGATATGGTGCAGAATCATATTCTTCAAATCGTTTCCTTGCTTACAATGAATATGCCTGCTTCTTATTCGGAGTCTGATATTCGACGTGAGAAGATATATGCGCTTAAGTCACTGAAAAAGTATTCTCCTGCAAAGGTAGCTGAAAATTTTGTTAGAGCACAATATATTGGCAATGATGGACAAGTAGGATATCTACAAGAAAATGAAATTGCAGATGATTCAACCACAGAAACATTTGTTGCAGGCAAGCTTTTTGTCAACAATGAGAATTTTTCAGGTGTTCCGATTTACATCAGAACTGGTAAGCGTCTTACTCAAAAAACGACTAGAATAGATATTTCGTTCAAAGAAATGGAAACTAGTTTTTTTGACTCTAAAAAGCTTGGTCGCAATATTTTGACAATCAACGTTGAACCTGAGGGTCAGGTCTATTTGCAGACTAATATAAAGAAAATTGGTCAAGGCTTCGATTTGAAACCTAGTCGAATGGACCTACAGCTTAATAATGAAAATGAAGTTGTGCCAGAAGCATATGAAAAACTATTGTTGGATGCATTACTTGGAGATGCAACTAATTTTGCCCACTGGGAAGAAGTAGCTTATGCTTGGAAGTTTGTTGATTCTATTCGTGAAGCTTGGGATGCAGGTAATGGAGATTTGTCTGAGTACAAATGTGGCTCAATGGGGCCAAAAGAATCAGAAGATTTATTGAAACACGATGGAAACCACTGGGTATTCACCGGTGAATAAATAACTGAGTAGTGTGCCATAAGTTGGAAAATTTGAGTCTTAATTCGAAATTGCGAACATAGCGAGTAATTTGCTATGAGTAATTCGAGCTAAACGAAGAATTTAGACTTATGAAACGCATTTATCAGAAATAAATAAAAAGATGGGTCAAAATTTATTTGGCCCGTCTTTTTTATTTATTTGTAATCGAACGCTTGTTCCTGTATTATTTATAGTAAGATAAGATAGGAAAGATGGATGTTTTATGGTTGAACAACGGAAAATAATTCATGTTGATATGGATGCTTTTTACGCATCCATTGAAATGAGAGATAATCCTAAAATTAGAGAAAAAGCAGTTGTTATCGCAAAAAATCCTAGGCATACAGGAGGAAAGGGCGTTGTGGCAACTGCTAATTACATTGCACGGAGTAAGGGAATACATTCTGCAATGAGTGCACAACAAGCAATGGAATTATGTCCAGAAGCCATATTTGTGAAACCAGATTTTAAAAAATATCGGGCAGTTTCAGCTCAAATTCATGAGATATTTCACGAATATACAGATATAATTGAACCAATTGCCTTTGATGAAGCGTACCTTGATGTGACACAAAATAAAAAAGAAATCCATAATCCTTTAATTATTGCAAGAATGCTACAACAAGAAATATTTTCAAAAACCCATTTGACATCATCTACGGGAATTTCATACAATAAATTTCTTGCGAAAATGGCTTCTGATTACCATAAACCTGTGGGAACAACTTTAATTAGAGAAGAAGATGTACTATCTTTTTTGGCGCCTTTACCAATTGAAAAGTTTCGTGGTGTTGGGGTTAAGACAGCTAAAAAAATGCATGAGTTAGCTATTAATACAGGATTGGATTTACTAAAAAAGAGTGAGCTTGAGTTAATTGCGAATTTTGGAAAAATGGGAGAAGCATTTTTCCAACATGTCCGTGGAATTGATGAACGTCCTGTTGAGTGGAAAAGAGAGCGTAAGTCAATGGGAAATGAACGAACCTTTGCTCAGGCGTTAAAGAGTACTACCGAAGTTGAAGAAATGTTCAAATATTTAACAAATCTTTTAATTGACCAGCTGAGCAGGCGGCAACTACATGGTAAGACAATCGTGATAAAAGTTCGAAATAGTAATTTTGAAACTGTAACTAAAAGGCGAACCTTAGACAACTTTTATCAAAACAATCAAGAAACTTTAGTTTTTCATGCTTTACAATTATTTGATGAGGTTCAAAGTGAAGTTGATGTTCGACTACTGGGGCTAACTATGACAAATCTAGCACCCTTGCAATTTGAAAATATTGAATTGCCATTATGGCAGATGTGACCTATTTTGTATTTATCTGATTTTATCGGTATACTAAGGATATTAAAGTTTTTTTGATAAGGGGAGATATCAAATGCAGATTGTATGGCACGGACATTCTATTATTGAAATAATTACAGCAAATGAAACGAATATTTTAATTGATCCTTTTATTACTGGAAATGATTTGACTGACTTAAAGATCGCTGATTGTCATCCAGATTATATTCTTGTGACTCATGCTCATTATGATCATGTTGGTGATACTATAGAGATTGCAAAAAAAACGGGTGCACAGGTGATAGCAATCACAGATTTAGCAGCTTACTTGGGTGAACAAGGAGTTACAGCAGAAGGATTGAATTTTGGTGGCTCATATCAAACTGATTTCGGTAAGTTCAAGTTAGTTCCTGCTTGGCATACTGCAGCATTGCCAGTTGGAGATAAGGCCCCACGAACACTGGGTGTAGCCGCTGGATTTGAGATGCACATAGATGGTAAAGTCTTGTATAATTCGGGTGATACTGCATTATTTTCAGATATGAAGCTGATTAATCACGGTAAAGGGGTTGATGTAGCCTTTCTTCCGATTGGAGATCATTTTACAATGGGAATTGAAGATGCTGTGATTGCTGCAGATTTTGTAAAAGCAAAACATGTTTTACCAATTCATTTCAACACTTTTCCTGCTATTAAGCAAGATCCAACAGAGTATCTTGAGCAACTAGAAGATGGTGTTGGAATATCTGTTGCAATTGGTGAGAGTTTTGAAATTTAAGGAGAATTAGAATGACAGTAGAACAAAAAATATTAGCAAAAATCGAGGAATTTGACACGATTATTATTCATCGTCATCAAAGACCCGATCCTGATGCGTATGGGTCTCAATGCGGGTTGGCCGCTATCTTGAGAGCAAACTTTCCACAAAAGAAAGTTTATCAAGTTGGAGAAAAAGTCCATGGGTTAGCGTGGATTGCTGAGCCAGAGGAAATCGCTGATGAAGTATATCGAGATGCACTAGTGATTGTAACTGATACTGCAAATCAACCACGAGTTGATGACCAACGCTATTTAAGTGGAAAAGCTCTAATCAAGATTGATCATCATCCTAATGAGGATCCATATGGAGATCCTTGCTGGGTTAAGACAGATGCATCAAGTTGTTCAGAAATTATTGTAGATTTTGCAAATGCAAATAATTTAGTGATACCAGACGAAGCAGCAAGAATGCTTTATGCTGGTATAATTGGTGATACTGGGCGATTTATGTATGATGCTACGACGTCGCATACATTGAATGTTGCTGCCCAATTAATTGAGCACAATTTCGATGCTGCGCAGATTAATCGTCGACTTGACAGTATTGAATTGCCGGTTGCCAGATTAGCTGCTTATGTTTATGAAAATATGGAATTTACTGAACATGGTGCAGCCTATATTATTTTGACTAGCGAAGTTATGAAACAATTTAATCTGAAGGATGCAAGCACCGCACCGATTGTTCCATTGATTGGAAAAGTTGTAGGTGTAAAGTGTTGGACGATACTTGTACAGCAAAAAGATGGATCATTTAGATTACGGATTCGCTCTAAAGCACCAATTATTAATGAGTTGGCAAAAGAATATGGTGGCGGCGGTCATCCACTAGCTAGTGGCGCATTTATGCATGATGATCAGCAAATTCCCGAGTATATAAAGAAACTTGACGCGATTGCAGAAAGTTACAATGGAGAAGATTAATGAAAGAAACATTTGAACAATTCGGTTTTAATGAGTATATCAACAAGGCTTTAAAGAAAATAAATTTTGACACACCAACAGAAGTTCAACAGCGGTTAATTCCGTTGATAAAAGAAGGAAGAAGTGTAGTTGGACAATCACAGACTGGAAGTGGGAAAACACATACTTTCTTGTTACCAATTATTAATGCTATTAATTCTTCTGTTGCAGAAGTCCAAGCAGTTATTACGACACCTAGTCGTGAGCTAGCATATCAGATATATGAAGCAACAAAGCAAATTATAGAAGAATATCCTGCTCAAGAGCTTTCTGCGGCTAATTATGTTGGTGGAACTGATAAGCAACGACAGATTGACAAGTTAAAACATCGGCAGCCACAAATTGTAATTGGAACACCTGGCCGTGTACTTGATTTGGTGAAGAATGGTGCACTAGACATTCATAAGGCCCATTTCCTTGTAGTGGATGAAGCTGATATGACCCTTGACTTGGGTTTCTTAAAGGAAGTTGATGCAATTGCTTCAACACTGCCAACTGATTTACAGATGCTGGTTTTTTCAGCAACTATTCCAGAGAAACTAAAACCTTTTTTGAAGAAGTATATGCAGTCCCCAGTTGTAGAAGTTGTTGAGAATAAAAATGTAATTAGTCCAACAATTGACAATTGGTTGTTATCAACCAAAGGTAGAGACCGCAATGGGATAATTTACAAATTATTAACGATGGGACAGCCCTATTTGGCTTTAGTTTTCACTAACACGAAAACAAGAGCGGATGAGTTGACGGATTATCTGCGTGCTCAAGGGTTGAAAGTAGCCAAAATTCATGGTGGAATTGAACCTCGTGAGAGAAAACGAGTAATGCGAGATGTCCAAAATCTTGACTATCAATATGTTGTTGCAACCGATCTTGCAGCACGTGGAATTGATATTGAAGGAGTATCACATATTATTAATGATGATATTCCAGACGATTTAGAGTTTTTCATTCATCGTGTCGGAAGAACTGGTCGAAATGGAATGAGCGGAATTGCGATTACCTTATATGCACCAAGTGATGATGAAAAAATTGCTGAACTTGAGGAATTGGGTGTGAAATTCAAACCTAAAGCAATTAAGAATGATGAAGTTGTTGATTCTTATGACCGGGATCGGCGTGAAAAACGTCATGTTAAGAAGGACAGACTTGATGGTAAGCTTGTTGGAATGGTAAAAAAGGAAAAGAAGAAGAAAAAGCCTGGGTATAAAAATAAAATTAAACGTGCAATTAAAAGGCAAGAACAGCAAGATCGAAAAATTACAAGAAGACAGAAAACACGTGAAGAACGAAAGAAACACTGATTGACTTTTTTTTGCAGATTAGCTATACTTTTAGTGTTTCAGGATATGTTTATAATTATTTTAGTTTTTAGAGAGAGTTCATTGTAGGTGAAAGAACTCAGCTAATAATTTAAATGCTCCCTGGTATATGGTTCAGTAGCTATTTACGTTAACTCAACGTTATCGAGTCTAAAGAGGTAAACGACAAACATCGTTGCAAGTAAGGTGGTACCGCGCCAAGAGGCGTCCTTACTAGCAACGGTGTTTTTATTGTTTTTTTGAAAGGAAAGGGAAGAAATGAAGCAATTATCAAGTGCACAAATTCGACAAATGTATTTAGACTTCTTTAAGAGTAAGGGACATAAGGTAATGCAAAGTGCCCCACTTGTTCCACATGATGATCCAACCTTACTTTGGATTAATTCTGGAGTTGCGACTATGAAGAAGTTTTTTGATGGTTCTGTAGTTCCAGATAATCCTAGAATTACTAGTTCACAAAAAAGTATTAGAACAAATGATATTGAAAATGTTGGTCATACTGCTAGACATCATACGTTATTTGAAATGTTAGGTAACTTTTCAGTTGGAGATTATTTTAAAGAAGAAGCAATTACTTGGGCTTGGGAATTATTAACTAGTCCAAAGTGGTTTGGAATGGATTCAGAAAAGTTATATGTTACTGTCTATCCAAAGGATACTGAGGCAAAACGAATTTGGCTAGAAGAGGTTAAATTACCTAAAGATCATGTTTATGAAGTTGAGGATAACTTTTGGGATATTGGTGAAGGCCCCAGCGGACCAGATTCAGAAATTTTCTACGATCGTGGGCAAGAATTTAATAATCTGGCAGAAGATGATCCAGAGAATTATCCTGGTGGTGAGAATGAGCGTTACCTTGAAATCTGGAATATTGTCTTTTCAGAATTCAATCATAAACCAGATGGCACATATGAACCACTTCCACATAAAAATATTGATACGGGGATGGGACTAGAACGTGTTGTTTCTGTTTTCCAGAACGCAAGGACCAACTTTGAAACTGATTTATTCTTGCCTTTAATTGAGAAATCTGCAGAATTGGGTAATGGTGTAAAATATGGCGATTCTCCAGTGACCGACGTTTCATTTAAGGTTATTGCTGATCATATCCGTGCCGTGACTTTTGCAATCGGAGACGGAGCGTTGCCTTCAAATGAAGGACGAGGATATGTCATTAGAAGGCTGATTAGAAGAGCTGTAATGCATGGACAAAAGCTTGGAATTGATGAGGCATTTCTATATCGGTTAGTACCAATTGTTGGACAAATAATGAAGTCACATTATCCGGAAGTTCTTGAGCAATCTGAATATATCGCTAAGGTAGTAAGAATGGAAGAAGACCGCTTTAACGAGACATTGAAAGACGGTTTGCAGTTATTGAACGAAATGATTACAGCTGCAAAGGAAAAGGGAGCACACAAGCTCTCAGGCAAATTAGCCTTTAAACTTTATGATACTTATGGTTTTCCATTTGAACTAACAACTGAATATGCGCAAGATCAAGATTTCATAGTTGACGAGGTTGAATTTACTGAACAGATGAAGCAACAAAAAGAGCGTGCTCGTGCAGCTCGTAGTAATGCCAAGTCAATGGGTGTTCAAAATGGACTTCTGACCGATATTAAAACAGAAAGTAAGTATGTCGGGTACGAGAAATTAGTTACGAGCGGTATCTTGAAAAATATTATCGTTAATAATCAATTAGTTGATAAAGTTACCACTGGAACCGCCGATTTGATTTTCAGTGAGACACCTTTTTATGCCGAAATGGGTGGTCAGGTTGCTGATCAAGGGGTAATTATGAATAAGTCTGGTGTCGTGGTAGCAGAAGTTACAAATGTTCAACATGCACCAAATGGACAAAATATGCATACGGTAAAAATTCTTAGTCCATTAGCAGTCAACGAGGAGTACAAACTGATTGTTGACGAGACATTCCATAATAAGGTACGTAAGAATCATACAGCAACGCATTTGTTGGATCAGGCATTGCGGGATGTTTTAGGAGAACATACACACCAAGCAGGTTCACTAGTCGAACCAACTTATTTACGATTTGACTTCACAAATCTTGGGTCGGTAACTCCTGAAGACCTACAGAAAGTCGAACAGATTGTTAACGAAAAAATATGGGCTAATCTTGAAGTTAAGACCGTTGAGACAGATTTGGAATCAGCTAAGAAGATGGGTGCAATTGCCTTATTTGCTGAAAAATATGGTGACTTGGTACGTGTTGTAAAAATTGGCGATTATTCAATGGAATTTTGTGGAGGCAATCATGCTGTTAATACTGGCGAGCTTGGATTATTTAAGATAGTTGCCGAGTCTGGTGTTGGTGCTGGTGTTCGTCGAATTGAAGCTGTTACAGCGCGAGAAGCATTTGAGTTCTTAGAGCAAAAGAGCGATTTATTGCAAGATGTTGCTACTCAATTGAAGGTCACTCAAATTAAGGAAGTTCCACGAAAAGTAGAGGCTTTGCAGGCTGAAATTAAAAATCTGGAGCAACAAAGAAGCTCTTTAGAGGCCAAATTTGCAAACCAGCAAGCTGCCAATATCTTCAATGAAAGTGAAAATATTGGTGGATTGACGATAGTCGCTTCACAAGTTAAGGTATCCGGTATGGATCAACTACGTCAATTAGCAGATCAGTGGAAAGAAAAAAATGTTTCAGATGTCCTCGTTTTGGCGACAGCAACTGTTGAAAATAAAGTCAACTTGATTGTTGCAGCAACTCCAACTGCTATTAAAGCAGGCATAAAAGCTGGAGAGTTAATTAAGTCAATTTCACCACTTGTAGGTGGTGGTGGCGGTGGACGTCCTGATATGGCACAAGCTGGTGGGAAGAAACCAGAAGGAATCAGTAGTGCTTTGAAAGCAGCAAAGGATTATTTAACAAAATAGAAAAAGCTTAATTGTATAGCACATAGAGTAGTTGAGAAACTATAAGGATTAGCGTGTAAAAAGTGCCCCATATTATTAGACCCCTTTTGAGGTCTAATAATATGGGGCACTTTTTATAATTAAATAAACAACTAAATTCAAGGTTAATTAGCTAGAGTTGAGTTGTATTTATAAAGATAGATATTTAAAATTTATGCTCGTGGATAAGAGTGTTCTAGACGAGCATTATTTTTAAGTTCTTTAATATCAGTCACTCCAGCAAGAAGCATTGTATTTAATAGTTCAGTACGAAGTTGTTCTAAAACAGATGTCACACCCCTAGCGCCGCCAAAGTGAAGACCATAAAGTGGGGCACGACCAACAGCAACTAAATCGGCTCCAAGAGCAAGAGCTTTGAAAACGTGCTGTCCACGTCTGATACCACTATCAAAAACAATTGGAACCCGTTTATTTACTGCTTCGACAATTTCTGGAAGAGCTTTAATAGTTGAACGAATGCCATCTAGTTGACGTCCTCCTGTATTTGAAATCCAGATACCGTCTGCGCCATTTTCAATCGCTCGAATTGCATCTGCACCAGACTGAATACCTTTGACCAGAACAGGTAAACCAGTTTGTTCTTTAATCTTAGCGATTTCCTCTGGATTAATATCCCTTTTACGATTATTAACTTTTAAAATATCAAGGCCCGATGGATATTCAGGAAATGCAGCAAGTTGACGAAATGGTAAATCAGAATCAAAATCAAAATGATTACGAATATCGCGTTCTCTTCGACCAAAACTTGCTCCAAATACGCCAACTACGATAGCTTTTGCTCCTTGTCGAATAGCTTCATTTAATAGAAAATTATTTAAATTCTGATTTTGATCAAAGCTAAATTGATAAAACCAGGGAGCAGCAGACTCTGCTTCATGAATTGACTTTAATAATTCATTGCTAAATGTCGAAACTGTCATTAAACTGCCAGCATCAAATGTTCCTTTAAGTGTTCCTAATTCTGCGGTTGAATGTACTAAACCATGAGCCGCACTTGGTGAAACAATAATAGGTGTCTTTAACTTTATTCCAAAAATTTCTGTAGCAGTATTTCCCCGACTTTCATCAAGTCCACGGATAACACTTGGTACAATTTCCCAATTATCAAAATCACTAATATTATGCTGGAGTGTGTACTCGGAACCAGCACCGCCAATAATAAAATCAGCTTCCTTTTTATGATTAACTGCACTCATTGATTTTTCAAATTCTTTTTCTAAATCAGGAATATTAATAATTTCAAGTTCTTTTTCAATTGAGTTTGCATGATATGACATATTGACCACTCCTTTTAGCTTTAGTCAGTAATTAAATTATTAAGGTTTAAAATGGTTTGGAAAGAAATAGTAGTATGAGATAAAGTGCAATTTTTTAATAATTTTGTTATTTTTCTGAAATAAAAAAGCGGCTCTTGCTTATGCAAGGGACGCTTTAGCGTGGTACCACCCATATTCGTAACAAAACATATTACCTCAAAGACACAAAAATATCTGTAATTATAACGTATTTCAACGTATCTTGAGCTTGCACTCTTGATATGACTAAGGACTCATCTTCAAAAGTTCGTTTAATCTGTCCTTGCACCATACGACAGTCGCTTAAATTTACTAGAACAATCTACTCTTTCCATTCATGTCTTAATATTTAAATCACTAATTTTCTTTAGAGCTTATATTATTAGAAAAAAAATGTCAACTGAAAAAGAATGAATTTTTACAGATGATCCTATATCTAATTAAAATAAAAGAAAAACGTTTTAGGATGAAAACAGATAAAAAGGTTTTGTATTACTTTTTTTATTTTTTTCTTGACAAAAATAAAGATTCGATTAGAATAATATACATAGTTATTAATAATCGAATGAAAACATCTTGAAGGGTAGAGTACAGAATTGAGTTTCTAAGAGAGCTTCTGGTTGGTGTGAAGAAGCGAAACAAGATATTTTGGAAGATGGACTTGGAATGGTGGCGGTGATTTTTAAGCCGTTGACGTGGTTGCAGACGTTATACTTGCAAGATTGTTGTATAGTTTTCTAGAGGCTATACTACAGTTTACTGAGGTGATAATTTATTATCACGAACTAAGGTGGTACCACGAGTAACTCGTCCTTTTTATAGGACGGGTTTTTTATTTCGATTAAAAAAATATGGGGGATAGGAAGAAAAAAATAAGTTTGTTATAGAAATTATAGATTATACAAAATTGAAAAAAGAGGAGCATATTTAATTATGAAAAAGAAAAATATTATTATTTGGGCAATTGTAGCCATTGTAGTTATCATTGCAGGATATTTTAGTTTTGGTGGGGGACAAAAGAAAGCTTCAGGTAAGACAGTGACTATCGGAATTATGTCAGGTGTTAAGCAAGAGGATGCAATCTGGAAGACAGTTGCTAAAACGGCTAAGTCAAAATACAACATTACTTTGAAATTCAAGAAATTTACTGATTACTCACAGCCTAACAAGGCTTTGACAAATGGTGATGTTGACCTCAATGCCTTCCAACATTATGCATTCTTAAATGCCTGGAACAAGGCTAACAAAACGAATATCGTAGCAATCGGTAAAACGTTCATTACACCGATTCGTTTATACTCTAACAAGGTAAAAAATGTTAAGGATATTCCAGATGGTGCAACAATTGCAGTACCTAACGATGCAACAAATGAGTCAAGAGCTTTGTATCTCTTAAAGAATGCAGGTTTGATCACCTTAAAGAATGATACTGACTTGGCAACAATTAAGACAATTGCTAAGAACCCAAAGCATTTGCAGATCAAAGAATTAGATGCTAGTCAGACAGCACGTTCATTATCAGATGTAACTGCAGCAGTTATCAATACCAACTATGCACAGGCAGCAAAAATTGATTACAAATCTGCAATTTATGTAGAACCAGTTAACAAAGACTCAGAACAATGGATTAATGTTATTGCAGCTAATAAGAAGGACAAGAACAAACAAGAATACAAAGAAGTTGTTAAGGCTTATCAAACAGAAAAGACTAAACAAGTAATTAAGAAACAATATGGAACAGCAGAAATCACTGCATGGGACATTAAATTAAAATAATTACATTCGTTCGTAAGTAGGAGGCTAAGAATATATGGCTGTTGAAGCGATTAGATTAGAAAAGGTAAGTGTTACATTCACGCAAAAAAACAAGAAAGTTGATGCCGTTAAAGATGTAACCCTGCATGTTGAAAAAGGTGATATATACGGAATTGTGGGCTATTCAGGTGCAGGTAAGTCAACTTTAGTTCGTGTAATCAACTTGCTACAGCGTCCTACTTCCGGAAAAGTTGAAGTCAATGGTGAAACTTTGTATGAAAAAGATAGTTCTGGCGAGAAGATCATTAGTGACAAAAAGTTGCGTGAAAAAAGACGAAAAATAGGAATGATTTTCCAACACTTCAATCTGCTTAATGAACAGACTGTAATACAGAATGTTGCTTTTGCTTTAAAACACAGTAATTTGAAAGAAAAGAATATTTTAGAAAAATCAAAGAAGCTACTGGAACTTGTTGACTTAAGTGACAAGGCAGATGTGTATCCAGCACAGCTTTCAGGGGGACAACAACAACGTGTTGCGATTGCGAGAGCTCTGGCAAACGATCCAGATATTTTGATTTCAGATGAGGGAACTTCTGCACTTGATCCAAAAAATACTATTCAAATTCTTGATTTATTAAAAGAAATCAATGAGAAACTAGGGTTAACGGTTGTTTTAATTACACACGAGATGGACGCCGTTAAGCGAATTGCTAATAAAATAGCGGTTATGGAAGAAGGCCAAATTATTGAACGTGGTGACCTAATTTCAATCTTTACTGATGCTAAGGAGAAGCTGACACGCGAGTTTTTGGGTGGTGGTTCTGCAAAGGCGCTTGCAACTTTACAAGAATATGAACTTGGAAAGCTAGCTGAGGATGAACGATTGGTACAGCTCATTTATATGGGTTCAAAGGTTAGCGAACCAATTTTGGTTAAGCTCTATCGTGATTTTAATGTAGAGGCCAATATTATTTATAGTAATATTGAAGTTTTACGTGGGACCCCCATTGGAACACTTTTTGTTATTTTGAAGGGTAATAATGATAGTCGTAATAAAGCAATTACTTATTTAAAAGAACAAGGAGTTATTATCAAGGCTGTTAAAGAACAGGATGTGAAGAAGAATGGCTGATTTTTTTGCAAAATATTTGCCTAACGTTGTGTCTCAAGGATGGAGCGGTGATGGTGGCTGGTTGACTGCAATTGGCGAAACCTTTTATATGATTTTTTGGCCAGCAGTTTTTGGCGGCTTACTTGGATTATCGTTTGGAATTGGGTTAGTCTTAACCGACTCAGATGGAATTTTGCCAAATAAAACATTCTTTAGTATTTTTGACAAGATTGTTTCTTTCTTCAGAGCTATTCCTTTTATCATCTTACTGGCACTTATAGCTCCTGTAACCCATTTTCTTGTTGGAACACAAATTGGAACTCTTGGTGCCTTGGTTCCTTTATCATTAGGATTATTTCCATTTTATGCACGTCAAGTCCAAGTTGCTTTGAAAAGTGTTGATCATGGAATTATCGAAGCAGCTCAATCGATAGGTGCAACTTTTTGGGATTTGATTTTTGAAGTTTATCTTAGGGAAGCACGTTCCGAACTGATTCGGGTTACTACTGTAACGATGATTAGTTTGGTTGGTTTAACAGCGATGGCCGGTGCAGTTGGGGCTGGTGGACTTGGTAATATGGCAATTGCCTATGGTTATGGGCGCTTTGCAAATGATATTACATTTATAGCCACATTTTTGGTATTGGTAATTGTTTTGGCTATTCAGTTGTTAGGTGATTTTTTAGCCAAAGTCTTCAATCATAAATCAGTTTAATAAACTTGGTTATAATAAAACTAGAAATCAAAAAATATTAACTATTTTATATAAAGTGAGTTAAAATAAGAAAGAGTTGTGATCAGATTATTATTTGATCAGACTCTTTTTTATGCAAAAAAAATCAAAATATATTATGATAATTGATATCAATTAAAATTTAACAATTTGACAATTATATTACGGTATCATTACAAGCGCGTGTTTTGATTGTGACAATCTTTTTTCTTTAGTAAAATAGTAATAGGTTATGCATGCGGAGGTGCTTACGATGAGTTCGTTAGATAAAACAATGTATTTTGATTTTGGTGATAATCATCAAAAGGATGTACATGAAACTTTAGTAACTGTATACCAAGCTTTAGAGGAAAAGGGATATAACCCAATTAATCAAATAGTAGGGTATCTTCTTTCGGGAGATCCTGCTTATATTCCAAGACTAAATGATGCACGTAATTTGATTAGAAAACATGAACGTGATGAAATTGTTGAAGAATTAGTTCGTTCTTACCTACATAAGGAGGATAAGAAGTGACGAGATTAATGGGACTTGATGTTGGATCTAAGACGGTTGGAGTTGCGGTTAGTGATCTGCTTGGGTGGACAGCACAAGGAATTGAAATTATTTCTATAGATGAAGATAATGAAGAATTTGGAATTGAACGTGTTAAGGAACTTGTTCAGCAGTATGAAATAAGCGGTTTTGTACTAGGTTTACCTAAGAATATGAATAATACTTCTGGACCAAGAGTTGAGGCGTCAAAGAGGTATGGTGAATTATTGACAAAAACTTTTGGATTGCCGATAGACTTTCAAGACGAGCGACTTACAACAGTTGCTGCGGAAAGAATGCTGGTTGAACAGGCTGATACATCGCGTAAGAAGAGGAAGAAAGTAATTGATAAGGTAGCGGCTGGTTTAATTTTACAAAACTACCTAGATAAAAAAGGACCTCTTTTGCAGAATTAATAAAAAATAAGAATATGAGGTATTACACGATGAATGATAATGATAACTTGATGACTTTAGTCGACGAAAATGGAAATGAAACATTATATGAAGTTCTTTTTACTTTTGAGTCTGATGATTATGGTAAGTCATATATCTTATTAATCCCTGCGGGTGCACAACCTGAAGAACAAGTTGATGTTTTGGCATTTTCATTTGATCCTAATGAAGATGGAGAAGCTGTTGATGCACAATTGCATGACATTGAAAGTGATGAAGAATGGGATATGGTCGAAGGTGTGCTTGATACATTTTTGAATGATGAAAATATGCAATAGTTAGCCTAAATTCACTTGAGCAGGATTATTTACCATAAATGAGGAGAGTGTGACATAAGTTGAGAAATTTGAAGTTCGGCGGAGTATCTTGACTTATGAAACACGTTTATCTGGAATAAATAGAGAGGGTGGGTCAAAATTCAACTTTTGGCTCACCTCTTTATGTTTTAGCCTATTGTTGAATGATTAGCGTAATTAAATAATAATTTGAATTAGATGTTTAGCAGTTATGAAATTTTTAGTTTTCAATTAGAATAAAGATTATGTTTTTTTACTAAGATATTGGGAAAGTGCACTAATTTGTTGCGATAGTATGCTAAAATTAACGTCATATAATTCAATGTGGGAGGGGAGAAAATGTCTGACGAAAAACGCCGGTTTAGAGCAAAAATTGCCGGTGAGAACTATACTATTATCGGAAATAGTACAGACGAACATATGGATACAGTAGTAAGCCTTGTTGAAGAACAGTTTGAAGAAATCCAGAAGTTAATGCCAGGTCTAAGTAAAGAACGAGCTGCTGTTTTATTGGCAATTAACGCTATTTCAGATCAGCTATACAAAGAAGAAGAGATTGAAAAGCTGCGAGCATTGTTGGACTCAAGAGAAAAGTAGGTGATTAGATGATATTATCCTTAATTATTATTGTAATATTGTTCTTGTCTTTTATACATGGAATGCACCGGGGATTGATATTGATGCTGCTTAATTTAATAGGATTAGTCGTACTATTCTTTATTGCGCATAGTTTTGCTGGCACAGTGGGTGGCTGGTTGCAGCAATTAGTAGAATCATTCAATCAGAGTTCTGCAACTTGGAGTGCGGATCAAGGGAGCCTAAGTGGTAGTTCAACATTTTATTATGGATTAGCATACTGGTTAATTATGATTATAGGTGGTTTTATAATTTATCGAATAATCAGAACATTTAATTTAGTAAAAAAGATTCCTGTGATTGGACAGCTTAATGCCTTGGCTGGTGGAGCGGTTTCGATTATATTAACGTATTTAGTTATGTTTGCGGCATTAATTATTATGCAGTCGTGGCCAACTACAAGTGTCAGAGAGACAGTTTCTGAATCAAATGTAGCTCAATTTATTCTGGAAAAAACACCTGTGATGTCACAGAATTTAAAAGATTGGTTGCAAGAAAATGATAGCAGTGTATAGGGGGAAGTTTTGTGAACAGTAAAACTTTGAAGACTCTAGAGTTTGCCAAAGTTAAAAAAAATCTATTGCCTTTTGTAAGTACTCCAATGGGGGAAAAGCAAGTTACTGCACTTGAACCAAGCAGCGACATAATAGAAATAAAAAAGCAAATTGCACAAACTAAAGATGGTGCTGATATTTTGAGGATGAAAGGCGGAATTCCGGTTCCCAAATTATCGGATATTTCGCAGTCATTAAAGCGGTTAGACATAGATGCTAGCTTGAATGGTAAAGAATTAGCAGCTATTAGTAAAGTTTTGCGTGCAACAAATGAAGTTAGAAATTTTTTTGTAAAGCTTGATGATGATGCAATTGAACTAGTTTCTTTGGATGAGTTGGCAGATAACTTGCAAGTCTTGCCTGGGGTTAATAAGCGATTATTAACTTCGATTGAAGGCGATGGACATGTAACCGATGAAGCTTCAACTGCTTTAGCTGGGATTAGGCGTTCAATTGCAGCTGTTGAAGGTCAACTGAGAGATCAATTGAACGTATTAGTTCATGGCAGTTCATCCAAGTATTTGAGTGATGCTGTAATTACAATTAGAAATGATAGATATGTGATTCCTGTCAAGCAGGAGTATCGTAATCATTTTGGAGGCGTTGTACATGATCAAAGTGCTTCCGGTCAAACTGTATTTGTTGAGCCAAGGCAGATTGTAGAACTAAATAATCGCTTGAAACAGCAACAGGCAAACGAAAAAGAAGAAGTTATACGAATATTACGAGAACTCTCGGAATTAATTGCACCATATACAACGGAAATTCGGCAGAATGTACATGTACTCGGTATTTTTGATTTTGTAAATGCAAAAGCAAAATATGCTGCGCAAATTAAGGCAACAGAACCTTTACTTTCACCAGAAAATAAGGTTTATTTACGTCAGGTATGGCATCCTTTAATTGATATGAAAGTAGCTGTAAAAAACGATATCATGCTTGGAGATGATTACAAAGCAATTGTTGTTACCGGACCAAATACGGGTGGAAAAACGATTACTTTGAAAACTTTGGGATTAATTCAACTTATGGGTCAATCAGGACTTTTTATTCCGGCATTCGAGGAAAGTCGGATTGGTATTTTTGACAATATTTTTGCGGATATTGGGGATGAACAGTCGATTGAACAAAGTCTAAGTACCTTTTCATCACATATGACAAATATTGTCTCAATTTTATCTGAAGTTGATGATAAATCACTGATTTTATTTGATGAACTAGGAGCTGGTACGGATCCACAAGAAGGAGCTGCACTTGCAATTTCTATTCTTGACTATGTGGGTTCTAAGAGTAGTTATGTAATGGCAACAACACATTATCCGGAGCTCAAAGCATACGCTTATGAACGCCCTCAAACTATTAATGCAAGCATGGAATTTGATATAGAAAGCCTAAAACCAACTTATCATTTGTTGCTAGGAATACCTGGTCGCAGTAATGCTTTAGATATTTCAAAGAAATTGGGCCTTGATGAAGTTATTATAATGCAAGCAAAGCAGTTAACTGCGGGGCAAAATCAAGATTTAAATGATATGATTCAGGATTTAGTATCAAAAAGACATCGGCTTGAAGAAGAATCAATAGAACTGCATAAAAACTTAGATGAGTCACGAAAACTTCATGATGATTTAGACAAAAAATACGATGATTTTGTTAATCAACGGGAAAATTTGCTTGATGATGCAAAGAGAAAAGGTAATGAAATTGTTGAACAAGCTACCCAAAAATCTGAAAAAATTATTGCAGAATTACGGCAAATGAGATTAAATGCTGGAACAACAATTAAAGAAGATGAGTTGATTTCTGCAAAGGCAAGGCTAAATAATCTTGAGCAACCGACGAATTTGAAGAAAAATAGGGTTTTACGCCGTGCAAGAGAAAATCAAACTCTGAAACCAAATGATGATGTCCTTGTGAAATCATACGGACAACGAGGTGTATTGTTAAGGAAAGCCGGAAATCATGAATGGGAAGTCCAACTAGGAATCCTTAAGATGAAAGTTATGGCAGATGATTTAGAAAAAATAAAAGTTGAAGATAATAAGAAGACGGCAATTAGAACAAGTGTTAAATCCGCTAATACAGCGCATGTTTCTCCAACTTTGGATTTACGTGGTGAACGTTATGAGGAAGCACTTGTGAAGGTAGATCGTTACTTAGATGCTGCTGTTTTAGCAGGTTATTCAACTGTGACAATTGTTCACGGCAAAGGAACTGGCGCATTAAGAAAAGGAATTACCGATTTTCTAGCGCAAAATCGAGCAGTAAAAAGTTTTAAATTTGCGGCACCTAATGCAGGTGGAAATGGAGCAACTGTAGTATATTTTAAATAGTAGAGCAGAAATATTGATTTTATTGCTTAATCTGTTATTATTTACTTACGAAAAGATAGTAGGAGGCGTTTTAAATGATTAAAGAATTAACAGATTCAACATTTGATAAGGAAACAAGTACAGGCGTTACACTAACTGATTTTTGGGCAACATGGTGTGGTCCTTGTCGGATGCAGTCGCCGGTTGTAGAACAATTATCGGAAGAAATGGGTGACAAAGTAACTTTTGCTAAGGTTGATGTTGATCAAAATCAAGCAACAGCAAGTGAGTTTGGAATTATGAGTATTCCAACGTTACTGATTAAGAAAGATGGTAAAGTGGTTGATACTCTAGTAGGTTATCATCCAAAGGAAAGATTACAGGCTAAGTTGGAACAATACATTTAATTTACTTTATTGTTAATAGCGATAAAAAAATGCAGAAGGTCATTTGACTTTTTGCATTTTTTTTATATAATAATTACATAAACAATATTATATTACGTATAATATTATGAGGCGTAAAGCTAGAGGAGGTTAAGCTATGAAAATAAAAATATCAGCTGATTTGCTGGATGGAATGGTTCTAGCATTACTATCACAAAAAGACTATTACGGCTATGCGTTGACTCAAGATATGCAAGCTGCCATCGATATTTCAGAATCAACAATGTACCCAGTTTTACGCCGCCTTCAAAAAGATGGTTTTTTGACGACTTACGATCAACCTTATCAAGGAAGAAATCGACGTTATTACAAAATTACTGATAAGGGATTTGATCATCTTAAAGCAGTTGAGACAATGTGGCAAAGCTATAAGCTAAGTTTAGATCAAGTCTTTTTTGGGGGAAGAGGAGGAAAAACGAATGGATAGTCAAGGGTATTTAGATGAATTAAGAGGGTTATTAAGGGGATTATCAAAAACTGAAATTGAAGAAGCAGTAAGTTTTTATTCTGAATTTATTTCTGATGCAGGGATTACAACAAGAAAGGAAATTGAAACACGGTTAGGTACTCCGAAACAATTGGCACGAAAAATAATGGCAGATCACTCAGTCAAAATGGACGATGAAAGTGAAGAAAAAATTAGACCAGCACATAAAAGTTCAAAAATGATTTGGCTGATAACTTTAGTGATTTTATCATCACCAGTGACACTTGGAATTGGTGGGGGATTACTGATTGCCTTAGTAGCAGTTATTCTCTCAATGGTAATTCTGGTTGTTGTTTTATTTGCTGGTCTGATTGTTGGAATGGTGGGTGCATTGTATGCAGGTATTTTATTATTGTTTCAGAGTTTAAATACTGGCCTTTTTTATATGGGGATATTCCTGACAACTTTAGGACTTTTACTGATATTATTGCCAATTATTTATTGGATTTGTCGTGTTGTACTGCAATGTACTGCCAATTTTGCAAGATATTTGTATAAGAAGTTCGGAAATAGGCAAGAAAGTGGTGAAAGAAAATGAAGAAAACGATAATTATAGGATTTTTCATCATGGTAATTGGTCTCCTTCTTACAGGATATGGGTATATAAAAAATGGTGCCAAGCCACTGTATATTGATGGGTGGAAACCCAAAGTAGCAACGCGGATTGAAAAGAAACAGATTTTATCAAAAAATGTTAGTTTTGATAAGATAAACGTCAATGATACCATAAATGATATTGTAATTACTCGAGGATCGCATTTTCAAATTAGTTATCAGGGAAACAAAAAATATCTACCAACTGTTTCAATTTCTAATGGGATTTTAAATATTCAGCAAAAAAAGAGTTTGAGTAACTATATTAGTATTTCAGGTAGTGTTGAAAACAGTGAAAGAGTAATAATTACAGTGCCTAAAACGGCTACTTTGCAAGATATCGGTGTAACTATTACTGAAGGAGATTTAAGTATCCAAAATATTAAAACCCAAAAAATTAGTGTTGATGATACAGATGGAGATATTAGTATTGGAAACTTGACTGCAGGTGAACTCAAAATAGATAATGAAGATGGGGATGTAGATGTAACAGCGCAAAGCCAAATAACTAATGGGACATTTTCATTAGTTGATGGTGATCTAACTGCACATGAAAGTAGCTTTACTAATGTGAAAATGACCAATTCTGATGGTGACATCAGTCTTTATGATTCAACTATTAATGGTGGAGAACTTAAGTTGACGGATGGTGATTTTGAGGGGACAAAGATTGGAATAACAGGAGAGCTTAATGTGGTAAATAATGATGGTGATAACTCAATATCGCTCTTAAATGATAGTGGGATAGGGTATTCAATGAGCAATGAAGATGGCGATAATACTTTGTTTGGAAAAGGTGTCAAAAGTAGAGTGTCAAGTCGAAGTAATCAAGCAAATCAGATTAAGCTAATTAATATATCTGGGGATAACGAGATAAAATAAGGAGGAAATGGTCATGAGAAATAAGAAATTAATGAAATCAAAGGATAAAGTATTTTCAGGGGTTTTGGGTGGATTAGCCGAGTATTTGGAAGTGGATAAAGCAATTGTGCGTATTATTGGGGCAATTTTAATAATTTTTCCAGGTCAAATATTCATTGGATTAATTATTTATATTGTGGCAGCGGTTGTTATGCCAGAAGATGATGGAAGTAATCGTAAAGATGAACATATTGTTGAGGGTGAATTTAGAGATAAAAATAACTAAAAAGTAGTAATTGGAATAAGAAGGGCTGGATTAAAATTCTAACTTTTAATCTGGCTTCTTTTTTTAGGATTTAACAGCGAAAATGAAGAATGTAGTTCGATTTAATTTTATCTTTTTTACAAAAATATTACAAAAATAAGTTAATTTTACAAATTCTTTAAGAAATCTTATAAGATAAACTATTGTAACAATTTCCAAGAAATGTAATCATAGTAGATGTATAGAATATGAATAAATTGTGAATTTTATATGAATTTAAATTTTTTTCAACATTCAAGAATTGGAGGGATTTTTTTGAAACAATTTAGTAATATGTTGATTAAAAATGAAGTTGCAAAGTTTATTTTAAAAACTGTTTTTTATGCAGTGATTATAATGGGCTTGGTATACTTTTTTAGTTATAGCGGTATGAATGGTCCGCACTTTATTTATAACGAGTTTTAATTTAAGGGAGGATAATTTTATCGTGAATATTATTCAACAAATCGACAAATGGGCTGAAATTATGCCAAATAAGACTGTATGTGACTATCTAGGAGATAAGAGGACATACTTAGAGCTAAAGCAGATGTCAGACTCACTAGCTCAAAAATTAGTAAATTTAGAATTACCTAAAAAAGCACCCATTTTGGTATTTGGGGGCCAAACTTTTGAGATGTTAGTTTCTTTTTTAGCAGTCGTAAAAGCTGGACATTCATACATACCATTGGATGTGGAATCACCAAATGAAAGAATTACACAGATTGTTGAGATCGCAAAACCAGCAGCGTGTATTGCGGTCGAAAAATTACCAGTAGAATTAGGTGACCTCATTATTTTGAATAATGAAGAGTTGACAAAGATTTTCCAAAGTAACATAAGGGCATTTGATGCAACCAAGTATCAGGTTAGCGGTAATGATGTTTTTTATACGATTTTTACTTCGGGAACAACTGGGATGCCTAAAGGAGTACAAATAAGCGCTAATAATCTACAAAGCTTTTTAGACTGGATGAAAAGTGATTTTGGAATTACAGCAGGAAAAACCTTTTTGGCACAGGCAGCATATTCATTTGATTTATCTGTGATGTCCATTTATCCTGCATTAACTCAGGGAGGCAAATTGACTGTCCTGCCTAAGAAGGTAACGGATAATTTTAAGAATCTATTTGAAACATTACCAAAAATGGAATTAAATATTTGGGTGTCCACTCCTTCATTCATGGATATTTGTTTGCTTGATAAAAATTTCAATGAGGATAACTATCCAACGGTTACACATTTTCTATTTTGCGGGGAAGAGCTTACACATAAAGCCGCACAAATGCTGAAAGAAAGATTCCCTAAGGCGGGTATCTATAACACATATGGACCAACTGAAGCAACAGTTGCAGTTAGCCAGGTATTGATTGACAAGAACATTCTTACTAATTATCCACGATTACCAATTGGAATCAGTAAAGAAGATACAGAGTTGCTGATTGTGGATGAAGATTTGCATGAAGTACCAAGCGGAACGTCTGGCGAATTATTGATAATTGGTCCAAGTGTTTCAAAAGGATACTTGAATAATCCAGAAAAAACGCAGCAAGCATTTATTAATTTTAACGGAAAACAAGCTTATCGTACTGGGGATCTGGCTGAAATTGATGACAAGGGACAGCTGTTATATCATGGCAGAATTGATTTTCAAGTAAAGTTACATGGTTTCAGAATTGAACTTGAAGAAGTTGATCATCATTTAAATCAAGTTTCATTAATCAAACAAGCTACATGTGCGCCTAAGTATGACCAAAATCATAAAGCTACACAAATTGTGGCTTATGTAGTACCAAAGGAAAATGAATTTGAATCAGAATTTGCGTTAACGAAAGCCATCAAAGCAGAACTAACAACGATGATGATGCCATACATGATTCCACAGAAGTATGTTTATGTGACATCCTTGCCACTGACGAATAACGGTAAGGTTGACCGCAAGGGAATTTTGCACGAGGTTAATAGCTAATGATTAGTATGCAACCTTATCAAAATCCAACATATTTTCTATTAATAGCATTATCATTTGTGCCAATAATTATAGCGAATCTTTGTGAAAAGAAAATATATTGGTATCAAACTCTTATTTCTCTTGGCTTTTTAACATTATCTTTTGGCGGAATAAAATGGCATCAAGGAATAGCCTTAATAATCTATATCATCTTAGAAGTTATTTTAATTAAACTGTATTTTAATTATAGGATGAGGCTAAACAATTCGTGGGTGTTTTATCTGGCAGTGATTATCTCAATTGTTCCTTTGGTTATTGTCAAAGTCACACCTGCAGTTTACGGGGGACAGGTTTCAATTATTGGATTTTTAGGAATCAGTTACATTACTTTCAAAATTGTTGGAATGATTATGGAAATTCGTGATGGAGCAATTAAGGACTTCAATTTATGGAAAACACTCCAATTCTTATTATTCTTCCCAACTATTTCCTCGGGTCCAATTGATCGTTATCGTCGATTTATCGGAGATTATGATAAAAAACTCTCGCGTGAAAAATATTTAGACTTACTTGAAAAGGGAATTTGGTATATTTTCTTGGGCTTCTTGTATAAGTTCTTTATTGCATACTTTTTTGGAACACTTCTAATGCCACAAGTTGCTCAAAATGCATTAGCACATGGCGGATTATCTTGGTGGCTGGTTGCCTACATGTATATTTGGTCAATGGATTTGTTTTTTGATTTTGCGGGATATAGCTTATTCGCGGTTGGGACGAGCTATATTATGGGAATTGCAACGCCAATGAATTTCAACAAACCGTTTGCTGCTCCAAATATTAAGGAATTCTGGAATAGATGGCATATGTCATTGTCATTTTGGTTTAGAGATTACATTTATATGCGACTGGTATTTTTTATAATGAAGAAGAAACTAATTAAAAGTCGTATAACGATTGCCAACTTAGGGTACTTAACATTATTCTTAATAATGGGATTCTGGCATGGGGTAACATGGTATTACATTGTTTATGGTTTATTTCATGCATGTGCAATCATTATTTGTGATGCATGGTTGCGTTTTAAAAAGAAGCACCGCCAGCAAATTCCAAGTAATCGTTTTACGAAATTATTTGCTATCTTTCTAACATTTAATACAGTTTGTTTTAGTTTTTTGATTTTTTCAGGTTTCTTAAACACAATGATGTTTCACCATATTATGAAATAAAAAGGGAGTTTTTAAAATGAAAGAACAAGTTATTGAGATTTTACAAGATTTAACTGGAAGTGAAGAAGTTGCTACTAATCTTGACATCAATCTTTTTGATGCAGGATTAATTGATTCAATGGCAACTGTTCAATTACTACTTGAATTGCAAGCACAATGTGGGGTCGATGTTCCAGTTTCTGAATTTGAACGTAGTGAGTGGGAAACACCTAATAAGATTATTGCGAAAGTTGAATCATTAAAGGCATGAGTATGTTCAAAAGACTATTTTTGATTTTTGGTCCAATTGTGTGCGCAGTCATAATCGTCATGGGCTTCTTATTTTCTCCGTTAAGACCAGATAAAATCTCACAAAGTACAATTCAAAGAGCAGCACTTTCACAATCACCCCAAGTCTTTAAGGGTATGGCTGTTAAACGAGCAGCTTTTAAAGAAAATTATGTTCCTTTTTTTGGATCATCGGAACTTTCACGGATAGATGCACTTCATCCATCTGTATTAGCACAAAAATATCATCGTAGTTATCGTCCTTTTTTACTTGGAACTGCTGGAACACAATCAATAACGCAATTTTGGCAGATGCAAGGTTTTGGTAATGAGTTGAATAATAAGAAGGCTGTATTTATTATTTCACCTCAATGGTTTGTTAAAGGCGGGATAGATGCTGCTGCATTTAATTATTTTTACCCACGTCCAGAAATTGTAAACTGGTTATTAAAGGCAAAACCAACAACTCAAAATAGGTATGCAGCTGAAAGATTACTTGCACTCAATGCCAAAGATTCTACAGATGTAATCGATGATAGTGTTTTGCGGATTGCTGCAGGACAACACTTAACTAATTTTCAAAAGAATTATTTGCGTTTGGTGAAAAATGAATTGGATCATGAAGATCAGCTATTTTCAACAATTTCACTAAATAATCGAGAAGCATTAATTAGAAGAAGAGAAAAAGAATTGCCCACAGTTTATAACAAATATCGACTTGATAAAATAGGATATGAATTGGGTAAAGCAAATACAACAAGCAATAAGTTATACATTGATAATAACTTTTGGAATTACAAATTAAAACCAGTTTATAAGAAGTTAGCAGGGGAGCAAAGGAATTTTAGCTACATTAAATCTGTAGAATATTCAGATTTTCAGCTTGTATTAAATGAGTTTGCTAAGCATCATATCAATGTCTTGTTTATAATCCCACCTGTTAATGAGAAATGGGCAAAATATACTGGGTTATCAATGTCAATGATTCAAGCTTTTAATAAAAAAATCACGTATCAATTGAAGTCGCAAGGATTTACACATATTGCAAATCTGACCAAAGAAGGTAAGAAACCATATTTCATGCAAGACACAATTCATCTTGGATGGAGAGGGTGGTTAGCTGTTGATCAGTATGTGAATCCGTTTTTGACAAAGAAACAGACAAGCCCACAGTATAAAATGAAGAACTATTTCTATACAAAGAAATGGCAGAACATGAGTTATTAATTAACTCAGCCAAGGTCATTTACAAGAAGACTTGCATAATAAAGTTATTTAGTTTTCACAAGATATAAAATAGGATTGGATCAAAAATTAAATTTTGATTCAGTCCTATTTTTATGGCTAATATCTGTTGTTTGTTCTCTGAATATTCTTTATCATTATTGAGGTAAATGGCTGACAAACTTTACAATCTTGAAATGTGGCTGTCCTTTGAGTGTTACACTATTGATTCGAACGTCCATCACAGTGCTAAAACGTTGGTTAAAAAAAACAGTTCCACAAACATAATTAATATAATAAACATGTGGTTGCCGTGTTTTCCAAATTTCTATAGTATAGTCATGAAGACCCTTAAAATTATAATTATGAAGTTGCTGTTTAATTGCATATTTGGTTAGACGTACAAAAGCATAATATTGTTGTGATGTTAAACGGTGAACTGCTTGGTCATCAGAGACTAGTTCAACACGTTGATGGCTGTTATAGTACGGAGTTTCCCATATCCATCCCTCATACCATTTGTAGATGCTAAATACGATCAAGAAGTCCAAAGTCACAATTAGTATGACTATTTTTATCCAAAAACGCATATCAAATCCTCCGTCCATGATGTTATTCAAAGTAAATAGTGTAAAAACATAAAATATATTTTGAAGCAAAGCTTTTAGTTGATTATGTAATAAATGTATTTCATAAGCTAAATTTTTTGTGAAATAGATAATACTATATTTTTAAAATTTCATTTTTTGGTAGGTACCAATATATAATATATATTAACAGATGATGAATTAAAGGAGGCATTTGCAAAACACATTTTGCAAGTACCTCCTTTAGTAAGTATTACTTAGGATAATTAGTTTTCCTTTATTTCCAAAAGGATAAGTATCAAATTATTCAGTGAATTGAAGTGGTTCTTTATCAGGAATCAATGCGCTGTCAATTGAATCTTCAGGATCTAATTGGACTAAAAATGAGATAATACCACTTTTTTTCTTAATTTCTTTAATAATAGCTTCACATACAAAACCACTTTGTAATTGAATTGTTTCTGCAAGAAAACCGGCTTCCAACAAGAAATCGGCTTGCTTCACGACCTGGTTACGAAGTTGAACAACGTCACCTGATAATTCGAAAAGTTGTTGTTTTTTATTGCCTTTAATTCGTTTTAAATCTCCCCAACCGGCTTCAGAAAAGAAAACCGGCAGATCATCATCTTTAGCGAGGTAGACCTCACGTGCTAAACGTTTTCCCGCCCAATAGAGAATATTATGATTGTCCCCGATTAATTCAGGGACCAAGATGTCACGTATAACTTCATATCCAAGAGTATTTACCAACTCTTTTTTTTGTGACAGTTCTAGATATTTTTTTACATCCATGATGACGCTCCTTTGATTCAGTCTACCATTGATTATACATTGAAATGAATAAAAAAGTTGTAATTAATTTGAAATTTAAATAATAGTGAAGATTTTTGCTACCACTAAGTTTTATATGTATAATCGTAAGAGAAAACAACACTATTTAATAGCGAGGCATATTTATGAAAAAAATATTGATAGCTACAAAAAATGAGGGAAAAGCTCGTGAATTTAGAACTTTCTTTGAGCCAAAAGGTTTTAAAGTTATTACACTAAATGAATTAGACAATATTCCAGAAATTATTGAGAATGGCTCAACTTTTGAAGAAAATGCTTTGATTAAGGCACAATCTCTGACTAATTTGTTACAAACAGTTGTTGTAGCGGATGATTCTGGGTTAATGGTAGATGCACTTGGAGGTGAACCTGGAATTTTTTCTGCACGTTATGCAGGAGATCATGATGATGATGCAAATAATCAGAAATTACTTAGCAATTTAGAAGGTATCCCTGAAGAGAAAAGAACGGCTGTATTTCATACTTCATTAGTTGTTACCCGTACTGGAAAGAAACCTCTTGTAGTTGATGGAGAAGTTAAAGGAAGGGTACTGAGAAGCTTACGAGGAGAAGATGGTTTTGGCTATGATCCCTTATTTTATCTGCCTGAACTCGATAAGACTTTCGCAGAATTAACACCTGCTGAAAAAAATGAGGTTAGCCATCGCGGACGAGCAATCAAGAAATTGAGTGAAAAATTTGATGATTGGTGGGTCAAAGAATAATGGATGAAAAAATATTGGTAGTAAGTGATAGTCATGGCGATCGTGACATCTTGGTCAAGCTATTGAAAAAGTATAAAGGACAGGTCACGGCAATGTTTCATTGTGGAGATTCAGAACTTGAACCCGATGACGAATTATTCAATGATTTCCATGTCGTAAAGGGAAATTGTGATTACGATTCTAGATTTGCAAAAAAAGTAGTTGTCAAAGTTGGTTCTGAAAATGTCTTATTAACTCATGGACACTTATATGGTGTAAATAGCGGTTTAAATAGCTTGAATCTTCTGGCACAGGAAAATAAAGCTACAATTGCATTATTCGGTCATACGCATCTTTTGGGTGCAGAAATGGTAAAAGAATGCTTATTCCTTAACCCAGGCAGTATTAGTTTTCCAAGAGGAGAATATAGTAATATAGGGGGAACTTATGCGTTAATTGATAGCACTGTGCAGAATCTCCATGTACAATTTTATAATCGTGACTTTGAAGCTATTCCTAATTTAGCAATGGATTATAAAAGGAGATAAGAGAAGTGAATCCAGATTTGAGGAAATTGTATATTAAATTATTGAAATGGAGTGTGACCACTGCTTTTTTAATGATTTCACGACAATTTGTTAATAATCAGGTATTTGATATTGTTATAATTCTTTGTGTCTGCTATTGTGTAGGTATCTTTGTTATGTGTTTTTATTTTCAACTTTTTGGGAAAAAATAGTATTGACATTACTCAAAATGAATGTATAATAATAAGAGTATTTTGCCCGTTGGTCAAATTGGTTAAGACGTCGCCCTCTCAAGGCGGAGTTACGGGTTCGATCCCCGTACGGGTGATATGTTGAGGCAAAACACGTGTCCATCATTTAATTAGGATGGACTTTTATTTTGCGGAAGCAGCACAATTTTGCTTGTCATTCGTGAGTAATTGCGTGTATTGACAAGCAAATGAATAAGTATTACCATAAAATAGTTATTTTTAATTCATTGGGCATTCGCCAAATTGGTAAGGCAGCGGACTCTGAATCCGCAATGTACTGGTTCGAGTCCAGTATGCCCAATTGTAGGTTAGTAAATGGTGGTAAATCTTCGTAAAACGTTGATTTACCGCCATTTTTATTTTTTATATTCGTAACGTTTCGTATACTTTTACACCTTTATGTTGCATAGATGTTGCATGGAATTATCTCAGAGATGCTTTCATAGTAGTGGCCAGAGACTCATGCAACAAATCTAGGTTGCATAGAATCAAAAATTAACAAAAGCAGTAAATTTCTCGGGTGTATTTTCTCGCTGCTGATCAGTTACAGAAGTATATATATCCAGTGTGGTTTTAATATCACTGTGGCCAAGTTGTGCTTGTAACTCTTTAGGTGGCATTCCACCTTGAATAGCTAGAGTTGCATAGGTATGTCTAAAACCGTGTACAGGGATGTGTTTTAAATCATAGTTTTGAGTCACTCTGACTGCCCAGACACGAGGTTTGTTAGGATTATGCATGGTAATTCTTTGAGGAGAAAACAAGCTGTTTTTTATTCAAAGAGTTAAAGCCATACTGTAACAACTCTTTGCGCTGTAACCTTTGCCAGCTCTTTAAAATACCGAGTGATTTTGAATCAATGAAAATGGTCCGATCACTGGCCGATGTTTTAGTTGATTGAACTACTAAGTGGTTATTGTAATCATTGGACTGTGTTTTATTGATTCTTATCTGTCTTGTTTTAAAATCGACGTCAGACCATGTTAGGGCGAGAGCTTCGTCTTTACGCATATCAGTAGTTTGTTCCTCATATGATACCTAGAATCTCCAGAACCGTCCCTTACTCGTTTTATATTTTGTATATGAAGCCATATTGATCTCTCCTTACAAGCATAAGTTTGCTGACGACAAGTGACTTATTTTAGAGAAATCACTGTTGAACATCAACTTCTTTACAATTACAAACAGAGGGTACAGCTGTATAAACAGTGAGACACATCTTTTGCTTTGTGGGGGATGCTTTTTTATTTAATCAATTTGTTAATTTTTTCTTTTAACTCAATATTTTCTTTTTCTAATTGATCTAGCTTTTTCAATATTTTATCCTCTTTGTTATTCTCTTGGACAGTAAAATATTCTGTGATTGAACTTGTTAACATTCCTATGAAGCCAATTCCAACAAACATTAGCAAAACTGCTGCAAACTTTCCGACTGCTGTATGAGGTGAAATATCACCATAACCAACAGTAGTAGCAGTTGCTATAGCCCACCAGAAGGATTCTGAAAGTGAAACATTCTCAGCTAAAGAATACATAACTGATGAAATACATAATATTGCTAAGCAGACTATCATCAAATAAATAAGACCGTTTGTTTTTAGAAACTTCTTTACATTTTTTTGAAGTTTTCCCGTTAAACCTATCAATCGCGTAAATCTAAAGAATTTGGCTAACCGAGAAATTCTAACAATTCTGGTTAATCTTGCTATTCTAAAAAAAGAAAATATAGAATTTACCGGAATGATTGCTAAAAGATCGAATATGTTGTTTTTAAAGAACAATGTCTTATCTTTTGAAAGATATAATCTTACAAAATAGTCTACAGCGAATATGATTAAAATTGTATTATCAATATAATTATATGGATATTTATCAATTGAAATAGTATTAGCATAATCCATTATGACCATTGTCACAGATATAGCAGCCAAAAGGGATATCAAAACATCGTATAATCGTTTCATATTAGTTTCTCTGTTTTTTTAAATGATACACAGTATACACTAAAAGAATCAAAAGGTTTCAATTCTACTCGACTCCTTTATATAGTTAGTTTGCAATTTTAAAATTTGTATTTTTTGCTTTCCAATCTTCCAATTTAATACCAACCCAAAATAAATAAACTCCAAGTGTAATAATGCTCAATAAAAGCCATTTAATCCAATTTCCAAATAATCCTACCGCGGAACCTTTAAATTTCATTCTGTGTCCATCAATCACGGTATGATTTATTTTCCAACCATAAACCATACACAAAGCCCACGGATAACAGATTCCAAATGTAAAAAAGGTTAGAATGAATCCTATAATATTCCAGCCAATATAAGATAGTAGACCACCATCAAAAAAAGAATTTCGACCATATTTTATTTCCACAATGTATTCCCCCAAATGTTTTAAGACTTTAAAGTCGTTAGATAAGGTTTTAATAATTTCTTAACAAGTAGATAATGCTCCTAAGTCAATATTTGGCACATGCTTTTCTAGACACTTGTTCTGATTCTTTCAGTGTTGAACCAATTAATATAATTTGAGATTCTGAGAATTAAGTCCTCAAAGCTTGAGAAGTGCGTTTGAAAAACGAATTCTCGTTTTAATAATGAATGAAAAGCTTCTATTTGGCTATTATCGTAAGGATATCCTTGCTTAGAATACGAATGGAGGATTTGATGTCGTCTAAGCAAGTTTTCAACATCACTGCTCGTATATTGTGAACCCATATCTGAATGAAAATATGCTGGTCTTTTATGATGTTCAAGTGCTTGGTTAACTGTATCTACTACTAGTTTGGCATTCATCTGTCGTCCTATCTTATATGCGAGTATCTTATGAACCTTTGGCTCATACACTGAACTAAGATATACCCAAGTTCCAGGTCGTAGCTCAAGATAAGTAATATCAGCTCGCCAAGTTCTAGCTTTTGGCTTGTTTTTGATTAGATTGGGACGTTGTAAATAATCAACATGAGTACTAGGCTTTTTAAAACGCCGATGCATGAGAGAGTGAATCTTCATTTCTTGCATTAGCCGAAAAATCCGTTTGACACCAACTATAATTCCCAGTCTATTTAATGCTAGTTTGATTCTTGGATAACCATAAGCGCGATAGTTTTCTTCCCAAATTTTTCGAATACTTGCTTTTAAGTGACGGTCAACACAATCGTGTTGACTAGTTTGATAGTTCAACCAATGGTAATAGGTGCTACGAGCTAATCTTAAAGTTGAGAGTATTAAGGATAGGCGGTGATAGGGTAATTGAATCTTAATGAAAGCAAGAGTTTTAACTCGCCCTAACGCTTTCCCAGTAACACCGCCGCAGCTTTTAAAATCTCCAATTCCTCCTTGAGACGTTGGTTCTCTTTTTGTAATTTTTTAAATTCTTTAGAAGTAACTTCAGTTCCATCATCAAGTTCAACTGATTTTGCATCTTTAATCCAGTTATGAATTGATGCAGGAGACACTGCATATTCTTCTGAGAGAGAACGAGCTGATCTCTTTTCCTCGGTGTGCATTTTAATAATGCTTGCTTTAAAATCATCAGTATATCGTTTCATATAAAAACTCCTATCCTAGTTATTTTATTATGGCACAACTGTCTAAATATTTGTGTACCAAATACTAGGATAAGAGCACTATTATCGTAATGATTTTCTGTATCCAGCTGCTTGAGCATCTGCTTCACTATTAAAATATACAGCGTTAGATGAATTCGTGTGATACCCAGCCTGGCCTGGAACATGATAAATATGTGATTGGGAATTTCCAATAATTTTACCAGAAGTTCCGGTGTAAAGGTCATCTCCACCATTGTTATTAGTTGTTTGAGTCACCGTAGCTTTTGAAGTTGCAGCTGCACGGCTTCTGGAAGCAGCAATTGATTGTGAAGTTGCAATTGAAGAAGCTACTGACTGAGAAGAAGCTACTGATTGAGAAGAAGCTACAGAGGCAGCAATAGAAGAAGATTGTGCAATACTAGAACTAGAAGCTATAGATTCACTTTCAGATTCTGACGAAGCTATACTTGCTGATTCTGAAGAGGCAATGGAAGCTTCTTTTGCCTTTTTAGAAGCTTCTTTTTTTGCTGAAGCTTTGGCTTTTCTGGAAGAGGCAAGTGCTAGACTTTCTTTTTTAGATTCTTTGGCAGCTTTAGCTTTCTTGGATTCTTCAGTAGTTTTTTATGACTGACTTTGTGAGACACAGCAGTTGTTTCAGAAGAAGTGTTATTAGATGATGCATCTGACTTTATAACACCATCAGAAAAAGAAGCAAAAAATATTACAAGGACAGCAATTAAAGCAGTTTTATACTTATGATGTGAATCACTCTGTTTGCCTGTACGTTTGAGAATATAAATAAGCAGTAATACCGCGAAAGCAATGATTGAAATTATTGCAATATTGATTAAAAAATCACGTGGAAATAGTAGCAGAATGATAAATGCCACTATAAACAAACTAATAAAATAATGCTTATGAATGAAACCTAATACTTTATCTTTAAACAAAAAAACTCCCCCAAGTAATTTCAGCTTTTACAGTCATCAGTGTTTGGACTATCTTTCATTTGCGAGTCTAACTTTTTGATTCATCGTGGTATATGCTATTTCAGTCACTGAATCATTATTAATTGGTTCTTTTGAAATAGCTTTTACAGAATATTTATGATATTCGAAGACGTAACAATGTTAAAAATTGAAGGCTGTCTCATTTTTAGTTGTAGAATTCGAATTATTTGAGTGACAAATAAAGAATAGTAAACAAGTTGTCCGTGTTTCAAAATAATACTTACTGTTCTTATATGCAGAACTATTGTTTCTAAATGTAGTAAACAGAAGAGAAAAAGTTGCTATTAGACCATTAAATATACTTTTTTAATTTTTGTTTCACTTTCCAAAATAATTTTATGTCAAGCGAGTAATATCTGATACTTGAGTTTATTCCAAAATAAAGCCTACAGAGAGACAATAACTTAAAACATTGATTTAACTATTATGAAATGTGTATTTTTAGGAACTTAAATAGTTATTTTATTGCTAAAATATTAATTAAAGCGTATTCTAGTTTTAATATTTGAATCTATTTTTCGATAATATAATATCACAAATAATTAATAAATTATAAAGTTTTTTTAAAGCTAACAAAAAATAAAAATTATTTGAAATATTAAAAAAGAACACTTTTAAAAATATGGATAGATTAAAGGAAGAATTGTAAAGTTTAGACTTGAAATTGAAATGGCTATATAAGGCATTATTGAGAGAATAGGTACTATAAGTAGAAATAAAGTGTAGCATTTGAAAGTAAAATAAGGAGATAGGTTTGAGGATAGTAAAAGTGTGTTGAACTTATGGAACGCGGCTATGCAAAATAAATAGAGGAGTCAAGTCAAAGTTAGATTTTGACCTGGCTCCTTAGGAGAAAAGTTTATGACAATTTAGTAGATAGAGATGTGTTGAGTGGCTAATCACTCGGGAGAGTAATTATGTTTCATCGTCGAAATAGAAAAGTCAATTTGGAGATTCATCATGTGACATTTTAATGAAGAAGGCATTATTTAATCTATTGATTGTATAAAGAACCTTACCAATCAAAGCAGAATCTTCGAGATCCGCTTTTTTTAATATAAATGATTTCTTATTTAAAAAATTGGATAGAGGGTGGAATTTAAATTCTAATTTATTAAGATCTTCAACACGATAGAGATGAAAGAGAAATCCGTGATCGTTAGAGGTAAAGGCAACAATATCCTTTTCTCGAATATAGTCTAATTTATTCCTTTTTAGCTTAGCTATGCAAATGATATCATCATTTTTTAAATATGGATTATCACTTGCTGTTATTAGCGCGCTGTATTCCAGTTCGATATTGGTATATTTTTCATCATTGATACTGATAACTATATCTGAATTATTCATTTTGAAATTCCTTCTTTAATTATGATTTTTTACTGCTGACACTGTAAATTATTTTTTATTTTGGATGTATCAAAGTAAAATACGCATAAAAGTTTATTAATTCTTTTTTTTAATATAACCGATCTAATTACAATGTTCTTAATTTTTTTCATATTTGTGCAGATATTTCCACACCAAAAACTAGTTTAAATAGAAAAGTTGAGTGCCCCATAAAATAAAGGAACTCAACTTTCTTCGTCATTTGATTTCATTAACATTAATAAAACTCAGATCTACCACGGACGCTTAATAAAGGTGAGCAACAAGACAAGAACATCAACAAACCAATCCAATACTTTGAGGATAGCAATAAAAATTTTTTTGAGCAAATTAATCAAGTCCTTTTATCAAGAAATTATTCTAACTTCTATTATTTATATAGTAAATCAAAGAATACTAATTAATTATTTTGAAATATTTGTAATTATTAACGTATCTATTATTTATAAAAAATCTATTCTTCTCGGTAACAAAACGTGTGAATCCTAAATTTTCATAGAATTTTATGGCCACAGGATTGGTCGAGAGTACGTCAAGATTTATTCGTTTAATGTTGTGTGTGGAGGCATCATTAATCATTTGCGTAATTAATTTTTGACCAATTCCTAATCTTTGATATTTTTTTGAGATAAAGACTTCAAATTCAATTACATCTTTTGAGTTGTATGATGGGTAATAAATTAATGCTCCAACAACCAGATTTTTCAAATTTGCGACTATAGCTGTACCATGGCTGACTTTTTCGACAAATTTATCATAGTCTGTGCTGGAATAAGGGTAAGGATCTTCAGTTAATGTCATTACTTCACGGCTGATTTGCCAAACAGCTCGAATATTTTGGGTGGTTAATTTCTGAAAACGTAATTTCATTTTAAATACCTCCTGCATAACATAACCTTTTTTTATAGTATACCTTATAAAAACTTAAACCCTTGTTGATACTATGAAGAAAAAATGAGGGTGATAATATGGAACTTTTTAAGGCTATCAGAAATGCACTTTTACCATCTGCATTATTTTGGGTGGTTATATATTGGACAATAAGATTAATAGCCGAATTAATAAAGTAGTTGGCTTGTACAGAAATCAGATATATTTACAATTTTGCTGTAAAAATTCCTTATTGAGTATAATAAATGAAAATAAGATTATCTTGCGAAAACGAAATAAAGTAACCCACAAAAACAGGCTGTCAATTGCTGATTTTGTGGGTTATTTGTATAACATAATGACTTTTTCAGTTAGGAATGAGTAATTATATGATAATACTGCTTTATTTATTCACGGTTGCTTTTTTTATATAGCAATTAAAATAATTAATGATTTTTTTGTTGTCCATAATACCAAAGATAAAGTCCATATAATGAATTTATCAACATAATAATCTGAAGAACGAACATTGATGTTGATGCGGGACTAACTATTTGCAGTTGATTGTACCAGATAATTATGTTGACAATGTCTAAAGTTATCCAAGCAATCCATTGTGAGCGATAGCCATAAGTCATTAGCACTTGACCAACAATACCAAGAGGTAAGAGCGAGGCATCTAAGTAAATCTGAGTGCCGTTTAGTTTCTTACTAAAGAAGAGAACTATAAAATAAATAATGAAAGTTATAACTAACCAGAATAGTCCATTTAACCAAGTAAAACTACGAGAGGTTAATTCTTCCTTGTTGCTTTGTTTATTGATTTGATGGTGCCAAACGTATAATCCAACAAATTGCATTATTAGATAAAATGATTGGGATGCAATATCGCCGATTAAGCGATTATTAATTGCAATTATCAGCCAGACTACACAGCCAAGAATTCCCCAACTATAATTAGTTAGACGTCCTTGATCAACAAGAATCAAATTCAAAACGACTGCAATTCCAGTTATTAGACCAACCCAACCGGAGAAAGTATAGTCAGCGCCAAAGATGAAAGATCCAATTGTTGCAATGAGCATGATACTCATTATAATTTTTGTAGCCTTATGTAAAGTTTTTAGTTCTAAAATGTTTCTTTGAAGATTAAAAACTTGTAAAAAAGCCTCAGAAAAACTACTGGTAAATTGTGAAAAAGTTGTTAATGATTTCTTATCTGAAACTTTATAAAACTTTGAAGTATTTTTCATATTAAAAAGTCTCCTTATTTGTTTTTAGACAGCCGTGTTCGGATGCAACGCTGTTAATCATATAAACTCATTAGCACATTCTACCCCTGTCTTGACACATAGTCAATAACTTTTGAATTTGAACGATTTAAGCTAATAGTTTACAATGGACTTTGAACTTATTGTACAAATGGCAGCAGAGAATACTCGAGGAGGGTTTTTTTGAAGGAAGAAACAAGATTTATTCAAATTTTAGGACGTATTGCGACTGTTCTTTCAGTATTAATGTATGTTTCTTATGTTCCACAGATTATCAGTAATTTGAATGGTCAATATGGTAATCCGATTCAACCACTGGTTGCTGCAATTAACTGCTTGTTTTGGTGTGTTTATGCGTATTTTAAAATGAACCGTGATTGGCCAGTATTTTTTGCGAATTTACCAGGTATTTTCTTGGGAATTATTACTTTTGTTACTGCATTACATTAGAGAAAAATATGGCGAATGAGGGAAAAAACTTGTGAATTTTTTCGTTTTACACAACTTTTTTTATTTAACAGATAAGATAAAATGAAGATATAAAGCAAATTGGTAAATTGTCGTCACAGATTAATTTGTTCACAGCCAATTTGTTTTAAGATAGGCCTATAACATTCCCTATAGGTCTATTTTTGTTGAAAAAAAATAGAACCCCCCAAAGCGTGAGTTCTAGTTTCTAACTTATTTTTAAATAAAATTATGCTCACGCATCAAAAAATTCCCCATTTTTTATTTTGAACTCTTGAGTTCATAGCTCACAATTAAAGCATCGTTTTGCTTTTTAGGATACTTAGCTTTATTTGGTTTATTTACCTTTCGCTTTGTCTTGTGAAATCCTAAGGGAGAAACGGAATTATGATTAGTTGCATCTCCCAGTATATTAATCTTATCAGACTTATTACCAAAATTTCGTGGCTGTGGCTGTTGTATATTCTTTTTCTTCTTAACTTTGACAGTTTGCAAAGTTTCCAACTGTCGAAGTTCTTTTTTTGTGTGGTGCTGTGTATTAGTGGAAGACATATTGGCGGTTAGTGGAACACTTGCAATAATAAAGGGGAGTGCAAGGACACAGATAACCATAGGTCCCCATGAAGTCTTTTTTAAGTACGCAGTAACTAAGAAAATGATAATACAAATAGCAACTGTAATGGCAAGTGTAAGCAGTAATAAAGATAACATATTATCCTCCTATTAAATTTAAAATAATGCTTTAATCCAATGATGAAAAAGTATCGTGTAAATATGACTAATTCATGAATATGATAAGTTGTCTTAGTAAAAGCCATAACTCTATATTCTTAATTTTACGACAAAATCTAATTAAATTACAGGGGTAAATCCTAATTATTCTTTATGCAAGGTTGTAATAAAAGCAGTTAGGCCTTGACTAAGTAATGAATTTGGACTTGAACCTGGAAGTTTGTTCGGAATTGGTAAATCTAATTTTTTATAGTAGTCATGCCACTCTGGTAATATCGAGCCATTTGGTCCAAAAGACATGGGTGTTTGAGCAAAGACATTTTTATACAAGGCACAGATAAATTCAGAGCAATAGTAACCAGGCTGTTCGGCTATAAAGCTGCTATTATAGGGTTCACCCAGAAGCTTTTTACCACGTTGTATGGCGGTTTTATGACTGATAGTGCTTTTTTTAAGTCGATATACATCGATAGTTTGTTGATTATTTAAAAAAACAGTTAAAGTTTCCCTGATGCATCCTTTAATTGGTGTTGCATGTAACACAAAAAAATCGTTATATTTAGAATTATATTCTAATACACCAACATGAGTATAATTTTGGCATGTTTTTAACGATAAATCAGTTTCATTCATTGTACTTTTAGCAATTATTTGTGACAAATCTTCGTGTGTATCAGGTACAAAAAGTAAATCACCAGTTTTAAGTGATTCTGACATCTTTTGTAAGTCCATTATGCGTTATTCCTTTATGCAATTATTCTAATTCTTGATTCACCATTGGTTTGATATCAGAGACAAGAATATCATTGTATTTGAACCAATCAAATCCATTTCGATCCTTACCTCTTTGTTCGGGAGGTAAAGCATGGTAGGAGTCATAGCAACATATTGCTGCTCTTGAAAGAGTATGCTTTTTTCCACAGCAACATAAAACATGATTCTTTTCATCTATTACAGTAACGACTAATTTAGTATTTTCTTTAAAAGTTAGTTTTGCTCCAGTAGGGATACTCAGATATCTAAAATTTCGATTTGGACGTGTGCCAATTTTTCTTTTTACGATTTCAAATGTTTTTCCAGTTATTTTTGAATTATATTCTTCTGGTCTAATTAAAAGGGCATTAGCATCATTGAAGGTCAGTAATTCAAAGACGCTTTTTACTTGATTATAGGTAGCCTTGAAAAATTCTTTGGATGAACTCTCACGTTTGTCAGAAAGTGCCTTATGTAAAATACGCTCAGCTTTTTTGTAGTTTTCAAGGTAAACAGCAAAAAGTAATAAGGTAGGTTTGCCATCTGGGATACCAGTATCATTAAATTGAGCTAATCTGTGTTCAAGATTTTTTGTTTGCCCGACCTTGATATATCCAGGGAAGGCCTTATTTTCTAATGCATATACAAATCCAAAGTTTTCATTTTTAATAGTGTTCATTTTATCACAGTTCCTTCGACTCAAAAATATTAATTTTTAAGGTAATTAGCAACTCGTAAATTCACTTGATTTGTGTTTGCCAATTTCCGTTATCTTCAAAATAGTACAATTCGCTACTTGGGGTTGTAAAGATTTCATACATTTCTTTAAAACCTGAAGCTAATTTAGTTGAGAAAAGATCTTCTTGGTCAATCCAAAAAACCTCACTCTCAGAAGAAGATTTTATGTGTCCCGTAAATTTGGAGGTTTTATAAAGAAAAACAATATAACGACCATCATCTTCAGTTGTAAATTGCTTTACGCCACAAAGAACAGGATCATAAATTGTTAAACCTGTTTGCTCATAAACTTCACGAGCAACTGAATCAACAAAGGATTCTTTAGGTTCAACATGGCCTCCGGGAAAAGTAATTACTGCCCAATTCTTATTTGTCCGTTGTTCAACCAGAAGTTTATTTTTGCTGGTGATCGTACAAATATTTGTTAAAGTTGTTTTTTCTGTTCGCAAATTATTTCACCTCATCCTCGTAGTATAACATAATAGATTAGAATAAGATTAGACATATATAAGCAATATGCTAAGATATTATTATGAATTTTATTTGTTGAGAGGCAGAAAAATAAGATGGAATATGAAAAAGTTAGTGCTCTTACTGATATACAGAAAAAAGAAATAGAACAATTAATTGAAAGAGTTCATGAGTTTGATGGTTCCAAAAAGGATCCATACCTGAATAATCAATTTAATTATTATCCACAAATGCCGAGCTTCTTTTTGGCCAGAAGTGCAGGAGAACTAGTTGGTTTTGTTATGTTGTATGCGGATGGTAATTATACAGAATCTGTCGATGTATTTATGGTAGTTGCGCCACAGAACAGGCACCAAAAAATCGGGACAAAATTATGGCAAAATGCGCATCGTGTTTTACGCGAATTTGGATATCAAAAGTGGGAATTTATTGCAGAAAAGGGCTTCCTAGACAGTAATCCAAATTTTTTGAACAATAAGAATTTAATTGCCGACCCTGAACCAGAATATCAGATGAGGTTAGACAGAGGTAAGCAAGAATTTGAGGATACACGCACAGATTTGGCAATCCGATTACTTGAATCAGAAGATGTTTCTAAGGTTGTTCCAATTTATACGGAGTCATTTCCTGAATCTTCAGCAAAGGAAGCTGTCACGTATTTAACAAAAGGATTAGCAGATATTGCTAATGAAAATTTTGTCCTAATATATGATAAAGAAATTGTGGGCTGTTGTTCTGTAGATATTAGTAAAGAAAATGAATATTATTTATATGGAATTTTTATTGCAAAAAAATATCGAAATCAAGGCTTTGCGTATAATTTCATTATTAAGGTAATCAACTGGCTTAATAATGAAAATTCATACCGGAGAATTTGTTTACTTGCGGTTGATGGCTCAAACTCAATTGCAATGCGCTTATATAAAAGTATTGGATTTGAAGTAGAAACTGAAGTTTATTATTTATATGAAACATAAGAAGCTAAAGATTTGAGTATAGATTGGAAATATCTGTAAAATTTAGACTTATGAAATAAGATTGTCCGAAATAAATAGAGGTGGAATCAAATTTTGACTTTTGATTCCACCTCATTGTGTAAAGAAATAATTTTAATTACCACTTATTAAAGTGACAATTTGCTTAGGAGTTGCTTGCTAGTTTTAATGCTTGGTCTAAATCTGCAATTAAATCATCTGCATCTTCAATGCCAACAGCCAAGCGAACAAGGTTGGGAGAGATTCCACAGGCCAAAAGTTCGGTATCTGATAATTCTGCATGTGACATTTTGGCTGGTAATTCAGCAAGGCTTTCAACAGCACCTAGACTAACTGCTAGTTGAAACAACTTTAAATTGTTTACAAATTTTACCACATCAATATTTTGTACTTCAAAAGATAAAACAGCACCAAAATTTTTACATTCATCTTTGGCAATAGCGTGCTCAGAAGTTCCTGGAATTCCTGGATAATTAATTTTTTTAATGTCAGTTCTTTTTTGGAGAAAAGCAACAATTTTTTGCGTATTTAATAATTGTCTATCCAAACGTACACTAAGAGTCTGGATACCTCTACGAATTAAATTCGAATCTTCAGGAGAGAGAACACTTCCGATTGCATTTTGGGAGAAATATAATTTATCTGATAGTTCCTTGCTTTTAGTAACCACAACACCAGCAATTACATCCGAATGTCCACCAAGGTATTTAGTAGCGGAGTGGATAACAATATCTGCTCCAAGATTTAGTGGTTGCTGAAGATAAGGCGTTAAGAAGGTGTTGTCCACGATAACCAATAAGTCATTTTGCTGTGCTATCTCCACAATTTTACGCACACTTGTGACATGAAGGAGTGGATTAGTGAAAGGTTCAAAATAAATAGCCTTTGTATTAGGTTTAATTGCTGCTTTTACAGCTGCTGAGTTTCTTGTATCGACTGCGGTGAATTCAATATTCCAACGCTTGAAGTACTGATTGAATAAGCGGAATGTTCCGCCATAGATTTGATCTCCAATAATTAAGTGGTCGCCAGGTGAAAAAATGGAAAGTGCTGCATGAATAGCTGCCATTCCTGAAGAGAATGCAAATCCTCTGTCTCCATTTTCGAGTTGTGCAACCAATTTTTCCAAAAATTCACGCGTTGGATTACCTGAACGAGCGTAATCCCAGCGAATTACAGATTCTGTGTCAGGATAAGCGAATGTAGTTGAATTATAAATAGGTGGATTCACTGCCCCTGTTTTATTTTCATTACCAGGTATTCCATGGACAAGGTTGGTGTTAAATTTACTCATAAAAAAACTCCTTTATTTCAGTGCATTTTTTAATTCATCAATCAAATCTTTACTATTTTCAAGACCTGTTGAAAGGCGTAGCAAGTTATCCGTAATACCTAGTTTTTCCCTTTGTTCAATAGGCATGTCATGATGGGTCTGTTTTGCAGGCAAGGTAACTAACGATTCAATTCCACCAAGACTCTCTGCGAATGAAATTATTTTCAAGTTGTCAAAGAATAAGGCCAGTTTAGACTTATCTTTCAGGTAAAAGCTAATCATTCCACCTTCGCCAGGATAAAGAACCTTTGATACCGCGGACGAATTTTGTAAGAATTTAACGATGGCTTGTGCGTTTTCTGTATGTTGCCGCATTCTGAGTGGCAATGTTTTGAGACTTCGCAAAAGAAGCCATGAATCAAAAGGATCGAGAACAGCACCTGTAGTATTAAAATTAAACGTTAAACTTTCAGCAATCTTTGTCCCTTTGCAAATAACTGCACCGCCAAGTAGGTCATTGTGACCAGAAAGATATTTAGTTGCACTGTGGACTACAATGTCAGCTCCCAAGGCAAGTGGTTTCTGATATATAGGTGTATAAAAAGTATTATCAACAATAACTTTTATATCAGGATTAATCCCATGAACTAGTGCTGAGATTTCTGCAATATCAGTTTTTTTCATTGTAGGGTTTGAAGGAGTTTCAATCCACAAAGCTACAGTTTTAGCAGTAATTTTTTTAACGAGTTCATTATTGTTTTTTCCATCCCACTGTGTGAAGTTAAGATTATAATGTTCACTGAGATGATCAAAATAGCGAAATGTTCCACCATATAGATCGTTAGTTGAGATGACTTCATCGCCACTTTTGAAAAGGGAAAATACTAGCTCAATTGCAGCCATCCCAGAACTTAAAGCAAATCCTTTGGTGCCTTCCTCCAGTAAAGCCAGCGTTTGCTCTAGAACTTTTCTTGTTGGATTAGCCATTCTTGAATAAGCATATTGTTTTTCATAGTCAAAATGATCTACATCAGAGAGCTTTCCGTGGCGAAAGGTTGATGACAGATATATTGGTGTCGCAACCGTTCCATATGGATCTTCTGGACTATGGTTACCAGCTTGTGCTAAAAGTGTTTCAATTTCGTATTTTTCCAAAGTGATTATTCCCTTCCAAGAGCGATTGATTTTTTTGTTTTAATAACATTAGCCATCCATTGATGGTAGAATTTATTAGCGGTTAATGACCAAGTATTTACAGGAATATTATTTTTATCAAAATAATTTCCGGGTTTATGTGGCGACAACCCAGCCACTATATCACGTTGATACTCTTGAGCTAAAGTATTGGTCTGATATTCCAAGTGCCCTGTCAAGTATGTTGAGTGCAATTGATCATTTTGAATTAATACTGCTCCAATTTCAGTGTTTCCAGCTAAGATTGTTCCATTGATTGAATTTTTTAGTGGGATTGTGAAGTAGCGTGAATGAGGGATGGTTAGTCCATTAGTTGTATAGACTCCTGAAATTTTTCTGGTAAGTTGTTGTCCTTTGAAAACCCCATCAATTTCTCCAACAGCGTATGCACTCCAACAAATAAAAAGACTTTGTGTCACATGAGTTTTACGCCATTCTGTTATTTCCAAAAGCTCATCCCAATAATCAACGGCAGTAAAACTTATACGATCTAACGGTGCACCGGTAACAATCAAGGCATCATAGTAGTTTGACTTGACTTCATCGAAAGTTACATATTTTTTTAAAGATTCATGAGGATTATTTTTTAAAGTGTGAGTTTTTGGCAAGCAAAAGGTTAATGTGATATCCTTTGTTGAATTTTTCAATAAAGAGACAAATTGATGTTCAGTTTCTGCACGATTGGGCATTAGATTTAGCAACAGTACATTTAATGTTTCTGGATGATCAATATTTGTATTTTTAGTAAATCCACTAGTAATATAAATTGCAGCCATTTGAATGTGCCTCCTTAGTTTTAATAATCAGATTTGATTTTTGATACAACTTATTTTTTGATAAAAAAATCCCGCAGTCTAAAAAAAGACTGCGGGACGATTCATCGTGGTACCACCCGGTTTTAGCTAAAAAGCCCTCAAACGTACAAAATGGATTCTATACGTGAACACTGTAACGGGTGTACCCGTGCAAGATTTACTTAAAATATAAAAGCTCACCTTACCTAAACTCCAAGACCATTTTCGTATTTTTGCAATAACCGAATCTCAGCATAATCGGCTTTCTGTGATATTACTCAAAAAACTACTTATCTTTTCAACGTTAATTATTATCAATTAGGATAAAGCTAAATAAAAAAAAGGTCAAGCATTTTCTCAGATTAAGAACTGAAAATAATTATTTTCTAGGCAACAAATTTTTTAGCATAATCATTGTATCTGAAAAAATAAGGTTCAATGACGAAGTAAGGGTTTAAGGTTTTCTTTAATTGCGGTATAATATACGTTTGAATTATATATGTTGTTTCTGCAAAAAACAGAAACATATTGAAAGCGAGGATACGTCATAATGGAGCTATATATCTTTTTGATTTTTGCGGTTATTTTGCTGGATCAGATAGTAAAATTATTAGTAGTAAATAGCATCCCACTGGATAGTAGTGTGCAACTCATTCCGTCTGTTTTGTCGGTGGCCCATATTCGCAACTATGGAGCTGCGTGGAATATCTTCACTGGACAAAAATGGTTTTTGTTTTTAATAACAGTTGTCGCTTTAAGTGTATTAGTGTATCTCTTTTTAAAATTGTGGAAAAATTGGATTTATGCACTTGGAATTAGTTTAATGATAGGTGGAACGCTGGGCAACTTTATTGATCGAATCAGAGTAGGATATGTAGTTGACATGTTACAACTTGATTTTATCAATTTCCCTATTTTCAATGTTGCTGATTCAGCACTCTCAGTGGGTGTATTGATTATCATAATCGCTATGTTACGGGATGAAAAAAATGACTGAAAAAAAGATAATTAGTAATGAAAGAGGGAGAATAGATAAAGCACTGACTGCGCTTTTCCCTGAATATTCTAGGTCACAATTAAAACAATGGTTAGTTGAAAAAGCAATTTTAGTAAATTCACAGCCGGTTAAGCCTAACTATAAAGTAAAAGAAAATGATCAAATTGAATTAACAGTGCCACCTATTAAAGAAATCAGTCTCCAACCTGAAAATATTCCGTTGAAAATTGTCTATGAAGATGAAGATGTCTTGGTAATTAACAAACCGCAAGGAATGGTAGTTCATCCTGCACCTGGTCATCCAGATAAGACGCTTGTTAATGCGCTATTGGCACACAGCCCACTCTCAACAATCAATGGCGAATTTCGTCCAGGAATTGTTCATCGAATTGACAAAGATACTTCAGGATTATTGATGGTTGCCAAAAATGACCAAGCACATCGAAGTCTTGCAGCACAACTGAAAGCAAAGACAAATATCAGAGAATATACTGCCCTAGTTCATGGGGTTATTAAAGAAGATAGTGGAAAAATTGATGCACCATTAGGAAGATCACAAATAGATCGTAAAAAACAGGCGGTCATTTCAGGCGGTCGAAATGCTGTTACACATTTTACTGTTATCAAACGTTATCAAAATTACACGTTAATTAAGTGTATTTTAGAAACAGGTCGCACTCACCAAATTAGAGTACACTTAAAATATATTGGACATCCATTGGTTGGTGATCCATTATATGGTCCAATGAAGACAATTAAAGGTAATGGACAATTTTTGCATGCAGGTAAGCTTGGATTTAAACATCCAAGAACAGGAGAAGAATTGATTTTTGTGGCCCCATTACCAGAAATTTTTAGAAAAACGTTGGATTATCTTGACAAACAAGATAATCTTTAGTAAATTAATAGCTAATCAAGGTCCTTTAAATATAGTCCCGTGAGGCTAAGAAGGCAGTGTCTTAATTGAACTCGGAATAAAGACAGAAGTCTACCACTTAGTCATTTGGCTAAGTGGCTTTTTTATTGGACAAAATGACAAAAGGAGAGGGAAAAATGGCTAAAGAAGTTGTTGATTCAATGGCAATGAAACGTGCTTTAACTCGTATGACTTATGAAATTATTGAAAAAAATAAGGGCATCGAGGATTTAGTAATTGTTGGTATTAAAACTAGAGGTATTTATCTTGCAAAAAGAATTGCACAACGTTTGCAGCAGCTTGAAGGAGCTAATGTTCCCGTTGGAGAGCTGGATATCTCATTATATCGTGATGATCGTCATGACGCTGCAAGTAAAAATGAACCAATTGTTAATTCAGCGAAACTTGATTTCGATATTACTGAGAAACAAGTTATTTTAATTGATGATGTATTATTCACCGGACGAACAATTCGTGCAGCACTTGATGCATTGATGGATCAAGGACGTCCTAAAAAGATTAATTTAGCAGTATTGGTTGATCGTGGACATCGAGAACTACCAATTCGTGCAGATTTTGTAGGTAAGAATATTCCCACATCATTAGATGAACAGATTTCTGTTGAAGTTGAAGAGATTGATGAGAAAGATTCAATTAAGATCGAAAAAATTTAATAAGCATGACCGTTTAATTGACTCCAGAGAGAGCAAAAAGGTTGAAGAGCTGATCCTTTGAATTAGGAATTTGCTCTAGCCTTATGCCGACCTGGATCAATTAAGATTCAGGTTTTTTTGTATAGAAGGAGAATGAAGATGAGCTCAGATGAACAAAAAAAATTCAGAAATGATGAAGCTTTACTTGATATTAAGGATCGACCAAGTTTTGGATATTGGTTAATTTTGTCGATACAGCATCTATTTACAATGTTCGGGGCAACTGTTCTTGTGCCACTTTTGGTAGGAATTAATCCAAGCATCGCTTTATTTAGTTCAGGGGTAGGAACGTTAGTTTATATAATATGTACTAAAGCAAAGATTCCTGCGTATCTAGGTTCTAGCTTTGCTTTTATTGCGACAATGCAATCATTAATGCAATCTTATGGTTATCCGGCGGTTGCTCAAGGTGCCATTTCAGCCGGTCTGGTTTATCTAATCGTTTCTTTGATTGTTAGTCGTTTTGGAAGTAGCTGGGTCAATAAAATTTTGCCTCCAGTTGTGGTTGGACCAATCGTAATTGTTATTGGACTTTCGATTGCAACAACTGCTGCAACGAATGCAATGATGAATGGAACACACTATGATTTAAAATATTTTCTAGTTGCAATTTTTACACTATTAATAACGATTGTTTTTAATATGTATCTCAAAGGCTTTCCTAGCATGATACCAGTATTACTTGGAATTGTTTGTGGCTATATCTTGGCGTTAGTACTCGGAATTGTGGATCTCAAATCTGTTGCAGATGCAAAATGGTTCTCTTTGCCAGCTTTTGACACAATGTTTATCAATTATGATTTTAAATGGTATCCAGCAGCAATTATTGGAATGGCTCCAATTGCTTTTGTAACAATGACTGAGCACATGGGCCATGTAATGGTTTTGAACAAGTTGACAAAGCGTAACTTTTTTGAAGATCCAGGATTGCATCGAACTCTTTTTGGAGATGGATTGTCATCAATTATTGCAGGCTTCGTTGGTGGACCTCCTACAACCTCATACGGCGAAAATATCGGAGTACTTGCAATGACGAAAGTTCATAGCGTATGGGTACTTGGCGGAGCAGCAGTTTTTGCGGTTTTATTCAGTTTTGTAGGTAAAATCAGTGCTTTAATACACTCTATTCCGAACCCAGTAATTGGTGGTATCAGTTTTTTGTTATTTGGAATGATTGCATCTAATGGTTTGAGGATCTTAGTAGACAATAAAGTAAATTATGAATTAAAGAGAAATTTGATTATTACATCGGTTATCTTGGTTATTGGAATAGGTGGCACGTACTTACAATTGAATGATTTTAAATTAACAAGTATCGCGTTAGCAACAGTCTTTGGCATCGTTTTGAATTTAGTTCTTCCTGAAAAAGCAGTGAGCGAAAGGTAGGAGATAAAGAATGTTAGAGGTAGGAAGTCACGTTAAGTTACAACATTTTGTAACAGTCAAGGATCTACATGATGATCAAGTTATGGCATTGATTGAGCGTGCAATTTATTTTAAAAATGGTGGATCTGTACCACAATTTGAACGACCAGTTTATGCCGTCAACATGTTTTTTGAGAACAGTACGCGAACACATTGTAGTTTTGAGATGGCTGAACGTAAGCTTGGATTACAGACAATTCCTTTTGATCCTGCTGCTAGTTCAGTAAGAAAAGGCGAGACTCTCTATGATACATTACTTTCTTTAAACGCGATTGGAATTAATCTGGCGATTATGCGCCATCAGGAAAATGAATATTATAAAGAATTAATTGAACTTGAAACAACACAGAAACTTGATATAGGTGTAGTGAATGCTGGTGATGGTAGTGGACAGCATCCATCACAGTCATTGTTAGATATGATGACAATTTATGAACAATTTGGAAAATTCAAGAATCTAAAAGTCGCAATAATTGGGGACTTGAGCAATTCTAGAGTGGCACGCAGCAATATGCAATTATTAAACAAACTTGGGGCAACAGTCTTCTTTGCAGGACCAAGTTACTGGTATTCAAAAGAGTTCGAAGAATATGGAGAATATTTAGAAATCGATGAATTGGTTTCCCAAGTAGATGTAGTGATGCTGTTACGCGTTCAACATGAACGACATGCAGATGAATCAGGTTTTTCTGCTGAACGATATCACAGACAATATGGTTTGACGGTGGAACGTTACAAGCAATTGAAGAAAAACACTATAATAATGCATCCAGGGCCAATAAATCGCGGAGTTGAAATTGATTCAGAACTAGTTGAAGCACCAAAATCAAGATTTGTTAAACAAATGCAAAATGGTGTGTATATGCGTATGGCAATGCTTGAAGCAGTTATTGCAGGTAGACATTTGGGAGGCCTTTAGAATGAATTTTTTACTTGAAAATGGACTTGTATATCAAGCTGGCAAACTACAGAAAATGGACTTATTTGTTCAAAATGGTGTAATTGCAGCTTTTGGAGAAAATCTTGGACGGTTGCTGGGAGATATTAATAAGATTGATGTGTCAAATAAATTAGTTTCTCCTGGACTCGTAGACGTGCATGTTCATTACAGGGAACCTGGTTTTACCTATAAGGAAACTATTAAAACGGGTAGCCTTGCAGCGGCACATGGCGGTTTTACAACTGTCTGCGCAATGCCAAATTTAAATCCGGTTCCTGATACGGCAGAACGGTTGCTAAATGTAATTGCCAAAAACAAAGCTGATGGTGTGGTCCATATTAAACAGTATGCGGCAATTACAGAAGGATTAAAGAGTGACCAAATTAATGATCTTACATCCTTAAAGAAAGCCGGAGCATTCGCGTATAGTAATGATGGAAGCGGGATTCAGACTGCTGGAACAATGTATCAAGCAATGAAACAAGCTGCTAGTTTGGATATGCCACTTGTTGAACACATCGAAGATAATTCATTGCTCTACGGTGGGGTAATGAACGAAGGTGAACGTTCACAGGAATTAGGTCTACCGGGAATGCTGGGTTTGAGTGAATCGTCACAGTTGGCACGCGATTTAATTCTTGCACAAAAAACAGGAGTACACTACCATGCATGTCACTTGTCAACAAAAGAAAGTGTTGAATTAATGCGGCTAGCTAAGGCAAAAGGAATCAATGTAACTTGTGAAGTTGCACCGCATCATCTTTTATTGAGTGATGAAGATATCCCAAGTGATGATGCATATTTCAAGATGAATCCACCATTACGTGATAAAAATGATAAGGCAGCTTTGTTGGAAGGATTACTAGATGGTACGATCGACATGATTGCTACAGATCATGCACCCCATAGTCATGAAGAAAAGAGTGGCGGAATGTGGCAAGCATCTTTTGGAATTACTGGAAGTGAGACAGCGTTTACGTTGTTATATACGTATTTTGTAAAAAGTGGCAAATTAACATTAGAGACGCTTTTGAACAAAATGAGCAGTGAACCAGCTAAGGCATTTGGTATCAAAAATGCAGGAGAATTATTAATTGGTAAACCAGCAGATATAGTTATATTTGATCTAGATAAAGAATATGAGATAAAAGAAAAAGAGTACCTCTCAAAGGGAAAGAATACGCCTTTTACAGGTGAAAAAGTATATGGCGCGACAATTATGACATTTGTTGATGGAAAACTTGTTTATCAAAAGGAGGACTGAACTTGAAACGTTATTTGATTTTAGAAGATGGCAGCATTTTCAAAGGAGAAGGTTTTGGTGCAACTATCACAACGACTGGGGAGGTCGTCTTTACGACGGGAATGACAGGTTACCAAGAAGCTGTCACGGATCAGTCTTTTGCAAACCAAATATTAGTGTTTACCAATCCGCTAATTGGCAATTATGGAGTGAATCTTGATGATTATGAGTCAATCGAACCAGGCTGTAAGGGTGTTATCTGTCATGAATTAGCTCGAACTTCAAGTAATTGGAGACAACAAAGTAGTTTTGCAGATTTCTTAACACAAATGAAAATCCCAGGAATTACGGGAATTGATACGCGAGCATTGACGAAAAAATTACGTTCTGTTGGAACAATGAAAGGTAGAATAATTGATTCAACTGATGATTTTGAACATGCGTTCTCGCAGTTAAATGCGACGGTGGTCAATGAAAATCTTGTTGCACAAGTGTCAACAAGTAAGCCATATCCTAATCCTGGAAGTAAGCGTAATGTTGTGGTAATCGATTTTGGGTTGAAGCATAGTATTTTAAGAGAACTGGCTAAACGTGACTGTAATACTATTGTGTTACCATACAGTGCGACCGCAGAAGATATTTTCAAATTAAAACCAGATGGTGTTTTATTATCTAATGGCCCTGGTGATCCTAAAGCACTTCCAGCAGCGATTGAAATGATTCAAAAAGTCGAACAAAAAATACCGCTTTTTGGAATCTGTTTTGGTCATCAGTTACTCGCACTGGCTAATGGTGCTGACACGTTTAAAATGAAATTTGGTCATCGTGGTTTTAATCATCCTGTTAAAGAAATTGCAAGTGGAAGAATCTGTTTCACTTCACAGAATCATGGTTACGCAGTGGATCCAGATTCTGTTAACAATGAAGTGATGAATATTACTTACCGAGAAATTAATGATAATACTGTAGAAGGTTTACGTCACAAAAACTATCCAGCTTTCAGTGTACAGTTTCATCCAGACGCAGCTCCTGGACCACATGATGCAGTAGATATTTTTGATGATTTTATGCATATGATTGATACGAGAAAGGATGAACGTAATGCCTAAGAGAACTGATATTCACAAAATTATGGTAATTGGCTCTGGTCCTATTATTATTGGTCAGGCAGCCGAATTTGACTATTCTGGAACACAAGCTTGCATGGCACTGCGTGAAGAAGGGTACGAAGTTGTTCTAGTTAATTCTAATCCAGCGACAATAATGACTGACACAGAGATTGCTGATCGTGTATATATTGAACCACTGACAACTGATTCTGTCTCTCGTATTATTCGCCAAGAGTATCCAGATGCTATTTTACCAACGCTTGGTGGACAAGTTGGACTAAATATGGCAATGTCACTATCTGAAACCGGCATATTGGATGAACTCGAAATTGAGTTACTTGGTACTAAGCTAACTGCCATTAACCAAGCGGAGGATCGCGAATTGTTCAAGGAATTGATGAATGATTTGAATGAACCAATTCCACCTTCAAAGACTGTTAATACAACACAAGAAGCTCTTGATTTTGCTGATGAAATCGGATATCCAGTAATTGTACGTCCTGCTTTTACAATGGGGGGAACTGGTGGAGGACTTTGTGATAATAAGGAACAATTGGCACAGATTTCCGCTAATGGACTGGATTTATCTCCAGTTACACAATGCCTGATTGAAAAGAGTATCACTGGTTATAAAGAAGTTGAGTTTGAAGTGATGCGAGATCATGCAGATAATACAATGGTCGTATGTAGTATGGAGAACTTTGATCCAGTTGGAATTCATACAGGTGATTCGATAGTTTTCGCACCAACACAAACACTTGCTGACCGTGAATATCAAATGTTGCGTGATGTTTCATTGCGTTTAATTAGTGCATTGAAGATTGAGGGGGGCTGCAATGTTCAGCTAGCCCTTGATCCAAATAGTTTTAATTATAATGTGATTGAAGTTAATCCCCGTGTGAGCCGTTCTTCGGCCCTTGCATCTAAGGCGACTGGCTATCCAATTGCAAAAATGGCAGCTAAAATTGCAGTTGGGCTAACATTAGATGAGATTAAGAACCCTGTTACTGGAACAACATATGCTGAATTTGAGCCGGCACTTGATTATGTTGTGGCTAAAATTCCAAGATGGCCATTTGACAAATTTGCTCGAGCAAACCGCAAGTTAGGCACACAAATGAAGGCTACAGGTGAAGTTATGGCTATCGGACGAACTGCAGAAGAAGCATTGCAAAAAGCAGTTCGTTCGCTTGAAATTGACGAAAAGGATTTATTTTCTGATGAGGCACAAGTTGCTGTTGACCAAAAACTTGAAGAGAAAATTATGCATCCACAAGATGATCGAATCTTTTATTTGGTTGAAGCTTTTAGAAGAGGATACACGATTGAAGAGCTTCATGAATTAACAAAAATCAATGTCTATTTTCTAGATTTATTGAAGCATATTACGGAATTAGAAGTTGAAATTTGTAAGCATCCAAATGATTTAGAAGTACTTGAGACGGCTAAAAAATATGGATTTAGTGATTTGACAATTGCTAAGCTTTGGAATTCAAAAGAAAAACAGGTACGTGATTTACGTAAAGAAAACAAATTAATTCCTGTCTATAAAATGGTGGATACCTGCGCAGCCGAATTTGAGTCACAAACACCGTATTTTTATAGCACTTACGATATGGAAAATGAGAGTATCCCTTCTGAGCAAAAATCAATTCTTGTAATTGGTTCGGGCCCAATTAGAATTGGACAAGGTGTGGAATTTGATTATGCAACGGTGCATAGTGTTAAGGCAATTCAAAAACTAGGATATGAAGCAATTGTGATGAATAGTAATCCTGAAACAGTTTCAACTGATTTTTCTGTCTCAGATAAGTTATATTTTGAACCGTTAACACTTGAGGATGTTTTGAATGTTATTGAACTAGAACGACCATTAGGAGTAATTGTGCAGTTTGGTGGACAAACAGCAATTAATCTGGCTGCTGGTTTAGTTAAAAATGGTGTTAAGATTCTTGGCACAACAGTTGAAGATCTTGATCGTGCGGAAGATCGTGAATTGTTTGACCAAGTAATCAATAAATTGGAACTTAAACAACCAATTGGTAAAACGGCAACAACTCAAGAAGGAGTATTAAAGATGGCTGCTGAGATTGGCTATCCTGTCTTAGTAAGACCTAGTTATGTCTTGGGTGGCCGTGCAATGGAGATTGTTAATGATGTAACCGAATTGAACGATTATCTTGAACATAACACAAAGGCGGCCATTGATCATCCAATTCTTGTAGATGCATATCTTGAAGGAATGGAATGTGAAGTTGATGCAATTTGTGATGGAACAGATGTCTTGTTACCCGGAATTATGGAACATATTGAACACGCAGGAGTTCATTCAGGTGATTCTATGGCTGTGTACCCACCACAATCATTTAGTGAAGATATTAAACAGCAAATTGTTGAGGCAACCAAAAAATTAGCAGTTGCATTGAAGTGTGTTGGAATTATGAATATCCAATTTATTATTCATGATAATGAAGCATATGTACTGGAAGTTAATCCACGAGCAAGTCGAACAGTGCCATTTTTAAGTAAAATTACAGGGATTGAAATGGCCCAAGTTGCAACTAAGGTAATTCTAGGCAAATCACTTAAGGAACTTGGTTTTAAGTCTGGGCTTTATCCAGAGAGTAAGACAATTCATGTTAAGGCACCTGTATTCTCATTTAGTAAATTAGAGGATGTTGATAGTTACTTGGGGCCTGAGATGAAATCAACTGGTGAAGTAATGGGAAGTGATCATACTTTTGAGAAGGCATTACTAAAGGCTTTTGCTGGAGCAAAGATGGAACTACCACTCAATGGAAACGTCTTATTAACAATTGATAGTAACGATAAAGAAGCTGTTTTGCCAGTTGCACAAAGATTTAGTCGTGTAGGATATCGCTTGTTTGCAACAAATGGAACAGCATCCTTTTTGAAAGAACACGGTTTGCACGTAATGACAGTAAATAAGATTGGTGAAAAAGACAGATCTGAGTTAGATATCTTGAAGATTATCAAAGATGGTAAGATTCAGTTGGTCATTAACACAATGAGTCATGACCAAGAAGTGACTTCCGATGGGTTTACAATTAGGCAAACAGCAATTGAACATAATGTTCCATTGCTGACATCATTGAATACAGCAGATGCGCTAGGCCGTGCAATGGAAAATCGGACTTTTGCAACTGATGTTATAAAGTAGCTTAGACAATTACTATATAAAGGTGGGTTATTATGGAAGATTCTCGTTTGGCGGTTTCATTAGCAGGATTGAAACTCAAAAATCCAGTAATGCCAGCTAGTGGCTGCTTTGGATTTGGAGATAATAAGTTTGCGCAGATGTATGATTTGAATAAATTAGGTTCAATTATTTTAAAATCAGCAACTTTGACTGAAAGAATGGGTAATCCAGAACCAAGAGTAACCGTAGTAGAAGATGGCGCGTTAAATGCTGTAGGCTTAAAGAATCCAGGTTTATCAGTGATTCTGTCGAAAAAAATACCTGAGTTACGGTCAAAAGTACCGAATTTACCACTAATTGCAAGTGTTGCTGGTTCAACAAAAGCTGAATATGTAGAGGTGGCTAAAGCTCTAAATGATTCAGGATTAGTCAATGCCTTAGAACTGAATATTTCGTGTCCGAATGTTCATGAAGGCGGAATGTTATTTGGCACCAATCCCAAAGTTGCAGCTGAATTAACAAGTGCAGTTAAGAAGGTTACTAATATCCCAGTTTTTGTTAAACTAACGCCTAACGTTACGGATATTGTTGAAATAGCAAAAGCAGTAGCTGATGCGGGAGCAGACGGACTTAGCATGATTAATACGGCATTAGGTATGAAGATTGATATAAAAACAAGAAAACCTGTTTTGGGTAATGGAACAGGCGGATTATCAGGTAAAGCTATTAAGCCACTGGCCGTAAGAATGATTTATCAAGTAAGTCATGCTGTTGATTTACCAATTATTGCTTCTGGCGGAATTGAAAATGCTGAAGATGTGATTGAGATGTATCTTGCAGGTGCTCACGCTGTTTCAATCGGAACTGCACATTTTAAAAATCCAACTGCTTGTCTTAATTTGATTGAAGAATTACCAGCTAAGATGGATGAGCTTGGGATAACAAGTTTGCAAGCTCTGATTGAAGAAGTTAGGAGTAAGCGATAATGCAAATTAAAAGACCGATTATTGCGCTGGATTTTCCCAGTCGTAATGAAACAATGCAATTTTTGTCTGAGTTTCCAAAAGATGAGTCTTTATTTGTCAAAATAGGGATGGAACTCTACTATAGCGAAGGTCCAGATATAGTCAGAGAAATTAAGTCACTGGGACATGATGTTTTTCTTGACCTGAAGTGTCACGATATCCCACACACGGTTGAGAATGCAATGAGAGTCCTAGGAAAGTTGGGGATTGACTTAACAACACTGCATGCAAGTGGCGGTAGTGAGATGATGACGGCTGCAAAATCTGGAATATTAGATGGAAGTAATGGAAATTCAGTTACAAAACTTTTAGCAATTACGCAGTTGACCTCAACAAACCAGCGAATGGTTACAGAGGAACAATTTGTTTCAACTTCTTTAAAAGAAAGTGTGTTGAACTATGCGAGACTGGCAAAAAAGGTAGGAATGGACGGAATAGTTTGTTCAGCGCAAGAAGCTAAAAGTATTGTTGCAGAAACTGGTGAAAGTTTCTTGCGTGTAACTCCTGGAATTCGGTTAGCAGGAGGGGCTGTTGGTGACCAGAAACGTGTAATGACACCAGATGAGGCTGCTAGAAATCAAAGTAGTGCAATTGTTGTAGGCAGAACAATTACGCAAGCTAAAGATCGAGTTAGTGCATATCAAACGGTTAAGAAGTTATGGGAGGATGCAAAGTAATGAAACAAGTAGCAAAGGACTTACTAGAAATCAATGCAGTGACCTTATCACCTAACAAGCCATTTACGTGGGCAAGTGGTATTAAGAGCCCAATTTATTGCGATAATCGCCTAACAATTAGTTACCCAAAAATTCGAAAAGAGATTGCGCAGGGGATTGCTAATTTGATTCGAGATCTTTTCCCAGAAGCACAGGTAATTGCAGGAACTGCGACTGCAGGTATCCCCCATGCTGCATGGATTGCTGCTGAATTGAATCTACCAATGATTTATGTTCGGTCAAAGCCTAAAGACCATGGTCAAGGACGACAAATCGAAGGAGTTGTTGAAAAAGGTCAAAAAACGATTTTGATTGATGATCTAATATCAACGGGTGGCAGTGTATTAAAGGCGGTTGAGGCTGCACAAAAAGAAGGTGCCGATGTAATCGGTGTTTGCGGAATTTTTAGTTATCAGTTAGAGGCTGCAAAAAGAAATTTTGCTGCGGTTAATATTCCATTTGTAACATTGACTAATTATAGTGAATTGATTGAAGTTGCTGCACAAAACAACCAAATTACTGAGGAAGATCGTAACTTATTACATAAGTGGCGTGAAAGTCCAAAAGATTGGTTGGATTAGAAAAGAAATTACAGTAATGAAACACGTTTATCCGGAATAAATAAAGAGGGTGGCTCAAATGTTAACTTTTGAGCCACCCTCTTTATGCAAGTGTATTTTATTTTACCTTAATATGAAGAAATTGCTTAGTCCATCTATTTAGTAACCAATAAAGAATGTAGAGATTTGCAGACATTCCACGAGTTGGGAACTTTTTAACAGTTGTATTAAGAGTCGCAGGTAAGTTATCACGATACTTGTGAATTAATTGACGTAAATAGATATAGTAATGGTAGTCTTCAGATTTACCATCAGATGTATGCCAAATTCTGGCAGGAACCACATAATTTTTTTGGTTATTTAAATTTGCAACAATGCATTGTTCGACTGCATATAAATGCCAACCATCTTGAGTGGAAAATGGGTGTAATTCCCAGAATTTTTTTGTCATTATAAAAAAGCATTCATCCAGAGTTTGAACTTCTGTGGCATGAGAAAAATTAGAGTCACCAGCCTGTATCTTAGCATTACCATGGATAATAGTAGATAAGAGAACACGGTTATTGTTTTTTAATTCACTCGGACTGCCAGCAATACCCATGACTCCAAATTCTTTCTGATCTTGAGTGAATTTGCAAATGTCAAAAAGAGAGCGCTCATCCAAGAATCTAATATCAGGATGACAAAAAATTAAAAATTCTCCTTTTGCTAGGTTTGCGGCATGGTTATAAGCTGAGCGAGCAGAAGTAAATTCATTATTACAGTTATTAATTTTAATTAATTCGTAATCAACATCACGTTGCTGGGATAAACTAACACTAAACTCATCAAAAATAGATTTATTATTAATTATAGTTATAATGGAATATTTTGGACTTTTCAATGTAACGCCTCTCATTTCTAGATGAATATAGACTTAACCCTCATAATTTTACTACAATTATCAATTTAAAGGAAGTTGAGGAAGCTTTGGAGTGAGATATGTACCCCAAAAATATGGTGGAGAATTATCATTATATTGATTTTGTAGAATTAAAAAAGAGATCAGTGAAAGCTAAGAACGGTTTTCACTAATTCCTTCTTTAAAATTGAAATGACTCGAAATCTTTTTTTTTTAATAGCCGAATTTTTATTATTAAAGGATTTTTTTATCGGACCAATAATCAATTCTTGTACCTTCTCCAGTAGTAGCATTAGAAGAATATCGCATTACGATTTGAATAGTATGGCCTTTTAGTTGTCTTAAAGTAGCTGAACTCAAAGGTATATCCTTAACAAATCCACTTTGGGCAGCATTATATACGTTAGCATATCCATTCTTAACAACATCTGGGCGACTATTTGGGAAATAGCTAGTCCTTGTAACTTCTTTACCCGTCGTATCATCAAAAACTATAAGATACGTGTATTTCAAAACCGTTGATGCATCGGCAGCGTGCCACCCAGCAACATGCAATACACCATTTGGAGTTGAGGAAAAGCTATCTAGATGACCGGAATTATTGTTAGCAGTATAGTGTTTATCGGACCAGTAATCGATATGATTTCCTTCTCCATTGGCTGCATCAGAGTAACGCATCACAATCTGGAGCTGATGACCATTGACGAAGGTACTTCCCAAATCAATATCTTGAGAAAAACCACTCTGAGCAGCATTGAAGACATTGGCATACCCATTTTTAGCAACATCTGGACGGCTAATAGGATTGTATGCAACACGTTTTATTTCTTTGCCAGTTGTCGCATCAAAAACGATTAGGAAGGCATTTTTGAGTGCAGTACTTGCGTCAGCAGCGTGCCACCCAGCAACATGCAGAGTATTATTGGCACCTAACGAGAAACTATCAACATAAGCAGCATTGGCATTTGGAATAGCATAAGTTTTAGACAGGTAATCAATATGGTTCCCTCCACCATTTACTGCATCAGAATAACGCATCACAATCTGAAGCTGATGACCATTGACAAGAGTATTTCCCAAATCAATATTTTGAGAAAAACCACTTTGAGCAGCATTGTAGATATTGGCATACCCATTTTTAGCAACATCTGGACGGCTAATAGGATTGTATGCAACACGTTTTATTTCTTTGCCAGTTGTTGCATCAAAAACGATTAAAAAGGCATTTTTGAGTGCAGTACTTGCGTCAGCAGCATGCCACCCAGCAACATGTAATATATTATTGGAACTTAGAGAAAAGCTATCAAGATTAGCAGCATTGGCATTTGCAATAGTGTAAAGATTAGACCAGTAATCGACATGATTTCCTTCACCATTTGCCGCAGCAGAGTAACGCATTACAATTTGAATTTGATGACCATTAACTAAGTATTTGCTAAGGTTAATGTTTTGAGAAAAACCACTTTGACTTGCATTCAAAATATATCCGTAATTACTATTAGCAACGTCGGAACGAGTAGCAGGTGTATATGCGACTCTGGTAAGTTCTTTACCAGTGGTATTATCAAAGACAATCAAGAAAGCATTTTTGAGTGCAGTGCTTGCATCGGCGGCATGCCATCCAGTAACAGATAGTACATTATTAGTATTTAAATAAAGCTTATCAACGTTTCCAATATTGTCGGTATAATTATATTTTTGTGACCAGATATCTGTAGTATTGCCATTTCCATTGGGATCATCTGAGTAACGTAATACGAATTGAATATTTTTACCACCAAATTTATATCCTGATGGAAGAGTAAAGGTTACAGCAAACCCACTTTTAGCAGAATTTGGGATGTACCAATAGGTGTCAGCAACATCGGTTCGTTGAAGGGGTGTATATTTTACACGCTCAATTTCCTTGCCAGTAGTTGAATCAAACATAATAATATAAGCATTCTGTTCTATAGTAGATTTTGGAGATATATGCCAACCAGATATAGATACTTTATTGCCACTTACAGAAATATTATCAATATTAGCTAAATTGTCATTTAAATTAGATGTGTTAGTTAATAAACCATTATAGTCATGAGAAATGTCCAAAGTATGCCCATCGATATATGCTGTAGATGAAAATTGCCATCCACCATATCCTTCGTTTTTCCATTCGTTTTCGTAATATCCGCCATTGCTTGGTGTATAAGGATATTGAGCAATCCAAGTTCGTGCTTTGCCAACTGTTGCAACTACTTGATCGCGATATGCATATGAGATATAAGTGTAAACACCATGATTATTGAATCCTGCAGCTGTAAGAGAGTTCCAAAAAGCATACAAAGCAGGTTGTATGGAGTCACTGAGAGTAGTTTTATCTTCCATATCTGCAAAAATAAGCACATTCTTATCTAGTCCCAGATTTTGCATTGTTTGAGCAACATGTTGTCCTTGAGCAGAACCGCTAGATGAATCTGAAAAAGTAGCATAATGATATACAGCCACATTCAATCCAGCTTGTTCTGCTAGTGAAATTTGACTTGCAGCATAATGATTCTTATAAGTTGTTCCTTCAGTAATCTTGACAATTACACTCTTAATACCCAATGATTTTAGTTGAAGAAAATCGGTTAAAGTTATCCACTTCTGATATGAGGAGATATCTATTGCATCTGCATGAGTATAATTACTATCACCAATTGAGATGTTATCTGGAACTCTTACAGATAAGAGAGATGTTACCGCTGCAGAGAACGCGACTGGGGTTGTAGTAGTTGTGTCTAGAGTTGTACTTGCTTCAGTAGTTGTACTAATTGAAGCATCTGTTGAAGAAGATGAACTATTCATAGTTGTATTATCTGAAGTTGTGCTTACATTGTTAGTGCTACTAGTACTTGCAATATCTGAACTGTCTGTACTTGTTGAAACTGAAGATGAACTACTTATGACGGTATCTTGCTCGGCCTTTGAATCAGCATTGGAAGTAATGCTAGAATCTGTACTTTGTGTTTCGGCTACAGCATTTGCAGAACTGCTAGAAGGAGAATCACTATTAATAGAAGAAGTTTTTTCAGTTGAATTAACAGAAGTGGTTTCACTATTAGCTAGGATGCTACTATTTGAACTAGAACTTTGAGATGTAGCTGATGCAGTACTTGATGAACTACTAGAACTTTGTGAGATGGATACAGCACTGGTAGTTTCGTCTGCTTGTGCAATGTATGTTGAGAGGCTGATACCAGTTCCTAAGGATAACATTGTCAATCCAGAGACTAATGTCAGCTGCCGTTTTAGATTACTTTTCTTATATTGTTTTATTAACTTTTTCTTTCTATTCCCCTGCAATTTAACATACTCCTTATAAGTTTAAATAATTTATTAATTACCTTAATTATTATTCTATATTATCAGTCAAAGACAATAGGAATAACAAATGACCACTTGATATACAGCCTCGATAATAAAAAAATAATAGTACTTAGGTTTGTTTTTAGAACTTTAATTGAGATTTATACCTATATCGGCTATAATGGGCTGAGTTTAAGTCTGATACAAATATGATGTGAGTAATAGTATTTCCTATATCACATAAAGTATATGAAAATGAAATAAAGGGAGTAAATCATGAATGTTATTCGAAATTATTTATATAATGCGGGATACCAACTATTATTAGTAATACTACCGTTGGTCTCGATTACATATGTTAGTCGCGTTTTGACTAATACAGGTGTGGGATTAAATGCGTATACAAATTCGATTATTACTTATTTTGTATTATTTGGAAGTTTGGGAATTAATTTGTATGGTAATCGTCAAATAGCTTATTTGCGAGAGAATCAGCTTGAGATGTCAAAAGCTTTTTGGGAACTAGTAATTTTAAGAATTTTGGCAGTTCTAATAGCGTTTGTTGCATTTTTTGTGTATTTGCCATTCAGTAAAAATCCAATGTTAATGTTTTTTCAGTCGCTTAATTTACTTGCTGTTATATTCGATATTTCTTGGTTTTACATGGGAATAGAGGATTTTAAAAAAACAGTAACGCGAAATACATTGGTAAAAATATTATCGTTGGCAGCAATTTTCATTTTCGTTAAAAATAAAAATGATTTAGGTTTATATGTTATAATTCTTGGCATGGGAACTTTTCTTGGTAATTTGACATTTTGGCCGTTTATTAAGGATTTAATTGTTAAGATACCATATAAACAGCTTCATCCTTTTCGTCATTTAAGACCGTCGATTGCTTTGTTTATCCCGCAAGTGGCAATCAGTGTATATGCTGTTTTAAACAAAACAATGTTAGGCAAAATGACTGGAACTGTTAATTCAGGATATTATAATAATGCAGATACACTGATTAAGACGGTTTTGGCTGTGGCTACGGCAACTGGGACAGTTATGTTGCCCCATGTTGCCAATGCATTTGCAAATGGAGAAAAGAAAAGAATAAATCAGATGTTATATGACTCCTTTGATTTCATTTCATTTTTAACAGTTGCTATGATGTTTGGGATTGCTGGTCTCTCACTTAACTTAGGAACACTTGTTTTTGGATCTGGTTTTGAGCCAGTTGGAATGGCTGTTTTGTTGGAGTCACCTGTAATTATATTAATTGGTTGGAGTAATGCGATTGGAACTCAATTTCTTTTACCTACAAATAGGACAAGAGAATATACAGCCTCTGTAATTATAGGTGCCATCGTCAATATTGTATTGAATTTTCCATTAATTTATTTTTGGGGACTTGTAGGTGCGATGTTAGCAACTGTCATTTCTGAGGTTTGTGTAACAGGTTATCAGTTGTGGACAATCAGGAAAACGGTGAGCTACCGAAAATTATTTCAAAATTTTTGGAAATATTTAGTAGCGGGACTGGTAATGTTTATTCCAATCTTTAAGATTAATAACACGGTTAACTCAACTATTGTTTCAATTCTCTTAGAAGTTGTTCTTGGGATAGTAGTCTATTTCGTAATGATTTTATTATTAAGGCCGACAATTGTGAATAAAGCTAGGAATATTTTGAACAAACGAAAAAAATAGATATAGATTGTTTTTTTACAAAGGAGATTTTTAATGACTAATTACATTGTTACATCAAATGATCCCGGAAAGATGGGAGGTAGTAAGGCTAAAGAGGATATTGTTAAATTTCTAAAGGAGGAAGGATATGCTTCTTTTTGGGTAAATCCCTACCAACCAAATAAATTGGCCAAGTTTTGGTATACCTATTCTCATTTGATGAATTTTTTAAAAAAATCTGAAATCGATAACCTTATTATGCAATACCCAATCCCTTCACGATACATGGTTGATAAGTTCGTTAATAAATTGAAAGAAACAAAGAAAACAAATTTCATTATCTGGATTCACGATATTCAAGGCTTGCAAAGCAGTGATAATGACTCTGCAACTTGGGAAATCGAACTATTTAATAATGCAGATATACTGGTTGTTCATAATGAAAAAATGAAACAATGGCTTTTACAAAATGGCGTCAATACGAGGATGATTGTTCTAGAAATCTTCGATTACGATAATCTGCAAACCGTACAAAAAAAACACGAATATGAAAAGACTGTGTGTTTTGCAGGAAATTTATTCAAATCAGTTTTTTTGACTGAACTTAATACCAAAAATAAAGTCTATGTATTTGGACCAAATATGCCTGAAAAACACTCGGCAAATACAATTTACTCAGGGCAGTATTCTCCAGAAGAATTGTCACAACACCTAACTCAAAATTTTGGTCTTATCTGGGATGGCCCCTCATTAACTACGTGCGAAGGCACATTTGGACATTATTTATTATTCAACAACCCACATAAAACATCATTATATATTAGTTCAGGAGTACCAATTATTATATGGGAGAAGGCAGCTTTGGCCGATTTTGTACTCCAAAATAATATTGGAATTGTAATTGATGATTTAAGTCGGTTGGATCAGGTCTTAGATAGTGTTTCAGCCGAATCATATAATCTTATGAAGAAGAATATTGATAAAATGGCAGAGAAGTTAAGAACAGGATATTATACAAAAGAAGTAATAAAAAAAATAGATATGCAGTAGGTGATAATAATGGTAGTTTCGGTTGTTGTGGCAACCTATAATGGGAAACAATTTATAAAAAAACAGCTTGATTCAATTCGTAATCAAAGTAGACAACCTGACGAAGTTATTATAAAGGATGATGGGTCAACAGATGGAACGTTTGAATTAGTTGAAGAATACATCAGAAAAAATCTACTTAATAATTGGATTGTTGAGAAAAATAGGCAAAATCTAGGTTATAAGAAGAATTTTTTTGAGTTATTGAAAGCAGCACATGGGGATATTATTTTTTTGTCTGACCAAGATGATGAATGGGCTCCAAAAAAAATTGAAAAAATGGCTGAAGTGATGGAGAAAAATACAGAGGTTAAAACTCTAAACTGTGGCATAAGTTTAATTGATGGACAATCAAAAAAAGTAAAACTTGACCTGCGAAAAAATTTCTATAATGCAAATTTTTTATATTCGAAGAATCCACTAAAAGATCTCAATTATTTTGAATTTTACTCAATTGTTGAGAGAAATATCTCACCTGGATGTGCAATGGCGATTACTTCAGAAGTTAAGGACGAATTTATTAAGATATATGACTTTGGATTACCTCATGATTGGTTCTTGAACTTGATAGCTTCTTTGACAAACGGATGTGTCTTTTTGAATGAAGAATTATTAAATTATAGGCTACATGGTGAAAATACACTTGGTATTTCAGATGATTGGAGTGCTACAAGTAAAATAGATTCGTTTGAGAAAGATAGAAAAGATAAAATTGTCGAATACCAACAACTTATCCAAGCATTCACGATTTTTGAAGGTCGTTTTCCAAAAAATAAAAAAATTACTCTGAAAATTAAAAACTATTTAGAACTTCACTTAGCATTTTACAAAAAAGCGCAAATAAGAACACTCCTTAAATTATATACTTGTTCACAATATCTTGAAACGTCTACATTTAGAGGCAAGGTTTGGGATTGGTTGGTTGCGTTAAAATTAAATAAATTTTTATGATTTATTTTCTTATGAGACTATTTATTGTAATTGCAATAAAGATTAATTTTAATTTATGTTACAATCTATAATGGAAATTAAAAAATGAATTTATTTTTTGGAGGACAAACATGAAGGGAATAATTTTAGCTGGTGGTTCAGGTACACGCTTGTATCCATTGACACGCGCGACATCAAAACAATTGATGCCGATCTATGATAAGCCAATGATTTATTATCCAATGTCAACGTTGATGCTGGCGGGAATCAAGGATATCTTGATTATCTCAACCCCACAAGATGAGTCGAGATTCGAAGAATTATTTGGAGATGGGTATGAACTTGGGTTACATATTGAATACAAAGTCCAACCTAAACCTGAAGGGTTAGCGCAAGCTTTCATTTTGGGGGCAGATTTTATTGGTGATGACAGTGTTTGTCTTGTCTTAGGAGATAATATCTATTATGGTGGAGGACTTTCTAAGATGTTACAACATGCCGCAGAAAAAGAGCATGGAGCGACTGTCTTTGGGTATCATGTGAATGACCCTGAAAGATTTGGCGTAGTTGATTTTGATAAAGACATGAATGCTTTGTCAATTGAGGAAAAACCGGAACATCCTAAGTCACATTATGCGGTTACCGGATTGTATTTCTATGACAATGATGTGGTTGAGATTGCGAAGAATATAAAACCTTCTCCTCGTGGCGAATTAGAGATTACCGATATCAATAAGGAATATCTTTCACGTGGGACATTATCAGTTGAATTGATGGGTCGTGGTTTCGCATGGTTGGATACTGGGACACATGAGTCATTACTTGAAGCGTCCTCGTTCATCGCAACAATTGAACGGCGCCAAAATCAAAAGGTTGCGTGTTTAGAAGAGATTGCATATCGGATGGGTTATATTAATAAAGAACAACTAGCGATATTAGCGCAACCATTGAAGAAGAATCAATACGGTCAATATTTATTAAGATTAGCGAGTGAGGGTTAAAAATGGGAAAGCTTAAGATTACAGAAACGAAGCTGCAAGATGTCAAAATAATTGAACCAGCAGTGTTTGGAGATAACCGAGGATTCTTTACCGAAAGTTATTCAGATAAAGACTTTAAAGACGCAGGAATCGATTTTGACTTTATTCAAGATAATCATTCATTGTCGAGTCAAGCAGGTGTTTTACGTGGATTACATTTTCAACGAGGAAAATCAGCACAAACGAAGTTGATCAGAGTAGTTACAGGTGCGGTGCTTGATGTGATTGTGGATGTACGTAAAGGCAGCCCAACCTATGGTGAATGGGAAGGTTATATTCTTTCAGAAAGTAATCACCGTCAGTTACTTGTACCACGTGGTTTTGCGCATGGCTTTGTAACATTAACAGATAATGTTAATTTCTTATACAAATGTGATAACTATTATGATGCGAAAGCAGATGGCGGAATCGCTTTTGATGATTCTACCTTGGCAATTAATTGGCCAATTGATCTTGAAAACGCAATTCTTTCAGAAAAAGATAAGCAGCATCCAACCTTCAAGGAATTTGAAGCAGATAATCCGTTTGTCTATGGCGAAATATAGGAGGATTGGTCATGAAAAATATTATTGTGACAGGTGGGGCAGGTTTTATCGGCTCTAACTTTGTACATTATGTAGTTAACAACCATCCAGAGATACATGTGACAGTTTTAGATAAGCTAACCTATGCAGGTAACAAAGAGAATTTGGCGGGTTTACCAGCAGAACGTGTTGAATTGGTTGTAGGTGATATTGTAGATGCGCCATTAGTCGATGAATTGGTCCAAAAAGCGGATGCGGTAGTGCATTATGCAGCTGAATCACATAATGATAATTCGTTGAAGGATCCAACTCCGTTTATTCAAACTAATTTGATTGGTACGTATACATTAATTGAAGCTTGTCGTAAGTATAATGTGCGTTATCATCATGTTTCAACAGATGAAGTTTACGGAGATCTTCCCTTACGTGAAGACTTGCCAGGACATGGTGAAGGAGTAGGCGAGAAGTTTACGCCAGAGATGCCATATCGTCCTTCTAGCCCATATTCGTCAACCAAGGCAGGGTCAGATTTGTTAGTTAGAGCTTGGGTCAGATCCTTTGGTTTACAAGCAACAATCTCAAATTGTTCGAATAACTATGGCCCATACCAGTACATTGAGAAATTTATTCCACGGCAGATTACAAATATTTTGAGTGGAATAGAACCTAAATTATATGGAACGGGTAAGAATGTGCGTGACTGGATTCATACGAATGATCATTCATCAGCAGTCTGGACAATTTTGACAAAGGGAAAAATTGGCGAAACATATCTGATTGGCGCGGATGGAGAACAAGATAATAAAACAGTTATGGAAATGATTCTTGAATTGATGGGTCATTCAAAGGATGAATATGAGCATGTGGCGGATCGGCCAGGGCATGATTTAAGATACGCAATTGATTCCACGAAGTTGCGCACAGAATTAGGATGGAAGCCGGAATTCACAGATTTCCGGGAAGGCTTAGCAGAAACAATCAAATGGTATAGTGAAAATGAAGCTTGGTGGAAATCAGAGAAGGCAAAGGTTGAAGCAAACTACGCCAAAAATGGTCAATAACAAGTTGATAGAGAAGGTGACAAAGTGATACTAGTTACAGGTGGAAGTGGACAACTTGGTTCAGAACTACGGAATATACTTGATGAGAAAAAAATTGAGTATATTGCTCCGAGTTCAAAAGAGTTGAATATTACTGACGAGAAAAGTGTCCTACAATATGTTCAAAAACTCAAGCCCTCAGTAATTTATCATTGTGCAGCCTATACAGCTGTAGATGCTGCAGAAGACGAAGGTAAAAAATTAAATTACCTAGTTAATGATGAAGGAACTACAAATATGGCAAAGGCGGCTGCAAGGATTGATGCAGTTATTGTCTACATTAGTACAGATTATGTTTTTGATGGTAATCTAACTGATGGTGAGTATGCAGTTGATGCAGAAACTAACCCATTGAACGAGTACGGTAAAGCTAAGCTTGCTGGGGAGAAAGCGATTCAGACTTTTGCAAGCAAGTATTATATTATCAGAACTTCATGGGTGTTTGGCAAATATGGCAAAAATTTTGTTTTTACGATGCAACGTCTAGCAGAGCAATATCCTAAGATAACGGTTGTTGCTGATCAGTTTGGGAGACCTACTTGGACAAGAACACTTGCGGAGTTTATGACGTATGTTGTTGAAAATCACGCTGATTATGGTGTTTATCATCTTTCAAATGATAGTACTTGTACATGGTATGAATTTGCAAGTGAAATCTTAAAAAATGAGAATACTGAAGTGGAACCAATAACGAGCGAACAATTTCCTCAAAAAGCAACAAGACCAACACATTCGATTATGGATTTGAGTAAGGCGAAGTCGATAGGATTTGAAATTCCAACATGGCAAAAAGCGCTAAGTGAAATGCTGAAAAGTTTTAACTAGATAAATGCGTTAAGCTAGTGAGTGTACTCATAAGGAATAAATGAAAGACTGAGTCAAATTGATTTTTGATGCAGTCTTTTTTCTTGAGTGACTATAAATATGCGATTCAAGAGAGTTGATAAGCTATTTATAGTAAATATTGCAAAAACAAGGTTAAATAAATATTATTTTTAAGTAGGTGAATATTTTGCATGATTGGTTAGCGAAAAAGAAGTACATCACATATGTATTAGCACTCTAATGAATGTAAAAAAAAGAAGATTTTAGAAGTCTTCTAAATCATTGGAGTGTAAAAAATGAAAATTAAATATCATAAAAATATCAAATATAGTTATTATTACAGTTTTTTCTCTTTTTTTGGAGTAACAGGGCTTTGGGTAATTTATCTGCAACAAGCAGGCTTAACATTATTTGAAGTGGGACTATGTGAAAGTATTTTTCACATCGGAAGTTTTTTGTTCGAAGTACCAAGTGGGCTATTAGCTGATCGTTTTTCTTACAAAACGGTCCTAATTGCAGGTAGGCTTATGTCAATTCTATCAGCTGTGATAATGTTGCTTGCACAGTCGTTTTGGCTTTTTGCATTTAGTTTTATATTGAGTGCATTTTCATATAACCTGCAATCAGGAACAATTGATGCAATGATGTATGATTCGCTAATTGAGAGCAAGCAAACATCGAACTTCCCAAAGATTATCAGTAAAACAGAGATTATTTTTGAAGTTGCAGATACAATAGGGGTTGTTATTGCAGGGTTCTTTGTACATTGGCATTTTGAACTAACATATGTAATTGCTATTTTGGTTGGTTTTTTTGCGCTTATTTCGGTTTTATTTTTGAAAGAACCATTAAAAAATACACAGGTTCAAACCGATACAGTTAAAGAAGCAGAATTGACAATTAGTGAATTGATAAAGTCTTCTTGGTGTATTTTGAGAAAAGAGAAATTCTTGCGTAACTTGATGATATATCAGGCAATGATTGATTTGATTTGCACAAGTTATTATTATTACTACCAATCTGTTATGAAGAATAACGACTTTTCTGGAGTAATGATTTCTGGAATTATGGTCATTTCTTCGGTTATAGCTGTGCTTGCCATTAGTGTAACGCCAAGGATTACAAACCATTTTAGTCAACTTAGTATTCTACGTTTTCTAATAGTACCAATTCTTGGATTGATTCCATTAATCTTTTTTAGAAATGGAATAATTATGTTTTTATTATTCATGGTCCTCAAAGCCTTAAGTGCTGTCGTTGGTCCATTGTTTAGTAACTACTATAATGAATTAATTGAGTCAAAGCAACGAGCAACGTTATTAAGTGTTGCAAGTGTAATTTTTTCGGCATTTATGATTGTGCTATTTCCGGTAATTGGTTGGGCGATTGATTGGTTTGGATTTTCAATTACTTTTGGGATTATTGGAATTGGACTGTGTGTTATAGGTATAATAAACAGCATTTTCAAAAGTAACATTAATTGATTTATGTTGAAATTTTTTATTGAGTGTGTAAAAGTTTGAAAAAGATATGATATAATTTCGAAGGGGTTAGGGAAAACCATAGGGGGAAAAGCAGTGGACGATTTAGCTATTTTAATTCCTTGCTACAATGAAGGAATAACAATTGGGAAAGTTGTAAAAGACTGTCTCAGGGATACGAGAGATATTGAGGGGAGAGTTAATATCTATGTGTATGATAATAACTCTAAGGATAATACAGTAAGTGAAGCACAAACAGCAGGCGCGATTGTTAGACATGAATACCAACAGGGAAAAGGAAATGTAATCAGAAGAATGTTTAGGGATATTGATGCGAAATGCTATATCTTAATTGATGGCGATGATACGTATCCTACAGATGTTATTCCAAAAATGTATCGATTAACGATAGAAAGAAATTTGGATATGGTTGTTGGAGACCGACTTTCTTCAAGTTATTTTGAAGAAAATAAGCGACCATTTCATAATATCGGAAATAGAATAGTTCGTGGAAGCATAAATTGGTTATTTAAAAGTAATATTAGAGATATCATGACTGGATATAGAGCTTTTAGCTATCAGTTTGTAAAATCATATCCAGTTGTTTCAAAGGGATTTGAAATAGAAACTGATATGACGATTTTTGCAATTGAGAATAACATGGCTGTTCATAACGAAATTATTGAATATAAAGATAGACCTGATGGAAGTGAATCAAAACTTAACACGTACAGTGATGGATTTAAAGTGCTTAAGCGAATTTTAATCTCATATAGGGACTATCATCCATTGGGTTTCTTTTCTATAGTAGCGATGATTTTGGTAGCGATAGCGTTATTTTTGTTTATTCCAGAAGTTTGGGTACCCTATTTGCAAACTGGACTTGTAGAGAAAATCCCAACTTTAATTGTTTCAGCTTTTCTTATTATTGGGGCAATTGTGTCTTGGTACAGTGGGTTAATTCTTGATTCTGTATTACAGAAAGAAAAAAGAGAATTTGAATTCAGATTGAACTTAATAAGTAAAAATCAGAAATGATTAATAAAATTTATATTATAATGGGGTAACAGTTTTGTTTAAACAAACTAATAGGAAAAAATTAGATATGATTGTATCTATTTTTCATGAGTATAAGCTGTTGATAGGTGCTGTAGTGCTAATTTTCTTTTTTTCCCTTTTTCTGGCACAGAAAGATTATTTAGCATTAGGTAAAAATAGCAATCCAAGCGATCAAACAGTGGAGATAACAAAGAATGTGAAGAGTAAAATTTCATTTACTTCTTCGAAAGTATATTCTTTATTATTGAAAATAAATGCAAATCCAAATGCAAATAGTAATGAGTTTACTAATATTAAATTAGTTTCAGGTAAAAAAGTGCTCTACAGTAAAAAAATATATAATAATGTATCTTTAAATCAAGATGGGCCTAATGGGATTGGAACTAATTTTGTTTTAAATGAAAAAATGGGACTTAATGTAAAAAAAGGTAAGTACTATAAGGTAGTTATGACGACAAATGCTATTAAGGGACATTATATGACCGCATATACAGGTAATAATGGTTCTATATGGAATAATGTCGTATATAATTGGATACCAAAAGAAAAATTAGCAAAGTTACTGATTGTGTTTCAAACAATTATAGCAATTATTATTTTTGGTATATTTAAACTTACAAATATGAAAAACAAAAAATTGAAAATAGAAAATGTTTTTCTACTTGTTTCTGTAGTGCTCATTACATTATATACATTTCTTGTACCGGCTTTTAGAGTTCCTGATGAATTTCAACATTTTATAAGAACGTATGGAATATTGCACGGAAATTTTTTGGTTCCTTTGAGTGGTAATTTAAGTGTTCCGCATAACTTAATTCCAGTTTTAGATCCAGTGAATAACACACTGTATGAAACCCTTAAACATTTCAATGTACAATTGTCAGACCATGACGTTAATATGAGTGTGATTAATATGGCTCTTTATTCACCTCAGTCTTATATTTTTCAACTTTTTGGTATGGGGACAACAAGTCTGTTTACGAAAAATCCATTCATTTTGTTATATAGTAGCAGATTGATTACCGGCCTTTGTTGTACGTTGATTCTTTATCTATGTGTAAAATTTATTCCATTTGGAAAGAAAACACTGGTTGTTTGTTCGTTGTTGCCAATGAACATAGCAGAAAGAGCTAGTCTTTCTGCTGATGGATTTACTTATGTTATAGTTATTGCGGTCTTCACTTTTTCTTTATATGTAGCTTTTAGAAAAGAGAATATGGGCAAAGAATTAATTACACTCATGTATGTTCTTTTGTTCTTTCTAGCATCTTGCAAAGTTATATACTTTATAATAGGTGGCATAATACTGCTTATTCCAAATAAGAAATTTGGTAGTTTTTCAAAAGGACTAATACACAAGGTCGCAGGTGTTTCATTTGTGGGGCTTATAGCAGTGGGTTGGTTGAAGATAGCATCGAAATACTTGATTAACACACAAGGTGGCAGTAGTTCATCAGAAAAAGTAAGTTATATCATACATCATCCTTTTTGGTATGTTGAATTGATGAATAAAACATTCTGGATGAATTTGAAGAATTATACAGAACAATTATTGACGGGCCCACTTGGAGCATTAAATATTGAAATAAATTACGGCCTTACAATATTGATTGCTTTCGTATTGTTACGGACTATATATCTTGAAAAAGAGTCAATTAAAAATGCTAGCAAAGATTTTATCGTAAAAAATTATATAATCTTAATATGTTTAATTAATACAGTTCTTATTTTTACGAGTCTTTTCGTTCAGTGGACACAAGTTACAGGGAATATTGGGGATACGGTTAGTATAATTGGTATTCAAGGAAGATATTTTCTACCAATATTACCATTGTTTTTAATCGCGCAATTAGTTCCAAAGAGTATAAATGATTTTGAGATACAAACGAAAAAAAATAGAAATATGATATTTTTTGCTGCATTAATAAATATTCTGGTTTTGGCAAACGTATTTACAAGTTTGTCAGTGTAACTGTTTTATATAGTTTGGATAAAAATGTATTTTCACAGAAATTAGGTAATTTAAATTGAAGTAAATGATAATTTTTGTTCGAACTAATACCGATAAGCCTAATTATAGGTTGATCTAAAGTTGGAAAGATTTGAGTTAGTTTCAACAAAAAATTATGAATGTTATGGATAGATATAAGGGGACAGCATCAGAAGATAATTTTTGATGCTGTCCTTTGTGATATGTAATTAAATTATGATTTTTGAACCAATGATGTGGTGTTATTTCGATATGCTAGCTTTTTGTCTTTAAATTTAAGTATATAGAATCAACTCCAAAATATTTTTAAAAGTTTTTGTGAAGGGATACTACAGTACTAAGAGAAGTTAATTCACAGTTAGATAACCTTTGAGGCGAAATATTTGGGCTATTCTGCTTATTGTGCAAGAGCATATTTTATTTTAATTTGAAATACCAAATTTAGAATTTTTATAAGTTTGAAATCAATGGCGAATAATATTTATGAAGTTTATTGAAATAGCTGCTTTTTTATAAGAAGAACCGTGTCATAAGTTCTTGAAAATAGAAGAGATTAGAAAAAATCGTTTTTGATTTTCACTAACCTCTTCTATTTTGTTTATAAGATAATTATTAACACTAACAATTATTCTAAATCTTTAACTTTTTTCCCTCGAAAAAAATTAATTATAAATGTAAAGGTGAAAAAGCAACCGATAATTTCTAAAGTTTGCATAATTGGTATAGCACATGAAATATAATCATAAAACTTTTTAATTGATAAAAATCTACTAAACCATTCAACTCCAATAAATAGTGCAAAAGCACTTGGGAGCATACTGAAAATAACTATTAGTAAGGGAAGTAGATGGTAATTTTTATTTAATAACTGTAGAAGTATTTGTAGCAGTAGTAATAAAATACCAATAGATCCAATAATAAATACTATTTTACTAATGCTTTGATAGAATTTTGTAATATGTGTTTGTATAAACGAAACAAATATTGCTGATTTCTTGCTAAAAAAAGTGTTTATTGTTCCAGGCCAAATTATAGTTGAATGAGTTAACTCGCTCATATTTAAAAGTTGATTAAATGATCCTGTCGCTTCATTTACGCTAAGTTTATTGTATTTATACGAAATCATGGTATTGAAGTAATTTGCTGTGTGATTTTTAAACCATAATATATCAGAAAACCGTAATCCTTGAGAAACTTGAGAAAGATAAAAGCGATTAGATTTTTTTAGTTTGCCCGTATTAAAAGCATGCAACAATTCATTATGTACTTTTTTATAAAAATTGTTAGCATATATCCCATTTTTGTGAAGGTACAAAGTACTAAAAGTATCTCTAAACTTCCAAAAAATCATATCTCCAGGATATTCTATCCTCTGACCAGTTGAATAATTTGTAAACGAATTATTCAACTGGTCAGAAAACTTCCTTAGAGTGGGACTATAATTTTCTGCTTTATCAACTGCAGATTTGGAAATCCAAATATTAGATTGATATTTTTCGCTTTCTTGAATTACTAGGAGATCATGAAGGAAATCTTTGTAATAAGTGCCAGATCTATCTGTTATAGTATACTCATCATAATATTTGTAGTTCATATTCTTGTAAAAAAGGCTAACCATAGTTAGTGAAAAGATTGGAAGAACAATTAGAAGAAGATGAAGAGAAAGATCTTTAAAATTTTGTGATTTTGAAATTATAACAGTTATTATCGAAGATATACTGAGAATCACAACAAAGGGCATCAACCAGATAGAGTCTTCCTTTAGGTAGTAAAAAAAGGGCAAACTTATACTAGAAAGAATTGACCAAAAGATAATTTTTATTTTTCTTTCCCTAATACTAGCATATAGTCCTATAAATGCCCCAATAACAAGAATAGTTGAACTTATTAGAACACCACCTCTGTATATTTTTTGAATGTTTTCCTGATGGAGCATTATTGGCGAATATAATAAAAAAATAAACAATATATATGAAAGTACTTTTTTTTGGGATACTTTATATATAGAATAAGATAAGACTGTTACAGAAAATAAATAATACAGTATTAAGGCAAGTCTATATGGAATTCCAAGTGCATAGTTAATAACTAAGAAGAGGCTGAATGATATAGACTTTACCAGTGTTAAAGAATTAAAGGAGCCTAGCCAATGGCCGGCAAGTAAACTTTTTGCATAAACTATATATAGATAGTCATCTGCACCAGCATTTCCTTGAGCAAATAAAGGAATTCTAAGTGCAATAATAATGCGAATAATGATAAAAAATAGAAATAGAAAGAGCAACCACTTTTTACGTAGAAATTGATAAAATACATTCATATAATTACCTTCAAATTTTAATTTTTCTTGATTCGGAACTTAACTACTATAACATATGATTGAGAATAAATGAATGTTATAGTAGTTAAACATCTAAAAAGATATGATACAATTCTGAAAGAATTAAGGGAAAATACGGGTATTTTCATTTGTTTTTTAGCTTACTATCTATTTTTAATACATTTAGCATAGCGGCGAGAACTAATTATTTTATTAAGTTTCATATAGCAAAATAACTTAACTAATTTAAGAAGATAATAATAAGGATTTGAAATTAATTGTGCTTTATAATACAAGTGTTAAAATTATATTTTGCACTATCTAATAATGATTAAAGCTAGCAATATTAAAATGTTTTTTGTAATTTGTGAAAACTATTGCTTAAAAAGAGAAAAAGTGCTATCATTCATTTGTAGAAAGCGCTTGCATAGAAACTATGTTTAACTTCAATAAGGAGGCATTTGACAATGAAACAACTTGAGAAGAGAGTGGAACCAAAGGCATGGGAAGGATTTAGTGGCGGAAATTGGCAGTCAGAGGTTGATATCCGTGATTTTATTCAACAAAACTTTAAACAATATAATGGTAATGAATCATTTCTTGAAGATGCAACACCTGAGACAAAGGAACTTAACGACCGTTTGGTTGCTTTAAAACTTAAAGAGCGTGCTGCAGGTGGTGTACTTGATGCAGATACGAAGGTTGTTTCGACAATTACTTCACATGGCCCTGGATATCTTGACAAGAATCTTGAAAAAATTGTAGGACTTCAAACAGATAAACCTTTAAAGAAAGCCTTAATGCCATATGGTGGAATTCGTATGGCAAAGGATGCCCTTGAATCATACGGATTAAAACTTGATCCAGAAATAGAACACTTTTTCAATGACTTATCAAAAACTCATAATCAAGGTGTTTTTGATGCTTATACTCCAGACGTTAAAAGAGCACGTCACTATAAGATTGTAACAGGTCTTCCTGATGCATACGGACGTGGTCGAATTGTTGGTGACTTTCCAAGAATTGCGCTTTACGGGATTGATTACTTAGTTGCATCTAAATTAAATGATTTAGACAATTATGGTGATGGAGAGATGACAGATAGTGTTATCCAAATGAGAGAAGAAATCTCAGAGCAAATTCGAGCGCTTAACCAGATTAAGGATATGGCGGCATCATACGGCTACGATATTTCTCAACCAGCTACAACAGCGCAAGAAGCAATTCAATGGCTCTATTTTGGATACCTAGCAGCTATCAAACAACAAAATGGGGCTGCAATGTCGATTGGACGAGTTGATACTTTTATTGATATCTTTGTTGAGCGTGATATTGAACGTGGTATTTTGAATGAAAAAGAAGCTCAAGAGTTAATTGATCAGTTTACAATGAAGTTAAGGATGGTTTCCTTCATTCGTACACCTGAATATAATTCCTTATTCTCAGGTAATCCAATTTGGGCAACATTATCTTTAGCAGGAATGGGAATTGATGGGGAACATCATGTTACAAAGACAGCATTCAGATTTCTGAATACGCTGAAGAATATGGGTGCAGCTCCAGAGCCTAATATTACATTGTTGTGGTCACAAAAACTACCAGATACTTTTAAGCACTATGCAGCTGCAGTTTCAGTTGAGAGTTCAACAATTCAATATGAAAATGATGACTTAATGCGTAAACAATGGGGTACTGACTATTATGCAATTGCATGTTGTGTATCAGCACAACCAGTTGCAGATGGAATTCAATACTTCGGAGCACGTGCAAACCTTGCTAAAACTGTACTTTACACAATTAATGGTGGTAAAGATGAGATTGGTAAAGCACAAGTAGGACCTGCTTATGAACCAATTTCGTCAGAGTACGTTGATTATGATGAATTTATGAAGAAATTTGATCCAATGTTAGATTGGTTAGCTGATGTTTATGTCAATGCTTTAAATACCATTCATTATATGCATGATAAATATTATTATGAATCAGCACAGTTGGCTCTTAAAGATACAAGATTAGATCGAACATTTGCGACTGGTATTTCAGGACTATCTGTTGCAGCAGATTCGATTTCGGCGATCAAGTACGGGCATGTTAAAGTTATTCGTGACGAAGACGGGATTGCAGTTGATTTTAAGGCAGATAATGATTTCCCACGTTATGGAAACAATGATGATCGTGCTGATGAAATTGCAGTATGGCTCGTTAAGTCACTTTACACGAAGATGAACAAGCATCATTTATATCGCGGTTCTAAGCTATCAACCTCTGTTTTGACAATCACATCAAATGTTGTTTATGGTAAGAATACTGGAACAACACCTAACGGACGTCAAAAAGGTGAACCTTTTGCTCCTGGAGCTAATCCTGCTTACGGTGCAGAGGAAAGCGGAGCATTAGCATCATTATTGTCAGTTGCTAAACTACCATATAAGTACGCAACAGATGGAATTTCCAATACTTTCGCCGTAACACCAACGACACTAGGTCATGATGAAGAGTTGCAAAAAGATGCTTTAGTAAACATGATTAATGGGTATATGAAGAATAATGGTCATCACTTGAACATTAATGTTTTCAAACGTGAAACGCTCCTTGATGCTCAGGAACACCCTGAAAATTACCCAACATTAACAATCCGGGTTTCAGGTTACTGTGTATACTTTGCAGATTTAACTAAAGAACAACAAGATGATGTTATTTCGAGAACATTCCATCAAAGTATGTAGGAATTAAAAATAAACAGTTTTAAACAAATAATTCAGCACTTGAATGTGATGAGATAAAAAGGATTGCGGCTAGTGTGGGATGCCACGATCCTTTTTATTTCTAGGCAGTAAGGGAGGTAAGATTGATGATACAAAGGCAAATGCACGAACGTAAAGTTCCAACGCGAGATGGTGAAATAATTGGATATGTGCACTCAACTGAAAGTTTTGGAGCAGTCGATGGGCCTGGTATTCGCTTCGTTGTCTTTATGCAAGGCTGCAACATGCGCTGCCAGTTTTGTCATAATCCTGATACGTGGCGTAAAAATGTCGGCACTGAGATGACGACTGATGAAATTCTTCAGCTGGCACTACCATATCGCCAATTCTGGGGAGAAAAGGGAGGTATTACACTTAGTGGTGGCGAAATAATGTTGCAGACAGAATTCGCTTTAGAATTATTCACAAAATGTAAGAAATTGGGGATCAATACTTGTCTAGATACATGTGGTCAGCCATTTACTAGGCGCCAGCCTTGGTTTGACAACTTCAATGAACTACTGAAAGTTACCGATATTTTATTAGTTGATATCAAGCATATCAATTCTGATGAACATCGTAAGTTGACAGGATTTAGAAATGAAAATATTTTAGATATGTGTCAATATCTATCGGACATTGATAAACCAGTTTGGATTCGTCATGTATTGATTCCAGAGAGAACTGATTTTGACAATTATTTGACACAGCTGGGTAATTATATTAAAACATTGCACAATGTCCAAAAAGTTGAAGTGCTTCCATATCATACAATGGGTGTACACAAGTACCAAGAGATGGGAATTAAGTATAAACTCGATGGTATTGAGCCGCCAACTCCGGAACGTGTAAAAAATGCAGAAAAGTTATTGCATGTTGAAGATTACCAAGGCTATTTAAAATGATAAATTAAAATTGTATAAAAAAATAATGTGACATAAGTGAAGCACCTTACAAAATTTGGACAAACAAGTCAAGTTTTGTAAGGTGCTTTTTTTATTTTGGAAAAATATATTTTATAAGCTGCAAATGGTTACGCAAAGGGGTCGTTATCTTTATCTTTTACACGGTTATATTCAATATGATTAGCAACACTATCTGCAACATCCTCAGCAACAATATTTGCTAGAAATGCAAGCGACATATCAATTCCGGCAGATACACCTGAGGAAGAATAGAGATGGTCATCAACAACCCAACGTGCTTTTTTGATCCAATGAACTTGAGTATTAATACTTGTTACCCAGTCAAATGCTAATTTATTTGAGGTTGCTTTTTTCCATCCATAAAGTGTGTGGCAGCAAGTAACGCAGACCCAGTACAAACGGTTAAACAGTAGCTAGCTTTCAGTGCAAGTTTATGAAGAGATCTTAAAAATAGCTAATTTATTATTAGAATATTATTTTTAGCTATAATAGAAAGATTTGTAAAAAAAGATTATCTGCTAATTATTAAGAATAAAGTAAGGTTTAGCAAGGTATAAGTTATTTATACAATTAATTGGTCTATTCCACTTTACTTAAAATTGAGTAATGTTACAATTTCTTACATCCGATATAGAAATAAATTATCTATGCACTTAAATGAATATTTACTATTTCTACCTGAATTATTCATAGTTCATTAAAAGCCCGTCAGTTTTCGTATTTTTTCGAAAACTGACGGGTATGTCTTTATCTTTTGCTGAAATACTATGTTTATAAGTTCTAGCTAGTGAGATTTTTCAACTAACTCAGAATTGCTTTGAATTTTTGGATACACTTGTCCCTTGGTTGTACAGATTTTTTTAATTTTGCCGGTTATTCAATAGCCTGGATACGCTGTAGAACCTGGTAGAACAGTCGATGGTAAACATGATACGAGCTCAGTCGCAACTGAATGCGTCGGCCAGTATGCACGACACGTGCCGCAAATTTGAATAAACGGATCCGCAATGTGCTAACGCACAAACCTGAATCATGTTTTGTCAGTGCTAGCTGCTTTAAAAAGTTGACAATATTGTAAGCCAGTACACTAACCATCATCCGGGCAGCGTTGGCATTAAACGTTGAACTATCAGTCTTATCGAAAAAGAAACCTGCTTTAGCTTCTTTGATGTAATTTTCCATTTGGCCGCGTTTGTGATACAGTTCAAAGGCTGTTTCAGCCGTTAAATTAGTCAGATTAGTAACGATAAATTCATGTGAAAAGATCAGTTCACCGGCTGCTCGAGTTGATTTAACATAGATCTGCCGCGGCTTAGGCCACGATGCTGATTGATAGATTTCAGAGTAGTAGTGAGTCTCTTTCTCTTGCCACTGGGTTTGATCACTGATCTTGACGAACTTTTCAGCTAGATTCTGCAGTTTCCGATTGCGTTTGAGTCGAATAATGTAAAACACATCGTCGGCTTCACAGACATCGTAAACTTCTGGCGTGGCGAAGCCACTATCACCACGAACCAGAATGTCAGTCGTGGGCAGCTGAGTTTGATAATGCTTTAATAGTGGTGTTAAAAAAGCTTTTACATCTTTGCTGGTGTAGGCATTTCCAGGACGCAAGACAGCTTTCAATAAGTTACCATCTTGATCAGTTGCCAGTAATGGATGATATCCTTCAGTACCATAATGTGCGTTGTAGTTAGTGGCTTCCTGTTTGCCATAAGTGTCTGAGTGAGTCGAATCGATATCAATAATCGTGGCTGTCTGGTTGGTTAATAGTCGAACACGGTCGATCAAAGCCTCATTTAAAGTCTGTAATGTGCTAACACTATCTTTATCAAAGCGTTGCCAAAAACGTGATATTGTTGCTTGTGAAGCCAAAGACGGTTTATCCAATAATAATTTAAAAAGCGGTTCTTTTTCTAAAAAAGTTGCCGCAGAATCTGTGCTATAACCGGCAATAATCTGAAGAGTTAACTGTCTTAAGATACTAGAATTACTGTGTTGACAATATCGTCGCTGGTCATTGAACCTCAATAGTTTATCGGCCAAGTTGGTGAACTGAAACTTTGCCATCAGTTCTACACACAATGTTAGCCCGCCATCGGAAGATAATTGACCACCCGTATGCGATACTAAAATATTCTTGTTGAAATTGAATGCCATTTCCTGTAAAGTTTTCAATGTAGAGTCCTCTTCTCTCATGTGGTTTTGTTTAGCAATTTAACTATACCAGAGCTGAGGCTCTTTTTGTGCACTTAAAAGGTGAAAATGCAAAATGCCCATCAAACGCGTGAAGCATGTGTTTGATGGGTATCTTGTGTATTTTTGTGAATAAATCAGGTTTCTACAAAACGAGATACCATTAAATAGGTTTGCATAGATATTATGCTAATTAGTTGAGAAGGAGGAATTTTATAATGGGTATACCAAATATCGTTTTAACTAGAATTGATAATCGCTTAGTGCATGGACAAGTCGGGGTTGTTTGGACTTCTTCGATTGGTGCCAATCTTTTACTGGTAGCAAATGATGATGCAGCAAAAAGTGAGCTACAACAAGAATTAATGTCAGCAACAGCTGAAACTTCAGAGGTGGGAATTCGTTTTTGGTCATTGGAGAAAACAATTACTACAATTGAAAAAGCAAGTCCAAGACAAAAAATATTTTTAATTGTTAAAACACCGCAAGATGTACTTCGTTTAGTACAAGGAGGAGTTCCGATTGCTGAATTAAATGTTGGCAATATGCACCATAGTGAAGGAAAAGTACAACTTACGAAGAAGGTTTATGTTGATCAAGATGACAAAGATACATTTAGTAAGTTGGTTGAGTTAGGTGTAGATGTCTATATTCAAGATGTTCCAGAGGAGAGAAAAATAGCAATTAAGGATGTGATTTAAATGGCAATTACATTTACTCAAGGGATACTGATAGCAATTTTTGCTATTATTGCTGGGATAGATTTTTGGTTAGAAGGTTTTTACATATTTAGGCCAATGATTGTGTGTACAGTAACAGGATTCTTACTAGGGGATTTAAAATTAGGGATAGTTGCTGGTGGATTGACTGAACTTGCATTTGCAGGATTAACACCAGTTGGTGGAACACAGCCACCTAATCCCATTATGGCAGGAATAATGACTGTCGTAATTGCACATACCACTGGGCACAGCCCTGCAACTGCAATTGGGCTTTCGCTGCCTTTTAGTATTTTAATGCAATATATAATTTTGTTTTGTTATTCGATTTTTTCAGTATTCACGAAGAAGGCTGATGAATATGTTGCAAAAGGGGAATTTCGTAAGTTTGGGATAATCGTACTTTTACCAACTGTTTTGGTAGCTTTAGCTTATAGTGTCTTTTCATTTTTAAGTGTATATGGAGCACAAGGGTTAATGAAAACATTAGTTAACTCAATGCCAACGTGGTTAAGTCATGGATTCACAATTGCTGGTGGCATCTTACCTGCTGTTGGATTTGGTTTATTGCTCAAGAGTATGTTAAAGACAAAGTATGTACCTTATTTATTGTTAGGTTTTACTGCTGCTTGCTTCATTAAGTTCGGTAACTTAATGCCAGTCGCAATTATTGGAGCATCTCTTGCCTGGATCGAATATGGTAGGGAGAAAAAAGCACGAGAAATAAGCAAAAAATTTAAAAACATAGAACAATCACTTGAAAATGCTGGGGGTGAAGAAGATGGTATCTGAGAAAAAGGAAAGAAATAAATTAAGTAAGAAAGATATTACGAAGTTAGGTCTATTATCATTATTTAATCAATCTGGAATGAACTATCAGAGAATGCAAGCTGATGGTTGGACTTTTGCCATGATACCTTCTTTGAAAAAAGTATATGGCGACGATAAAAAAGGACTTATTGAAGCTGTTAAAGCAAACCTGCAGTTCATAAATACTAACAATTATGCTGCGCCATTGTTGATGGGACTTGAAGCTTCCTTGGAAGAAAACGGTGAAGAAAGATCAACAATTGATGGTTTGCGAGTAGCTTTATTTGGTCCAATTGCCGGAATAGGTGATGCAATTACTTGGTACACAATTTTGCCAATTGTTGCTGGTGTAACAGCTTCTTTTGCAAAACAAGGAAGTATTCTTGGACCGCTAGTGTTCTTTATAGTGTATGTTGCTATGTTTCTGGCAAGAATCCCAATAGCTCATCTAGGCTATTCAGCTGGGACTAGGGCTATCTCAAAGATACACGAGAATTCTGCAATTGTTGCACATGCAGCCAGTGTTCTCGGATGTACGGTGATCGGAGGACTAATTGCAACTTATGTTCAAATTAATGTAGTTACTAAAATACAAGTAACATCTTCTCACACGATTTCAATCCAGAAGGAATTCCTCGATAATATTTTTCCGAATATTCTTCCACTTGGTTATACTTTTCTATTATATTGGTTATTGAAAAAGAAAAATGTTAGTCCAGTAACGCTGATAATTCTAACATTCTTATTGGCAATTCTATTTTCATGGATGGGAGTTCTCTAAAGATGCAAATTATTGTAACAGGACATGGTAATTTTGGAACTGGTATCGAATCAACAGTTAAATTGCTGGCAGGTTCAATTCCAAATGTTAGATATATTGATTTTTCAGCTAATATGAATGAACAGGAACTTGCTAATAAATTTGAAGAACTTTTGCAAGTTGATCCTAAGGCTGTTTTTTTCTGTGATTTAACCGGTGGAACTCCATATAAACAAGCAGTGTATAAAAAAGAAAAATATGAAGTTGCAGTTATTGCGGGTTGTAATGTAGGTTCACTATTAGAAGTTGGATTGCAAAATAACTTAAAAGATGCCACGGATGTACATGGGATTGCTCAAAGCTTGGTTGAGGCTGCCAAAAATGGCATTCAGGAGTTTGGCGTTAGAAAAACACAAATTATAGATGAATCTGAGGAAGATGGAATCTAGAAATAGCACTTTGATATAAGATACACATTTATTCGTAACAAACAAAAAGGCGAGGTCAGAATTTTAACTTTTGACCCCGCTTTTTCGTGTTCATAACATATAGTTTGAAATAAAAATTACTCAAATTAGTCAAAATATACTACATTCTTAATTAGATTAAATCTGATTTTTTCAAGATCTCAAAGAAGTATTACATTTTCCGATTTTTCTCACGAAATTTTTAGTTGATAAAAGCCATTAATATGTTATTTTAATTATTGCTGACATTTTATAAGTAAATGTTGTGCGCCACTATCTATTGAGGGGTGAGTTCAATCAATTCATTCAAATACAATGTCTCAACTAACTTGAGAAAGCAAACAATTACCGTTCCTTCTAGTATTGGAGAAGCAAGCGGAATCTCATTTATGGGGAGAAATGTTAAATCTATAATTTTCACAACAGACATAGCGATTATTAGAAACACAAATGCTGATGCAATCTGGGCTGTATATCCATTCACACCAGATCCTGCTATTATGCAAGCTATCCAAGTTGCTTCTGATAAACCGGTTTTTTCAGGAGTAGGTGGTGGATTAACAAACGGTAAACGATCAGCAGACATGAGTCTTTTTGCTGAAAGTTGGGGAAGCCTGGGAGTAATAGTAAATGCACCTACGTCGGTAGATACAATTAAATTGATAAATGATGTTGTTGATATTCCTATAATTATGACTGTAATCTCAGCAAATGTTGATTTTGACGAGAAATTCGCAGCAGGAATTGATGTTATCAATGTGAGCGGTGGACAGGATACTACTAAAATAGTTAAGGAAATCAGAAAAAAATATCCGGAAGTCCCGTTGATTGCAACAGGCGGTCATTCAGATGAATCTATTCGTTCTGTAATCGAGGCCGGAGCAAACGCAATCATTTATACACCGCCAACAACGGGCAGTTTATTTTCCCGGAAAATGAAAGAATATCGTGAGTTTGGATTTTGAGTATTCAAGTATAAATAAATACGATGAAAATAATTCTCCATAAAAATATTTAATTTAAAATTGGTTTTTTTATTGTAAGTGTCCCCGATATTGTTTATTATTAATCTATAAATTAAATATGAAGCGTATAATTATCAAGCAACAGCGAATAATATTTAACAATTAATAATGAAGGGGAATTGAAGTATGAAGACAAAACAAGAGAACATTTTTTCTTCAAAAACGCTTAGTTATTTCTTGCAATTAGCTGAAACAATGAGCTATACACAAGCAGCGCAAATTCTAGGAATTACGCAACCAGCATTGACACAACAAATAAAAAAGCTAGAAAGAACGGTTGGAGCACCATTATTCTATTCCGTTGGGAAAAAACTGCACTTATCGGACGCGGGGTATACAATGTTAGATGCAACTCATCAAATCTATGAGACATTGAACCGTGCGGCTGATGAGATTCAGCAATCAACGAGCGCTGTTCAAGGAGATATCAGCGTTGGAATCTTGGCTTCAGTTGAAGATCATGTCTTTACTCAATTCGCGATCGAATACTATAGGCAACATAGTGATGTAAAAATTATTTATCATATGTTGACTCGCAAGGAAATTTGGGAACTTCTTGAGAGTAACAATATTGATTTAGCAGTAATGTATCTTCCAGATGATAGTATTAAGAATTGGAAACCTTATGAATCCAAAAAAATAATTGAAGAAAACTTGATTTTTTTACATAGTGAGACTGAGTTTTCAAAAAAGAGACGTATCAAACTGCGTGATACACTGAATCGTGATTGGGTTACGTATCCGCCTAAGTATTATCTAAACAGTACATTGCTTGAGACATACAAAAATGCATTGGTTGATAAACCACATAGTGTTGCTCACTTTGCGACCCCAGAACAGATCTTTGATTTTGCACAGGCAACAGGGGTTAACACTGCTTTGCCAACATCCTTTGTGATTTCTCATCAAAATGAAAATGAAAAGAAACTCAGTGAGGCACATTTTGATCCAGAAATCGCTTTTGACTTGGCTTTTGTTTTTCGCAAGGATAAAGATCAAATTCCGCGAATTGCAAGTTTTTTAGCAAGCTTTGATGTTTTTTTAGGAGAAAAAGATTATATTTCCCGCTTGACAGAAATAAGCAATCAAGGTTAAATCAAATTAGAGAATTAAATAAGTAAGAATGGAGATCTTTTTGATGAAAGAACTTGTTTTTGGTCACAAAAATCCTGATACAGATGCAATTGTTGCAGCTAAAGCTTTTGCATATCTAGAAAATCAGCTTGGTGCGGATGCAGAAGCTGTTGCTTTAGGAACACCTAATGAAGAAACTAAATTCGTTTTGGAACATTTTTCCGAGGAAACACCACGTGTGGTAACTGAAGTCAGCAAAGAAGTTGAAGCTGTCATGCTTGTCGACCACAACGAAGCGCAACAAAGCGTTGATGATATTAAGGATGTAACGGTTACACATGTTGTTGATCATCATCGAATTGCTAACTTTGAAACTTCAGCTCCTCTTTATTACTATGCTGAACCAGTTGGCTGTACAAGTACAATCATTTTCAAGCTGTTCAAACAAAATAGTATAAAAATTCCTGCAAAATTAGCTGGACTAATGTTATCTGCAATTATTTCAGATACTTTATTATTCAAATCTCCTACAACTACACCGGCTGATGAAGTTGCAGTTAAAGAATTGGCTAAGATTGCTGCTGTTGATTATGAGACATATGGTTTAGAAATGCTTAAAGCAGGAACTAATCTAGGAAGCAAATCTGAGAAAGAATTAATTGATGCTGATGCAAAGTCGTTTGAAATGGGTGGCAAGACAGTTAGAATTGATCAAGTAAATACTGTTGATCTTGATGAGGTCTTTGCACGCGAAGTAGCATTGCGTAATGCAATTGAAGAGGAAAGTGCTACTGAAGGGTACGACTTATTCTTGTTAATGGTTACAAATATTCTTGATAGCAATACACGATTGCTCGTTGTCGGTGAACCAAAGAATGTTGTTGAAACAGCATTTTCTGTTAAGTTAATAGACGATAAAGCAGAATTACCTGGAGTTGTTTCACGTAAGAAACAAGTTGTACCTCAACTTGAAAAGGCATTTTAATTTAATAAAGCATAATTAGCTAGGATAGTGTGACATTAGTCGGGAAGATTTAAGGACTAACTCAAAATTACGAGTATAGTGAGAACTTTGCTAGGAATAATTCGAAGTTAGTCGGAGAATTTTGATGTATGGAACATATTTATGCAGAATAAAAAAAGTGGCTGAGTCAAATTTAACTTTTGGCTCAGCTTCTTTTTGCTTTGTATCCAATTTGAATTTTAGCGACTATTGCTTTTATGTTACGATGGATAAAAAATAATTGTGAAGGAGTTGTGTTTGATGGCAGATGCATCGTTTATACATGAGATTGTTAAACCAACTGATCCCTTATCTGTATGGTTATATTTGCATAATGAAAGAAATGTGATATTTGTTGCGCCACATTGGCATCAAGGCATAGAGATATCATACACAGTTTTTGGAAGTATTGATGATTTTGTTATAAATCAGAAACATTTTACAACAAGTGGTGGTAGGGTACTAGTTATTAATTCGCAAGAATTGCATAGTGTTTATGCAAGAAGAAATGACAAAAGCGAGGCACTATCAATTATTTTTCCATATGCGTTTGTTAATCGGTTATGTCCACAAATTGAGAACCAAGTTATCAATATAAATGATACGGATACGTTTAATTCGATTGAAAAAGAAGCTTATATTAAACTACAAACAAGTCTATTTGAAATGTATCTGGTAATGAAAAGTGACGATAAATATAAAAACTTGAAGCTGGAAGCTAGTAGTATCAAGGTTTTACAGTTGCTTATTCAATACTTTGCTAAATCAAAAAATGAATACAATAGAAAAGATGGTACAAAAGAATTCGTAGTGAACAGGATTCAAATGATTACAAAGTTTGTACATGAGAATTATTATAAAAGAATAAGCTTAGATGAGATTGCTTCTGAGGTTAATATATCAAAAGTATATTTAACAAAGTTTTTTAAGAAGTATATGAACTTAACAGTGGGACAATATATTACAAATGTTAGAGTACAAAAAGCCTACTATGATCTTATTGGAAAAGCCGGAAATTTAACGCAGATTGCAAGTAAAAATGGGTTTTCCACAACTCGTGCTATGAATAAAGCCTTTATAGGAATATATGGAAAAAATGCATTTACGATTTATAAAGAGAACAATAATTGACAGTTATTAAGATTAGATAGTGCTAGTTCGAGTAGATAATATACTTTAAAATGAAAGCGTAAACAAAAAAGGAGGGACCTTTTTATGACTGAACAAAACGTTTTAGAGATGATCAACCAAATCAGGGTAGATTGGAAGAAGGGGGATGATGAACGAGATGCTGGTTTACCTAGAGAAATTGAAGGAGTAACCAGAATAGATGATATCCCTTATGGTCCGGATCCAACGTGGAACTTATTAGATATTTATATCCCACAAAATGTGATTGGGAAAATACCGGTGATTATCAATATTCACGGTGGTGGCTGGTGTTATGGGACCAAAGAAACTTATCAATTCTATGGACTGGGTTTAGCTCAAAGAGGGTTTGCTTTTATTAATCCTAACTATCGTTTAGCTCCCGAGGCTGTTTTCCCAGAAGAATTAGATGATGTGAATCGTTATGTTCATTGGGTTGCTGAACATGCAGATGAATATGGACTTGATAAAAATAATGTTTTTTTGGTGGGAGATAGTGCTGGTGGACAAATGGCTGAACAATACACCGCAATTCTAAAAAATGCAGAGTACCGAAAAAAATTTGGATATGAGTTGACTGATTTAAAATTCAGAGCACTTGCCTTGAATAGCGCAGCTGCTTTTGTATTAGATCCAGGAGTCATAGGTGGAGCAACTGTTGGATATTTTACACCCGAGATAGTAAAAGAAAAATCAGACATGTTGAATACAGAGAAATATATTACCACGTCTTTTTTACCAACATATATTTCAACGGCAAACGAGGATTTTATTAGAGAATTATCAATCAAACTAGATAGTTTTTTAACAGAAATTGGAGTAGAACACGTATTTAAAGAGTACGGAGATCAGGATAATCCGCGACCACATGTTTTCTTAATCAATCAGAAAGATAAAATTGCAAATCAGGCTAATGATGATGAGATTGATTTTTTTAAGAAATTTATTGTTAAATGAGGGTTTGCTAGCTAGGAGGTAATAACATGAATAATGTCAAAGACAATATGAGATTTAAAGTATCACTGCTGTCTATTTCCTTGTTTTTAATGATGGCGCCACAAATTTCTTCTGCTCTTCCTTTGATGTACAATGCCTTTCCCGGAGTTAGCTCAGCTGGGGTAGATACTTTAGCGACTATTCCTAATTTTGGAATAGTAATTGGCTTGTTGATTAGTCCGTTCATGGTTCGTTTTATAAATGCTAAACCAACAATTATAACTGGATTGATAATCACACTGGTTGCTGGAACATTTCCAATGTATTCAACAGGATATATAGCAATATTAGTTTCGAGATTATTGTTAGGTTTTGGAATTGGTCTTTTTAATTCGTTGGCGGTTAGCTTGATTCCAGAGTTTTATAAAAATAATGAGGAAGAATTGGCTGCAATGATTGGTTATCAAAATGTAATGGGGAGTGTCGGCGCAGCACTTGCATCATTTTTACTTAGTTATTTAGTTACAATCAGCTGGCATGCTGCATTTGCAATTTATTTTCTAGTAGTACCATCATTAATACTGTTTACGTTTTTTGTTCCTCTTTCAAAAAAGCAAAATAGTGCAACTAAGATAAAGAAAAGTAATGTGGAAAAACAAAGTGTCAATAAGAAAGTAATTCTGATTTCATTATTAATGTTCTTGATTTTCATGTTTTATATGCCAGTTTCATTTGCTTTGCCTAGTTTAATCGTTAGCGAAAAAATTGGAACATCAAGTACTGCAGCCCTAGTTGCAGGAATATCAACATTGGTGGGAATTCCGATTGGTGCAAGCTTTGGATTTTTCTTTAAGAAGCTACATGATAAGGTTTTTCCATTAGGTTTTGCACTTGTTACACTTGGATTCATATTAATAGCAATGTCTCAAAATATTGTATTACTATTTATAGCCGTAATTATCCTTGGATTTGGTTTTGGCATCGGAGTTCCGTACATGTATGCTTGGCTAGATTGGGCAGCACCACAAAATTCAATTAATCTAGGGACAACAATTGTTCTAATTTTGGTTAATATTGGCTGCTTTATCTCACCAACAGTTGTCAGTATGATTGGGCAGATATTTGGAATGAATTCTGCGCGTAATATTATGATTCTGAGTGCAGTTGCATTTTCCTTAATATTTAGCTTTGCATTGGTACATTATCTTAGGGTTCATAAACAGCAAATAAAGATTAACTAATACTTTTTTGATCTTCAAGTCTATTTAATTTTGTTTTATGGTAATTCAAAAAGAAAGTTAAAATAGCAAAAGTATTTGAGAGGAGAGAAGTTATGCGTAATTATCTTAGTATTGATATTGGTGGGACTGCAATTAAGTACGGGTTAATTGATCACTCTGGAAATCTCATTAAAAAAGATGCAGTGGATACTCCGCAAAATTTGGCGGAATTCAGGCAATCCATAATTAAAATTATTTCGAGACACAAAAATGAAATATATGGAGTTGCATTTAGTGTTCCAGGTAAAGTTGATTCGAAACGAGGTATTGTATATTTTGGAGGATCATTACCATTTTTGGATGGATTTAATTTTGAGAAATTTATCCATGAAGAGGTTGCTGTGATACCTGTTGGTGTGGAAAATGATGGGAAGGCCGCTGCTCTTGCGGAGATATGGTTGGGAAATCTTAAGGATATTAATGATGCTGCAGCAATAATATTAGGAACAGGTGTTGGCGGCGGAATAGTTATCAATGGAAATCTCTTGCCAGGAAGTCATTTTCAAGCTGGAGAACTTAGCTTTATGATGAGTAATTTTGAAAATGTAGGTTATGAGGAATTAGTTGGAATGACCTTGTCAGCTGTAAAAATGATAGAAAAAATTGCAGTAAAAAAGAATCTGCCAGATAAAAAAGATGGGCGCGCAGTTTTCACACTAATAAATGAAGGGGATACTGAAGCAGTTCAGATTCTTAGAGAATATTGTAAAAAAATTGCGTTGTTAATTATAAATATTCAAACAGTCATTGATGTAACTGACTTTGTAATTGGTGGTGGGATAAGTAGTCAACCAATACTCATCGATACTATCAACGAAGAGTACAAGAAAATCTTAAACAAGCTACCTCTATTAGAAGAAACTTTAACAATGCCGCGTATACAAAAAGCCAAGTTTGAAAACAGTGCTAATCTTTATGGGGCATTATACGGCTTATTACAAAAAGTTGATAATGGTTTAGAATCCTGAATGAAGAATATGGTAAACTATAGATAAAGGTAGTGTGTTGTAAATGTTGTAGTAACAACAAATGAAAGCAGTACCATTTATTGCTGTTTCATATAGAAGATTGGAAATAGTTTGGAATTCTGAAGGAGGAAAAAGATGTTTGATATTAAAGAGAAGTTCCCAGATGGTTTTCTTTGGGGAGGTGCGACAGCCGCTAACCAACTTGAAGGAGCATGGGATAAAGATGGTAAGGGTCCATCAATTGCAGATGCATTGCCAGGTGGTAAAGAACGTTTTGCAATTGCAGGCAGTCAGGAATTTGACTGGCAACTTGAAGATGAAAAATACACATATCCAAACCATAAAGGAATAGATCATTATTATCGATTTAAAGAAGACATTAAGTTGTTCGGAGAAATGGGTTTTAAATGCTATCGCTTTTCAATTGCTTGGTCGCGAATATTCCCGCAAGGTGATGAAGAAACTCCTAATGAAGCAGGTCTGAAATTCTATGACCACTTGATTGATGAATGTCTAAAGTATGGGATTGAACCGGTAATTACTATCTCTCATTATGAACTACCATTGAACCTCGCACAGACTTACGGTGGATGGAAAAATCGAGAATTAATCAAGTTTTATGAACGTTTTGCGCGTGTGGTCTTAGAACGCTATCATTCTAAGGTTACTTATTGGATGATATTTAATGAAATTAATTCAGCATTTCATTTTCCAGTAATGAGTCAAGGGCTTGTTCCAAGCAATGGGGCGAATGATTTCACTAATGTTGTCCAAGCTTGGCATAATCAATTTGTTGCAAGTGCATTAGCAGTTAAAATCGGACATGAACTTGATGAACAGCTCCAAATTGGCTGTATGATTTTGTATGCAACGAGCTATGCATACGATGCTAATCCAGTTAATCAATATGCTAACTTGAAGCAGATGCAAGACTTCAATTTCTTTTGTGCAGATGTTCAGGTGAGAGGCAAGTATTCGCAGTCTACAGCACGTATGTTAAAAGAACATAATGTTGATCCAGCTAACTTAAAGATTACTGCTGAGGACTTGGAATTATTAGCACAAAACACTGTTGACTATATTGGATTCAGTTATTATATGTCGATGGTAACTGATGTGACACGTGAGGGTAGTGATGAAGGCGTTTCTGGCAACTTAATCGGTGGAGTGGCTAATCCTTTCTTGAAGAGCAGCGATTGGGGTTGGCAGATTGATCCTAAAGGCCTGCAAATTGCGTTGAACGAATTATACGATCGTTATCAAAAACCACTGTTTATTGTTGAAAATGGATTGGGTGCCAAAGATGTTGTGGCAGAAGATGGAGCAATTCATGATGATTATCGGATTGATTACCTAAAGCAACACATTGAGGCGATGCAAGGAGCGATTCGCGATGGTGTTGAGATAATGGGATATACACCGTGGGGATGTATTGATTTAGTGAGTGCTTCCACTGGTGAGATGAGTAAGCGTTATGGTTTCATTTACGTTGACTTGGATGATGAAGGAAACGGGACACTTGATAGATCACGTAAGGATTCTTTCTATTGGTACAAAAAGGTTATCGAAAGTAATGGGAAGAGCTTATAAGCAAAGTGGCTGAAAAATAATGATGCTAGTAAAGAATTTCCGATAGTCGATAAATTTTAATTATATTGAATTAAAAAAGGGACTGTGCCGTAATGAAATGCTCTATAATGGTTAGGCAAAAATTTAATTATTATAGGGCGCTTTTTATGACCAAATATACATTCTGCTCCTATCCTAGTATTTGGTACACAAATATTTAGACATTTGTAATGATTACTGATTCATAAATTTATAAGCTTTTCTCACAACAAGTGTTTTTTTTAAGTATTTGTCTTGATATCCTTAATAGAGTATAATTAGTTTTAGATTTTTAAAAAGTTAATAATAGATTTGAGGAGTATCTTATGAGTCAAGAAAAAAGAATTGAATTAATCAAAAGACTGCTAGATGAAAAGCAGGAATTAACTACAAAAGATATAATGTCTGAATTTGGAGTATCACAAGATACTGCGAGACGTGATATTGTGCTTTTAGCAGAAAGAGGTGAAGTGAAGCGAACACATGGAGGCATTTTACCGCTTGACTTTGGAAATAAGGTACCTAACTTTCAAAGCCGTCTTTCGCGCTTTACTGAGCAGAAGACAAAAATTGCATTGGAAGCATTAAATTATTTTCATGCGCATCGAGTTTACTTTGTTGATGCCTCAACAATTTTATTGAAGACATGCCAGAGTTTAAATTTGCCGATGACAATTATTACCCATTCACTGGATAATTGTATGGCACTTGCGGAAGAAAGTAAGGTAAATGTTAAAGTTTTAAGCGGTACATTAGATCACCAAAACCGTTTTTTTCATTCAAGTGCAGCGATTACCGAATTGGAGAACGTAGCATTGGACACTGCTTTTATTGCTGCTTCTGGAATTGATGAACATGGGGTCTACTTGCTTAATCAAGAAGATGCAGAAATAGTTGGTAAGGCTGTTGAACGGGCGCGTAAAGTTATCTTGGTAGCTGAACATCAGAAATTTGTCAATAACTCTTATTTTCGTATTTGTTCTCCTGATAAGATCTCGATGTTTATTACTGATCGCGAATTAACTGTTGCAGAGCGGGCAATTTTTCCTGAATCAACTAAAATTCAACTTGCTGGTGAGCTTGATTAATGCTGTTTTAAAGACCTCTTACATGATTGCTTAGTTACAAAACTTGCAAAATTTATAAAAATATAATAGTATTTTAATTATATAGTTAGCATTTTTTTATTTCTGTTAACTAAGTAACACCTTGTTTTGCAGAATAATAGTTTTTGTAATTTGTTTCAAGTAGCTAGTGTTTGCAGGAGGTTGATTATAGTGGATATCAGTTTAGGTGATGAATTATTCAACAAGATTTCAAAAGGAACCAAGACAGTTGAAGTCTTTCTCAACGACGAACAAATGAAGCATTTTGGTGTAGGTGACACACTTTCCATCCACCGAGAAAGTAATAACGAAGATGTGATATTGACGAGTGCGTGGAGTATTAAGAAGTGCCGAACAATGACAGAACTCTACCAGCGTTACACTCCAGAAGCAATCGGAATGGAACCCAAGGAATTATCAGGGATATATGATTCCGCTACTGTGAAAAAACAAGGACTACTGGCAGTCAAAATGAAAGTTTTAAAGCCAAATTATGAATAGTAAGTACGAATTAGAATAAGCATAAATGTAATAAAAAGCGTTTCACACTGAGTGAGATGCTTTTTTTGTATGTTTTTTTAAACATATATGGAAAATGTGTGATTTTTTCAAGTAGAATCGGTTACTAAAATACTCTTTTTTGTTTAAAAATGTAATTTTCTATTGAAATGTACTTTTAAAGTAGTATAACTCAATAGATATGTTTTGTACGTCCAATTATTAGAATCATATCTTATAGAGTAACTATTTCAAGAATTAGGAGAATTACAATGAAAATTTTGTCCAGGTTTATGAGAATAGAAATTGCCATATTTATTTTAGTTCTGGCAGTAATCGTATTATTAAATTTCGTTCAAAATAGTTATAGTAGTAGCTATTTTGCTACCTGTATCTTAATTTTACTAGGCTTATTGACCTCAATTGTTCTACCAAGTTTGTTGGTTACGTGGGCTGCATTATTTGTTCTTTTATTCGGTAGTTTCATTATGATTTTCGGCTTAGTTTATGTGCCGAATGTTGAACGGATAGTTTTAGTATTAACATTTCCCATTTTTTGTGCTCTAGGTATTTGGATTAAGTATTTAGTTGGTATTAGGGGATCAGCACTTTCTGCAAAGGATAATATTTCCACTTATATCAGTCATATAAATTCAGTTACAAAATTAAAAAATCGAAAAAATGCAGAAAACTATTTTATGAAGTATATAAAATTTATCAAGGATGCGATGGAAAAAAACCTTAATATTGAAATGAATGTTACATGCATTGAATGGGCACACAGCAGGCAATTTAAAATTATCAGTGATAATGAGTATAGAGAGATTCTAAAAAGTATATCGGATACATTGAAAGATATTAGAACTCCTGATGAATCAATCTTTTTCATTGATGACGCAACGTTTTAATCTTGTCACCCAAATTAACAGAACAGTTGCAGCAGGACTTGACAGTAATTACTAGACGTGAATTAGATAAAATTAAATTTGTAAATCAGAATTTGGAACACAACCTACAATTTCGTTTTTCATTTGAGGTAGTCGGCAATAAAGAGCTGGAGAAAATTGATTCTTACGAGAAGTTGGAGAAGAAGGTAAGACGTGGTTTGGAGACTGACATTGTTGTTGAGTACCAATAGAAAGGAGCGGTTATGAATATTACATCAATTTTTTTTATTGCAGCGGTGGTAATAACTCTAATTTTTCTTTGTTTGACAATCGTTCTTTTTATCTCATATTTGATAATTCTTGAGAGGGTCAACAAAAATTTCAAGGTGGTAAATAAAAATGATTAGTCAAATATTAATGATTATTACCCTTTTTTCCATTTGGATTTCAATATTTATGTCGATGGTAACTCTTTTTTCGGCGGTTCATTTTTGGATAAAAAACAGTAATAAAAAAGTTACGGTAAAACAATTAGACCGCTATCCTCTGATTACAATTGTTGTACCTGCACAAAATGAAGAAATTGTGATTTCCCAGACAGTCAGATCAATTTTTGATATGAATTATCCAGAGGAAAAAATGGAACTTCTATTGTATGCAGATAATTGTACGGATAATACTTATCAAGAAATGAATAAAGTTAAGAATCTTGAAGAATATACAAGTAGAAATATCAGAATTGTCAATAGAAAAGGAACTGGAGGAAAAGCTGGGGTCTTGAATGATTCGCTACAGATCGCTAACGGTGAATTTATTGGAGTATATGATGCCGACGCTATGCCAGAAGAAAATGCTCTTTATTTTTTAGTTGAAAAAATGCTGGAAGATGAAGAACGTCATGTTGCAACTTTTGGTAGAAATAAGACTAGAAATGCTAATCAAAATTTTTTAACCAAATGTATAAATCAAGAAATTGTCGTTACCCAACGAGTGCAACATGTTGGACTATGGCATCTATTTAAAATTGGAAGAATTCCTGGAACAAATTTTATTATAAATACAGAGTTTGTCAAAAAAATTGGTGGGTGGCGCAACGGAGCATTAACAGAAGACACAGATATTTCTTTCAAAATAATGCAAGGTGGCTCTTTAATTGCGTTAGCCTATAATTCAGAGGCTTTTCAACAGGAACCAGAGACACTACCTTCTTATTATTTACAATGAAAAAGATGGGCGAAAGGCAATTATGAGGTTGTGATAGCTAATTTTAAGCATTTATTTGATAGAAGTAGTTGGCGTGTGAAGTTAGAGATATTTTATTATAGTTGTACGTTTTTTTGGTTTAATGCCGCAATCGTTTTTTCCGATATAATTTTTTTGGCGAATGTGATAACGATTTTCTTAATGGTATTTATTCCTAACTTAGTGCTACCTTTTACCTTTTCAGCTAGTAATATATACATTGCACAGCTTTTATTATTTAATTGGATGATTATGATTCTTCTTTACCTATTACAGATTGGAATTGCAACAGCTTCTCAATTTGGGCAAACAACAACTAAGCAAATCTGGTTAGCATTGGTATCTTATTTTACTTTTACGCAATTGTTTTTAGTTGTTTCAGTTTCTGCAATTTCTTCGGTATTTATGGATAAGATACTTGGAAGAAAGGGAAATAAGTGGGTTAAAACAAAAAGATTTAATGATTAGGAGAAACCATGAAGAAGCGTATTTTGAGCTATACCTTTTTTGCAGTAGTGATATTAGTTGTTAGTGTTACCTTGTTAGTAATTAGGCAAAAAAGTCCAAGAGAGTTACAAGTTTCTATATATAATCAGTGGAATGAATTATTTGTTCATGAGGTGTCGGGAAAAAAGAAGGCATTTATTAGTACGAAAAGAACAAAGAAAGTTAATATTTCATTGTCAGAGGCACAAGGTTACGGAATGCTGATAGCGACTGAACAAACACATACGGATTCAAATAAACCGCAGGAAACGTTTGATAAGTTAGATGCTTATTATTTGAGTAACAGGGATGCTGGAACTAATTTGATGTCATGGAAACAAGTTATATCACACAATGGTAAACGGGTAAAAAAGTATCACAACAATGCAACTGATGGTGATTTATACATTGTATACTCTTTAATTAGAGCTGCTAAAAATGGCCCCAGAAGGCTCCCTATTATAAGAAACAGGCGAAAGCTATTTTGGAAGATATCTTAAAATATAATTATAATAGTTCTACTGGGTCATTAATGGTTGGAAATTGGGCTAAGGGTACAAAATATGCAAATTTGTTGCGGACATCTGATGTATTGCCAGCTCAATTTGAGGAATTCTATCATTTTACAGGGGATAAAGTATGGCTGAGTATAAAAGATAAGATGTTGTCTAATTTGGTAGAGTTGAGTAAGAAACACAAGACTGGATTAATTCCTGATATGGCTTGGATAAAAAAAGATGGTTCAGTTACAAGTGTAGGTAAGAAAAGTCATTTTGGTAAATATAATCGCTATTACTACTACAATGCATGTAGATTACCATATAATTTATCACAGAGTAATGATTCTAAAAGCAGGTTAGTGTTACGTAAAATGATGAAGTTCTTCATGTCAAGAGAAAATATTGCTGGTGGATATACTTTGAGTGGGCAACAATTATCGAATTATCAATCTGCAAGTTTTGGCGCTCCTATCTTCTATGCTGCAAAAGATTCAAAGGAGTACAACAAGTTAACGCAGTTGGAAAAATATATTTTTATGCAAAAGCTAGAGGTGAATAATTATTACCAATCGGCATTAGTTACTCTGGCTAGTGAGAAATTCTTCAAGAATTAACATGCTAAATTTCAGATAAATAAAAAAGCGAGGCTGGGTCAGAATTTAACTTTTGACTCAACCTCGCTAATTATTTCGTATAGACGTGTTCCATAAGTCAAAATTTTCCATCTAACTTCGGCTTACTCATAACAAAGTACCCACTACCTGTCTAATTTCAAGTTAGTACTCAAATTTTCTTGAAATAGGGGCACACTGCGGTCTTTGCTACTTTAATTCCAATCTATCTAAGCCGATTTATCTTATAACAGATATGTAATAATGTAGTTTTTTGATTCGTATTAATACTTGGGGGATTAAGTTATGAATGGAGAATTTGATCTAAACTACTTTAGAGAAGAAATTGTAAAAATGGATAGGCAAGAATTTGCCAATCTTATGGGAATAGAAATGGTAACGCTTAAAGCATGGGAAGAAGATCCTGATAATCTGACAATGAGAATATATAAGGAGATAGCTGCTAAGACTGATTACACATTAGAGCAGTTATTCAGCTTTAAAAATCAAATCTATTTACCTTGGGAACTAGATAATACAATTATTGAAGAAAGAGAAAAATTATTAAAGACAGCTTTTGAAAACGAACAAATTTTTGAGGAATCGCTAGAAAAAGTCAAACGAGAAGAACTAGGGGAAGAGACTGAACTAAATGTTGCAGAGGTAAAGGAATACTTCGAAGAATTAAAAAAAATTGGTCCATTGTGCCGTAATGTACTCAATAAGCCGCTAGTTGCTTTTGTGGGTGGATCTGATGCAGGCAAGAGCTCGTTAATTAACGTCATATTGGGTGAAAATATATTGCCAACTGCATTTCAACCAATGACTGCCGCAATCAATTATGTATATCATATATCAGATAAACCAACGAATATTGGAGAGGATGATAACACAGTTGTCGTTAGGTCGGATCATAAGTTAGTAGTGAATATCTCAAATTTACAAGAGATGATTGAGTCAGATGAATATATCGTCGCGATTGGACAAACGAATCTTATTAGAGAATATGGTTTAAATAAATATAATGAAGAAAGCAGTGAGGAGAAAAGCCAGGAACTCACTTATATATTTACTTTTATAGATGCACCAATTTTAACTGGTCTTGCCTTTATCGATACCCCCGGAATTAGTGCAAATGAAAAAGATAATCAAACTGCACTTAGAGCTTATCAGTATGCGGATGTTACAATTTATTTATCACAAATGGCTAGTTTTTTGCGTGAAGAGGATATGGCTTTCATTAAACAAATTATTGATTCCTCTTCTAGAGAATTTGACCAAGCTGGTCAAGCCCCCTTTAACAACCTATTGTTTGTGGGAAGTCATGCGGATTCTGTAGGAAATAGTGACATCAGTGAGATCTTTAATCGTGCTGTTGCAAGGTTTCTGAATGTTCAGACAAGTACATATTTTGCAAAATTTGGACCGACTTACAGCCCGCAAGCTTTTCGCAGTCGCTTTTATGCATCTGATATTAAGAACATTCAACTTTCACAAGCATTCAAGCAGGTATTCATCAAAATGATGGAAAATATTGTGAGGTTTAAGATAAATCAATGTAAAGTGTTATATAGAAGCACGATTGAAGAAATGATCGTGGCTGGCAAACAAATTGAGTTACGCTTAACAGCACGCATTAATTCCCCGGTGACAAAGGAAAGTCTTAAGAAGTATAAGTTTCAGCAGATAGAAGAAGAACTACTAAGATTATCGAATGCAAAGAAAGAAGTTTCTATTAAGGATTTCCATAGTGTCTATACAAAGATGTTCGCGGTCAATTCGATTGAAGAATTAATCAAGAAAAAAGAATTTAAGAATAAGCAGGAGGATAAGAAACAGTTAGTGGTTTTATTACAAAATATGGTAGATGAAACGCTGCAAAAGATCTTAACAGAAAATTCAGCTGATTTTTCCAGTAAAATGAATGGTTCAATAAAAAAGTTTAATGATTTTTTTTACTCTGAGAATTTTGACTTCACTAATCTCTTCATCAAATCATCTACAGGTGTAGCAACCAGTCTTGGAATTTATGGAGCTTTCTCCGTATTATTTGGTAGTCTGGGGAATCTTGGAGGATATATTCTCGTTACGCAGATGGCAGGCTTTTTGAGTTCAGTTGGGCTGTACGGTGGAACTGTATCTGGAGCAGCAACGGCAATTTCGGCAATCGGAGGACCGTTAACTCTAGCACTCGCGGTGATCGTATTTTCCGGACTTGTGGCTTTCAATATTTTTGGTGATGGCTGGATGAGAAAGTATGCAAGGCAGGTGATTAAACAATTTGAACGCTTGGGTGTGGAACAAAAGTACACTGCGGAGATTGTTAAATATTGGGATGATACTGCTAAGATTACGGCCGAAACAATCAAGAAGGTTGAAGAAGAATATGCACAGCATCAAAGAGAAACAGCACAAACAATTCAAGGAGAGATGCCTTTTTTGAGCAGTCTGCTGCAGCTAATAGAATCATATAGAATCAGTGAAAGTAAAAAGATTTTGTGATATGATTTTTGACCCAATCCGAGTTTTCTATCTTATAATCAAATTCCTAATTATTTTGTGCCTTATATTTGTGAACTTCAAAAAGGATTAATGCTTTCTGCATGCAGCAGGCATTAATCCTTTTTTTAATGTTATTTTGGTTCTCCGCCTAACTTCGAATTATTCATAGTAAAGTACACGCTCTATTTGTAATTTCGAGTTAATACTCAAATCTTTCCGCTTTGTACCGACTTAAAAAAGTTGGATATGCAAATCAAGATTTCACTTATGTCATACTCTCTAACTCGTTTTTTTACAACACAAGATGTTCAAATACTACCAATTGAATTCTTCTTTAAAAATATTGTTACTATCAACTTTAGCTTTTTCTAGCAATTTCTCCCAATGATGGATTAGCGAAACAGGGCCGCTGAGTAAAAATAAAGTATGGTTTTGCCAACCATGTGGTAAACGATTTAAAACAAAATCGTCGGCAAAACGTCCTTGCTGCCAAAAACCAGTAAAGTTGGCATGCTGAGTCCACTGATTTAACTGCTGCTGGTACAACAAATCAGTCTGGCGGTGAGCTGAGTAAAACAAATAAATCTTATGACATAAGTTATTAGGAATTAGTGAAAATAAAGGTGTTGCGCCAATTCCACCAGTTATCATAACTAAGTTTGCAGTATCGTCATGTTCTGCAATAAATGCTTGGTATCGGCCAAATCCGCCAGTAACTTTAGCGGTCGTCCCAGGTTTGAGTGTTTGCAGACTAGTGGTAAAATCACCGTCGCCCCTAATTGTCAGCTTGAATTCTCCACTTTGATCAGGAAGACTGACTAGTGAAAAGGGATGTGGCTCGCGTAATTTTGGTACCCGTGGGAAAGACAAAAAAACAAAGTCTCCTGCCTGTAAATCAAGCTGCTGGCTCTGACGTCCTCCCAAAGTCAGTTCACGTACACGATCAGATAAGCTATGATTTTGAATTAATTTAAGTTCTGCTTGTCCTTTGCGTCCATACCAGCTAACTTTTGTTCGCAAATAACTAAGCGCAGTCAGCAAACTTAAACCGTCAAACCAGATCATAAACGGTGTAATGGATCTGATATAGTCAATTAGTCGAACGTGGATAAAAACTAATATGACAGCTGCCAAAAGTAATTTATGAAGCAGCATGGTAATTTCATGTTTAAAGACCTTTTCAAGAATTTTCTTGAATTTTGATAACAAAGAAAAACGACTGATTAACCAGCTGGCCAAAAACAGCAGTGAATAACCAATCAATCCGGTTAGAATAATCAAGGATAAATCACCGGTTTGTTTAATTAATCCAGCCGAATGAGTACCAATCTTATGCAGCCAGGCCAGTCCTAGAGCAGCAATTGCAAGAATTCCGTGAAGCTGATATATACTGGGCAAGCCAACTAGTCGATCCAACCAGTGCGGTTTCGTACTCAAATAAACTATTGCGAGCATCCATGCATATGCAATGACTCCGCTATAGATAGCAAGCATTTCATTAGCTGACATTCCTTGCAGCCCCGTAGAAATCGTTTGTATAAAGGGCAAAGGTACAACAAAAAAGAAACTTAACCAAAAAAGAACTAATTTATATTGTATTTTTCTCAGCATCTGCAAGCCGCCCTTCTGAAAATGGAATAATATTCTTTGATGTAATCATTAATCCAGTTAACTGACACTTGGTTAAGAGACTAATAAAATTTTGCTGACCAGCAACTAAGGCAGCTGTTGCCCAGATGTCTGCCCAGGTCAGACTGTCGGAAACGATAGTAGCTTGCAGGAGAGAATGATCTGTCAAATTAGCGATGTGCTGTCCACGTTTGCTAAAACCAGAAGTAGCGACAGCACCATTTTTTAATTTGTAAACAGCACTCAAGCTATCAAGTTGGCTGGGGTTTTCGATTCCAATCTCCCAGTAAAAAGAGCTTCCCTGTTGTGTAGCAAATTGTAGATCACCGCCACCATTCAGTGAAATGCCAATCATTAAAGGATGGTTTCTAAGAAATGGGGACAACAGATTATTAAAAATCTCCTCGATTGCCCAGCCTTTAACCAAACCAGTTGGATTAAATTCAGTCGCATAATAAGGATCGAAGAAACCAGCAGTCGTTTTAGCGGCCTTTTTGGCTAGATCAAAGACGGTATGAAAGCTTGTATTTTGCATAACCTGTAGATCACCTGCTTGATATTTTTTTAATAACGAATCCTGTTTAAAGGGAGAGAAAATATGATCAACAACTTGCAATTTTTGTTGTACCTGCGTCATTAGATGATCGATCCAGTAATCTACAACAGGCATCTGTGTTTCACAAACCAAGGTCAAGGTGAATGGAATATTCATCATATTAATTACGCGATCATAGAATTGATAACCTTTTTTTTCTTCCACGTCAATTACCTCCTAACAATTGCAATGCTTAAGCTTGTCGTGCCTTGATTAGGGCACTTTGCAAAGATCCTGTAAAACCCTTCCAGGTTTCGGTTGCTCCGGAAACTTGCTGGATGTTTGCTGATTGACTCTTAACTGCTTCTTGCCGGTAAACTGGTAAGACTTGCCGATTAAGTTCAACTGAATGCGAATGTGTATTCGGATATTTAAGAACGGTAATTTTAGTTAGTCGATTGTTAGCAATTTTAATTTTCAATTGGACATTGCCCCAGGCAGTTGCGGTACTTTTTCCAACATATTCACCATCTTTGTAGCTTCGCTGCTTGTTAGTGCTGCTTGAAACGGCTGAACTGGCTGAACTTGAATTATCAGCAGTACTAGTACTGTTCACTGTATTATTACTTGCTGCATTATCATTGCTAGCTAGGGTCTTATACAAGACAAAATAACTGTCTAATACAATAGCTATTGCAACTGTCAGTGATAAGGAAACAACTACTATTTTACGATACATATTTACACCTCTATCTATATTCTCAACAAGTTGATTAGTTCTTTTTTTAGATAATATGCTAAATAATGAGATAAAGCCACTTATAATTCATGAAAGCAATCTGAGAAATTCTCAGAAAAAAGCAGGCAGCAGCTGATATAATGAAATTGGGTAAAAGAATGTGACATAAGATTTTGAAATTCGAACAGAGAGATTAATTTGCAATTTTTGTATTAAAATAGATTGACACGAATTCTCTAAATATCAGAATTTGCTTTGGAGGGAATATAGTGAGTAAAACAATTTTATTAGTAGAAGATGAACTCGGACTGGTTGCTTCTTTAAAAAAAGAATTACAATTTGAGAATTATCAGGTTCTGACTGCTTCTGATGGCGAAGTAGCTTTGAGCGTTTTTGATAAGAACCAACAAACAATTGATTTAATCATCTTGGACTGGATGCTGCCCAAGTTGGATGGCTTAGGAGTACTCAGACGAATTCGGCGTGATTATGACATTCCAGTTATCATGTTGACTGCTCGTGATTATACTGGAGATAAAGTGGCGGGTTTAACTGGTGGAGCAGATGATTATATTACTAAACCATTCGATATTGAAGAATTACTTGCGAGGATCACGGCTGTTTTGCGGCGTCCAAGGCAAATATTGGATAATCATCAAGTCTATCAACTCGATGATTTAGTACTTGATACTGGGAAACGTCGGATTACACGTGGGGACCATAGCATTCAATTGACGCAACGAGAGTATCAGTTGTTAGTGGAGATGTTTAAGGTTGTTGGTAAGGTATTTACGCGTAATGAACTGCTTGACTTGGTTTGGGGCAGCGACTTTGAGGGCGAACCTAACATTGTGGATGTGTATATTCGTTATTTACGAAATAAAATTGATGAATTCCCTAATTCAAAAAAATTAATTCATACTGTTAGAGGTGTTGGCTATTCACTGACAGACAATTAAGGAAAGTGATGCTAGGTGAAGGCAAAGAAGATGAAAATAAAAACGATGAGGCCAAAGATTAAGAAAGAACAAAATAGTGACTCGATTATGCTGCGAAGTTTCCTATTACTAATCACGGCAATAATTGTCAGTTTTAGTATTATTACAGTGGTTGCAGTCGGACATCAGTTGTTGGAAACTAGCCGCATGACTTCAAACAATATTATTAAGAGTCTGGAACGAACAGTGATTGATGGCGATCGTGATTGGAAACAGTGGCGGTTCAACAGTACTTTGAATACCAGTACGAGTTACGTGCATGTTAGAAATAGTCGACAAGATGCCAAGACAAAAAATTATTATTCTCCTGATGCTAAGAGCCTGTTGAAAATCAAGCCCCAGAAATTTTTTTTAATCCATGGGCTCTATTATCGCCCTAAAATCGGTTTTCTGCTTTATAATACGGGGCATGCCAAAGGAATTCATTATAGTTTATGGATAAAATTAGATTCGCAATTGAAGATTTTGGAAAGAGTCATCATTATTACTGCAATTGTTTTGGTTTTAACACTCCTGACGCTGCCGTTATACATCAGGCTGATTGCTCAACGGTTGACAGGTCCACTAAGTCAGTTAACTAAAAGTGCTGAAGCGATTTCTGTTAAAAAGACTCAGACGACAGACAAATTGCCCATTCCAGCAACACCAACAGAGGTCAAGCAGCTGGCTGCCAGTTTTAATCATCTGCTGACAAATTTATATGATAAAACGGAAAAAGAAAAAATTTTTGTTTCGAATGCTGCCCATGAATTACGGACGCCGATTGCAACTATCCAAAGTCACGTTCAATTAATTCAAAGACATGGGCATGACCATCCGGAAATTGTTCAGGATTCCTTGGATTATATATATCAAGAAGCTGAACAAACGACAAAACTAATTGAAGAATTATTGACCCTTTCGCGAGCAGACAAAATGACGCTGACACTGCAAAAATATGATATCAGTCAGTCCTTACAGAAGCTTGCCGAGGAGATGAATTTACTTTTTCCACAGCAAATAATTACTGATATTCCAACTAAGATAGTTATCACAGGGCATCAAAAAAGCATTGAACAGATCCTGATTATCTTGTTGAATAATGCTAGTAAATATTCACCACAGGATTCAGTAATTGAATTGACTCTTGAAAGAAATTCTAACGGATTAATTATTAAGGTTGCTGATCAAGGAAGAGGAATCACTGAGCAAGACAAAAAGCATATTTTTGAAAGATTTTATCGTGCAGATGACATTCGTGGTTCAATTACTGGCACAGGGTTGGGGTTGGCAATTGCCCAACAGCTTGCTCTTTTAAATCACGTCACTTTAAAAGTTGCGAATAATCAAACACGAGGCACTGTTTTTTCTTTAGAATTTAGAATTAATTTCTGAAATAATTTAATTTTGGCCCTTAGCGCTGCTAGTCATTCGGCTAAAGGCTTTTTTGTTTCTAAAGAAATCTCATAATCCTCTCAGCAAGCGTTACTTTTAGCGATAAATAAAAGTTGCTAAACTTGAAAATGTTCAAGTGAGGGGAGTTAAGAAGGGAGGGATAAGCGCTGTTTTTAATAAAAAAAAATTTCGGTTGGTTAATAACTGGGGTTATCTCTTTAATTTTATATGTCATTTTACTGCTGCTGGTCTATTTAAAAGCAACATATTTCAAGTCCTTAGACACTAGTTTGCAACAATTTATGCTGACTGTGAGATCAAGTGGGCAAAATCAGTTTTATCCCATTGTTTCATTTTTCAGCAACTTTGCAAGCACTTCTGTATTAATAATTATCATTGCATTTGCTATCTGGAAGTATTTTAAACGAATAGTAAATGCCGTCTGGGTAATATTTGTCCATTTTAGCAGCGTGCTACTGGCACTATTAATTAATTGGATTTCACAAGAACTGCAGCTTAGTAGATCCCCTGTGCTGGTATTAATTAACGAACATGTTCTGGCAACGGTCATCATTATTCTGATAGTCCTAACAATTATTCTTCCGACACTTGTCGATCAAGAAGTTCAGTTATTAACAATCTTGCTAGCTTTTTTGTGGTTGGGGATGGTGATTACCGCACAGCTGTACGGAGGGAAAAGCTCTTTTACTGGGATGCTGGCAAGCTTGTTAGTAGCGCTAGTTTGGTGGGAAATCATGCGGATATTTTATTTTATCTGTGATTTTTAAATTTTTACATTAAAAGAAGAGGATTAAATATGGAGAAATTAACAATTGTCGTACCAGCATTTAATGAAGAAGAAGTACTGAATAATACACTGCAAAGGTTATTAAAGATGGTAATGATGTGGAAAAAATGATTAGCTTACCATCTAAGGCTTCTCGACAGTCATATATTGCCAAGGCTTTGCCAGAGCGTTTAAGCCGCTTAGGAATTGGTGGAGTATTACGACAGTGGGTTTCGCGAATTGGAATTTTGTTAAGTGTTAATGACATTCAGAGTGCTTATACTGGGGGCTTTATTCAAGTACCGCGAGTTTATGTCAATTGGCAGTCAAAAGTACACGTTTTAAGTCAGGCAATTATGCGCAGCGGCTTCATCTGGATCTATTTGATTGCTTTAAGCAAATGTTTAGAATTGCTTAAACGGCAGACAGCACTTGATTCTATTCGTGAGTTGACTATCATTACAGCAGTCGGCTACGTGTTTTTCCACATGCTATTGTGGGAGTCAGAAAGTCGTTATGGACAGGCTATCTTGCCATTATTATTAGTTATCAATACTTTGCCCATACAAGAAACAAAGAGCCAAAAGGTCCAAGAAATGCAGAGCAGATTGGTTAGTTCTCTACGCACAAAACTAGGCCCGTTTATCGTTTGCCTGATTGTGATTGTAAGCAATCTTGTTAATTGGCATGGATCTGCAGGGCAGATTATCGCTGCACAAAGAAGCCAGCTTTCTTTGCAGTATCATGCGAAGGAGACTTGGGTAGAGCCTGGAAAGGTTGTTTCTCAACAAATGGTCATCAATCATGAAGCTACGACATTTTCAGTGGCAGTTCCGCAGGGTTCGAAATTATCTGGAGAATTGATTAATTATCGAACTAAGAGGTATTATCTGTTAAAATATGGATTAAAGGCAGGTAGTTCAGCATTAAGATACCATGGTAAAATCGCAGCGGGTTCTTATAAAATATTTTTAGTAAACAAGGATAGTCAGATGCAGCCCGTTGAAATTGTTCAGACTGTCAATTATCAACTCTCACCATATCCAGTCAAGATGAATGCACAGACGGTCAGATTTGCATCGTTAGTCTATAAGGCGACTTACAGCAATAGGAAAGTTTGAATTGGTTTATTTCTTGGACTTGATGAACTAGAATTAGAATGAATTAGTTGACTAATAAACAAACGAAAATAATGATTTTAAATGTTAACAAATAGGGGTAGATTTTATGAAACAGTATAATAAACTGGGAATAATTTTAGGAATCGGGATAGTTACGGTAATTATTCAATTTGTTTTACGACAGCAACTTCTTGCACAAAGTATCATAACTCTAACAGGGATTGTTTTTGCACTGATGATGTTAAAAGAAATGATTAAAGCGCTTCACTCCGGCGATTATGGCGTTGACTTATTAGCAATTACAGCTATTATTGCTACATTAGCAGTCGGTGAATATTGGGCAGCGATGATTATTTTGATAATGCTGATCGGTGGCGATTCATTAGAAGAGTATGCTGCCAAAAAGGCAGGTTCAGAATTAAAATCATTGGTAGATAATTCACCTCAGATTGCGCACCGGATTGTGAAGCAACAACAAGATGATGTCAAAGTTGCTGCTGTTTTAATTGATGACCATTTAGTTGTCAAACCGGGTGAGGTAATCCCAGTTGATGGTCATGTGATTCAAGGACAAGGGAATGTTGATGAGTCCTCTTTAACAGGTGAATCACGACCTGTAAGTAAGCGGGTAGACGATAAATTGCTGTCAGGAGCAATCAATGGTGATACGGTTTTAGTTATGCAGGTTGATAAATTAGCTAAGGATAGCCAATATCAGCAACTGGTAAAGTTAGTCAAGATTGCTGGCAATTCTCCGTCGCATTTTGTGCGCTTAGCCGACCGCTATGCAGTTCCTTTTACTTTGGTAACTTACCTAATTGCTGGAGTTGCTTGGTTTTTGGCTAAGGACCCAGTTAGATTTGCTGAAGTTTTAGTGGTTGCTTCCCCTTGTCCTTTGATCTTGGCTGCTCCAGTTGCGATGGTTTCGGGAATGAGTCGTTCGTCAAGAAATGGGATTGTTGTAAAAACGGGAGATGTAATTGAAAAATTGGCAACAGCCCAAACAGCAATTTTTGATAAAACAGGTACAATTACTAAGGGATACTTAACGGTTGCTCAAATCAAATCTCTAAGTGAACTTACACCAACCGAATTGTTGAGTCTAGCAGTTAGCTTAGAACAAAACTCTAATCATATTTTGGCACGTTCATTAGTTAAGTATGGACAAGAGAACCATGTTGAGTTGCAAAGTTTTACTGATGTTTCCGAGATCGTTGGTCAAGGTCTTGTGGCTAAGCAAAACGAAAAATTGATTAAGGTGGGAAAGTTAAGCTTTGTGACCTCAGCTAATCCAAAATTGGATATCCAACAAACCGCTGTTTATCTTTCGGTTGATCACAAGCTTTGCGGCTATGTGACTTTTACAGATGAAATTCGGCCAGAAGCTGAGCTGACAATGCGACAATTGAAGCAATATGGTGTAAAGCATTTGATGATGCTAACTGGCGATCAGATTACAACAGCTCAAAGTGTAGCTCAAAAAGTGGGTATTAGTGATGTGCAGGCCAACTTGTTGCCCCAAGACAAAATTACAGCTATTAAAAGCCTGACTGAGGCAATGCGACCAGCAATTATGGTTGGTGATGGAGTCAATGATGCACCTTCTCTGGCGATGGCGGATGTGGGAATTGCTATGGGAGCACATGGATCCAGTGCTGCAAGCGAATCAGCAGATGTTGTTATTTTGAAGGATGATTTAAGACGAGTCGCGAAAGCAGTCGAAATTTCCCAAAATACAATGAAAGTGGCTAAACAAGCAGTTTTGATTGGAATATTTATTTGTGTATTATTAATGTTAATCGCAACAACTGGTATTTTACCAGCATTAGTTGGAGCGATGATGCAAGAAATCATTGATACGGTTTCAATTTTATGGGCCTTGCGGGCAAGAGAAGGTCAGCGTCATAGAGCTTTATAATAAAATTATGTGAGGTACTTTCGATGAAAAAAATATATTTTTTATGTACTGGGAATTCATGCCGCAGTCAAATGGCGGAAGGATATGCTAGAGTGCTTTTACCACAAAATGAATTTGAAATTAGAAGTGCTGGAGTTGAAGTTCATGGATTAAATTCTGATGCAGCTAAGGTGATGCTTGAAGATGGGGTTGATATCTCGGGGCAATATTCAAAGAAGATTGATGTTGATTATTTTAAGTCTGCTGATTTAATTATTACACTATGTGGAGATGCAAAAGACAAGTGCCCTGTTATTTCAGCTGAAACGCAGCACCTTCATTATCCTTTGGCAGATCCTGTGAATGCAGTTGGAAGCTATGAAGAGCGGCTCGATGTTTTTCGGAATGTTCGTGATAAAATCAAAAAAATAGTACACGGTTTAGAATAAGTTTGGCCAATCATTTAATAGTCAATTGCATGTTGAAAAATTTTGAATTATGTGTTTTGGTAAGAATATTACCTTTTACATCGTTAACCAATTATAATTAATGGTTGACAGTTAGCCTCCGAATACTTACAATGTTGTTATCAAAGTGAGAAGAGGTTTGTTTATGAAGAATCAAAAGCTCCACCTTGTAGTATTGTCAGGTATTTTGTTAGCAATGATGATCGTTTGTTCACAGATTACAATTCCACTACCCATTGTTCCACTTACAATGCAGACATTTGCAGTAGGTCTAATTGCAAGTCTATTACCAGTTATGAATAGTTTTACTGTACTTTGCATTTATCTAATAATGGGTGCGGCTGGATTGCCGGTTTTTGCAGGATTTTCTAGCGGACTAGCAGTTTTTGTTGGGCCAACAGCAGGGTATCTTTATTCGTTTCCAATATACTGCCTAATAACAGGACTAATCTTAAAGTACTGGGGTAAGACTTTTATATCATTATTTACGGCAAATATAATTGGGATGCTTGCCAGTCTTTTAATAGGCTCTGTATGGATGATTCCAAATCTGCATATCAGCTTGAACACGGCTTTAATGACAGGAACAGTGCCATTCATTATTCCTGGAATTATTAAGGCAGTATTAGCTGTAATAATTGCACAGCGTCTGCAAGGAATAGTACAAAAACAATTAGCAAGATAATATAGATGGTTAAAAGTTATAAATCAAAAGACTTTTATACTGTGCTATAATGTTCCTTAAGTTTGATATTTACTTATGACAAGGAGCATTCAAATGACAAAAAATAAATTTAATGAGAAGATTGAGCAAATTGGTATTTCCGATATTAGACAATTTGACTCTGATACAAGTGATATTCCCGGAATAATTAAGTTGACTCTTGGAGAACCTGATTTCAATACACCAGAGCATATTAAGAAAGCTGCGATTAAAGCAATTGAAGATAATCAATCACATTATTCTCCTAATGCGGGAATCCCAGCTTTACGTGAAGCTGTCGCAACATATTATAATGAGAAGTTTGATTTGAATTACGCAGCAAGTCAAGTTGTAACAACAGTTGGAGCAACAGAAGCAATTGCAGCTAGTTTGCAGACAGTTATAAATCCTGGTGATACCGTAATTGTCCCAACGCCGATTTTCCCAATTTACATACCAATAACAAAGGTTAATGATGGCAGTGTAATATTAGTCGATACGAGCGATGATGGTTTTGTTTTAACTGCAAAGAGGTTAGAACAAGTTATTGATGAACATCCATTAGCTCGCGTTAAGGCAGTTGTGTTGAATTATCCTAGCAATCCAACGGGGGTTACTTATACACGCAAACAAATAGAAGAATTGGCAGAAGTTGTGCGGGAACGGAATCTTTGGGTAATCAGTGACGAGATTTATGCTGAATTAACATATACTAAGAAGCATTTTTCTATTGCACGGGCAATTCCAGAGAGAACAATTTTAATTACGGGTTTGTCGAAGTCACATGCGATGACTGGGTGGCGTATAGGATATATTTTAGGGCCACAAGATTTCGTTGATCAAGTTGTAAAGTCACATCAGAACTTTGTTACAGCTCCAACAACTATTTCTCAATTTGCAGCACTTGAAGCAATGATTAATGGTAAAAATGACAGTAAGACTATGTTGAAGGAATATGGAAAACGCCGTGATTTCATGATTAAGGAATTAGAAGAAGTTGGGTTTAAGATTGCGAGTCCAGATGGGGCTTTCTATATCTTTGCCAAGATTCCAGCTAATTGTCCACAAGATTCATGGAAGTTTGTTCGAGCTTTGGCCAATGAGGCACATGTTGCGATTATTCCAGGTGTATCATTTGGAACTGGTGGGGATGGCTATGTGCGTATCAGTTATGCCGCAAGTTTTGAGAATTTACAAGAAGCAGCAAAGCGCATTAAGGAATATGTGAAAAACAGAAAATAATTGAGATGTTAATGAGTGCATCATAAGTCAGGTGAGTTTTGACTTATGGTGTATTTTTATTTTGTGATAAATAGAAATCTGTACCATAATGTACGATCTTAAAAAAAGTTGAAAAAAATTAGTAATCGTATATAATATTAGTTAGCTAACTAATTAAAAACAAAGGGGATATTTTATGAAACAATCTATTGGGAAATTAATAAAGATAGCTCATAACGCACTTAATGCTGATTTGGATAGACTCGCACGTCCACATGGATTAACCGGTGTCCAGATGACAATTATAGATTTTTTAAGAACTTGTTCAGCAGTTACACAAAAAGATATCGAAAAAGAATTCCATATACAAGGTTCAACTGTTACGGTGATGATTGATCGTTTAGAGGCAAAAGATCTGGTTAAGAGGTACAGGTCTGAAAAAGACAAACGAATTAAGGAAATAAAATTAACAGATTCTGGAACTGAAATTAGTGAAATCATTAAGGGTTATATAGATAATCATGACAAGCTAATAATGTCTAGTTATTCGGCAGAAGAAAAACAAGTGATTTTTAAATTTTTAGAAAGTTTTGAACAATAAAAAAATATATTGGAGAAAAAATGGAAGAATCAATTCAACTTAAAAATAAATTAGCAATTATATCAGCCGCTTTATTAGCAGCTGGTGGCATAATGATTGAGACGGCTATGAATGTTACTTTCCCCGTCCTTAAGGATGTTTTTAATACATCGCTTAATAATATACAATGGGTTACTACAGCTTACCTACTGGCGGTTACGGTTACTATGACTATTAGTTCGTATCTAACTAAAAAATATGGTGTCAGAAAAATATGGTTATCTGCCAACTTGATTTTTATTATAGGGACTTTGGTTGCAGGACTTTCTCCATCGTTGTCAGTATTATTGGCGGGAAGAGTTTTAGAAGGTATATCAGCTGGACTTGCGATGCCATTGATGTTTAATCTGATTTTGACACAGATTCCACAGAGTAAAATAGGTGTTTGGATGGGCATAGGAGCTATGGTAGTTAGCTTGGCTCCTTCATTTGGCCCTACCTATGGGGGAATATTTATTGAAAGCTTAGGTTGGCGTGCTATATTTTTTACTTTGTTAATTATTCCAGTTGCTTCATTAGTTATGGGTTGGAGCAGTATAAGAGAAAAACAACGGAGTAAGAATTTAGAGCCATTTGACTTTTGGGCTTTTATCTTGTTAAGTGTGGCATTGATTTCGGGGATTTTGATGATTAATCAGCTAGAGGGTGGTTCCATTAATATCGCACTCTTAGCCATTACAATCGTTGCTTTTTTAGCATTCATTGTAGTATCAATAAGAAGCAAAAGAACTTTTTTAAATATTCGACTATTTAGTTCTAAATCTTTTACTTTATTATTGATTCCCGTTACTTTGTACATGTTTGCAAACTTAGGACTTGGATTGTTGCTACCTAATTATTTGGAATCAGTCACACATACTACAAGTTTTTTGGCGGGTTTTTCATTGTTGCCAGGAACACTAATAGGGGCAGTGTTGTCTCCGGTATTTGGTTCTTTGTACGATAAAATTGGATCAACTAAATTGCTATTTATTGGAAATGGAATTTTTGCCGCAAGCCTCTTATGTATGGCATTAATTACGCACGAGATGAATTTTATGACGATTACTCTTAGCTACATTGTCTTCACGATTGGGAGAAGCATGGCTTTTAGTACAAGTATGACTGCCTCTGTTGATGGGATTCCTGTGAGTTTGCAAAGTGATGCTAATGCAATTTTACAAGGAACACAGATGTTTATGGGAGCCGTGGGAACAACCGTAGCTGCTTTGTTTGGCTCAGATCAGAGAGGTATAGAAGCTGGCCTTCAAAACTTTTTCTGGGTTTTATTCGTTATTTCAATATTAATATTTATTATGTTTGTTTTTAGAAATGAGAAAAAAAGTGAAGTATAATAAGAAGAACGGTAAGATATTGATTATAGAGTTGATAACAAGAATTCTAAGTAAAAGATCTTAATTCCTGATTTTAGTTTAGTGTATGTTCTCAATTATAATAGTATAATGATAGGTACATCTATATAAAGGAAGTATGGCTAATGTATGAAATAACCAAAGATTGCCCAATTGGTGTTTTCGACTCTGGCGTTGGTGGAATTAGTGTTCTTCGTGATTTACATCGCTTGATGCCACAAGAAGACTATCATTTCTTCGGAGATTCAGATAATGCACCTTATGGGATTAAAACCACTGCTGAAGTTAAAAAGTTGAGTTTTGACATTGTAGATCATTTTATTGAGCAGAAGGTTAAAGCAATTGTAATTGCATGTAATACTGCTACGAGTGCGGCAGTTATAGATATCCGTCAAGCTTATCCAGATCTGACAGTGATTGGATTAGAACCGGCGATTAAACCAGCAGTGTTGCGGAAGCCTAATTCGCAGATTCTGGTGATGGCAACTCCATTAACGTTGAGAGAACAAAAATTCCAAGAATTGCTTGCTCAATATGAGAATCTCGCAGATCTAGTATTGGTTCCGGCACCAGATCTTGTTGAATATGTGGAGAACGGTGATCTGAATTCCCCAGCAGTAATGAACTATTTGGAGGGATTATTAGCACCGTATAAGGAGACGGCTGACTCTGTGGTATTAGGTTGTACGCATTTTCCATTCGTGAAAGCTGCAATCCAGAAAGTAATGGGTAACCACCAATTTATTATTGATGGTGGACCTGGTGCATCACGAGAATTGCAGCGGATTTTGCGAGACAAGGAATTATTGCAGCCATTGAATCATCAAGGAAGTGTTGCCTTTGCCAATAGTGAAGAAGGATCAGGTAAGATTGAATTAAGCGAGCAATTGTTTAAGGCACAAATGTAAATGATTTTGGATTATAGATGGGAATAAAAGTCTATGTGAATTTAAAGAGGAACTCGGTCAAAATTAATTTTGATCTAGTTCCTCTATTTTACTACGAATAAATGTGTTGCATAAGTCAAAAGTTTCTATCTAACTTTAAATATCTTTCAAGGTACAATTCATTCGATTTATTCTAGTACAGGTATTGAAAAACTCCTTTCTAAGAAGATAAAGTTGAGTTATTTGCTGTTTTTTAATGGATATCACTTTAGAAACCACCATAATGAAATTAACGTGCCACGATTTTTTTTGCTTTTCTAATGACCCCATCGCGCCACTTGTAGATGGCCTGTCTTGAGACACCTAACATTTTTGCCATCTTGGTTATACTGACACCAGCTACACGGTTTGCGAGATACGCTTGTTCTTGTAGTGTACACTTGTCCCAGAGCTCTTGGAAGAAAGCACTAGCGAGAATCTCCCCTTCAAAATTACTGGCGAATGGATCAGGATAGCCACTGTCTTCAGTTGTGTCATCGGAATGAATTGTAATTAAAGGCTTACAGTGCTCCTGATGCTTCACTTCCTTACGAATTCGATCTAACAAACGCCATTTGATTAATCTAAAGGCAAAGGGACCGAATACCTCGAGATCTTCAGATGAGTGTGTTGTAAAGAAATGCTCATAAGCTTCCACATATAATAAGCAGCCTTCTTGGTATAGATCCTGATAATCATTTCTGGTAGGTGAGATGCCAAGGCTTTTAAGAACACCATGGATTAATCTTGTATTGTCGTCTTGCAAGAGATGCTTGAAAGCAAAGGTTGATATTTTATCATTCATTTTTGAATCACTCCAATTAGGTTGAATTGATTCAAGGCCTCAAATCATTTTCAGAGTACACAAAAATAATTGTTTGAAAAATCTAGAGGAAAGTGTTAAAAAGATAGATTAAAATTAATATGGTAATTAATTAGAGAAAGCTTTATAATGAAAGCTATTAATGATAACGCTATCAAAAAAGTGTGAAGGGTAGAGGGGGAAGCAAATGCATCACGAAAAAATTTTATTTCATGGATTCAATCTAGATGAGATTATCTTCAATTCAGAATTGGATATGAAGGCAACAATTAATCTGCAGAGTACATTGTTTGTTTTCAATTGTCTCAATTATAAGAAACTTGGCTGCAAGTCAATCTTAGTTGACAAGTACAGGGGAATTATCAGAACTAATAAGGAGACTAAGAAGTTAATAAACCAATTTATTACGGATCAAGCAGTCAGCTTCCTAGGAACGAGGGTAATGTCTCAAAATAAGGGTGGTTTACCATATGTCTATGGCAAGAATGTAATAATTCCATTATCTGGAGCAACGCAGCATTCAACTGATTGGTTATTGTTGAATGATAGCGTTGGAGTTTCATTTACAGAAAATAAACGGAATATGACAATATTATTTAGAGAGTTCTTGGGTGACCCATTGAGAATGGACTTCATGGTTGATAAGAATGTAGTTAGGAGGCAGTTGAAGATAGCAGGTAATATTATAATGAAGCAGTGCAGCATAGTGGATGAGATTAATATTGAATTTCAGAATATTAAACAAACGTCTGTTTATAATATTTGTGGACAATATACGGATCCGAGTGTAGAGAGTACCTCTTTAAAGAGTGAGCTGGATTGGGGAATCTATTATATTATTGAAAATGTGTTGAAAGGCATAATGGGTAAGGAGGTGTCAAAAGAGTTAGTTGAAGATAGTCTGAAGGAGATTAGGAAGAAGAGTAGGGGAATCATCTAATTATTGAGGTTAAATAAAAAAGAGTAAATAGAAATTTAAGATGCTAACGTAGTTTAAGTAACGTAAGTGTAATATATTATTACTATAATTAATGAAATTGGCATATTCATAAAATAAGTAGATTTTATGAATTTAATGTGCCTTTTTTTATTTTTTTTGTATTTTATTTTATTTAAATATGTGTATAATTAAAACGTAACTCATTTTTTGTTAATAATTTTATCAGGAGGGGGAGTCACATGGTGATTGATGATTTGCAGGATATTAATTTTGATCACAATCAAATAATCAATCTAAAGAAACTTAAGAGACGTCGCTTGTATCGTTTTTGCAAGAGAATCACAGATGTAACATTAAGTGCCTGTGGTTTAGTGGCATTATCACCGGTATTATTGATGGTTGCTGGAGCAATCAAGCATGAAGAAACAGATGGGACAATTATTTACAAGCAACAGCGCGTGGGCAAGAACGGAAAGTTATTCTCGATATATAAATTCCGTTCAATGTGCATGGGTGCTGATAAGAAGCTTGAAGAATTGAAGCAACTCAATGAAGTTGATGGGGCAATGTTCAAGCTGCACAATGATCCCCGCGTTACTAAGATAGGTAAGCTACTTAGAAGAACGAGCCTGGATGAATTACCACAATTATACAATGTGCTAAAAGGCGACATGAGTCTCGTGGGTCCGCGTCCACCGCTACCTGATGAGGTTAAAGAGTACACTGAATATGATAAGCAAAGATTGTTAGTTATACCAGGATGTACTGGTTTGTGGCAAGTTAGTGCTAGAAACGAAGTTGGATTTCACGAGATGGTTGAATTAGATCTGCAATATATAAAAAAAAGCGGATTACTCTATGATTTAGCAATAATATTAAAAACAATAAAAATAATGATAGTTCCGAATGGAGCATATTAGAGAAGGTAAAATTTATGAAGGTAGCAGTTGCAGGAACAGGATACGTTGGTTTGAGTATTGCTTCATTATTATCACAACATCATGAAGTGACAGCAGTGGACATTGTTCCTGAAAAAGTGAAAATGATTAATGAAAGAAAGTCGCCGATTGTTGATAAGGAAATTCAAGATTTTTTTAAAAATAAGGATTTGAATTTAAAAGCAACTTTGGATGCTAAGGAAGCTTATGAAAATGCAGAATTAGTTGTGATAGCAACACCTACTAACTACGATGATGTGAAGAACTATTTTGATACTTCAGCGGTAGAAGCGGTTATTAAGTTGGTAATGAGGTATAATCCTGAGGCATATATGGTAATTAAGTCTACAATTCCAGTAGGATTTACACAGTCTATTAGAGAAAAAATGGGATCTAATAAGATCCTTTTTAGTCCAGAGTTTCTACGTGAGGGGCATGCTTTGTATGATAATTTATACCCTTCAAGAATTGTTGTTGGATTGGATAACAGCGATGAGAAATTAATAGAGGCTGCTCATAAGTTTGCTTCATTGTTGCAGGAGGGTGCAATTAAAGAAAATATTCCTACATTATTCATGGGATCCACTGAAGCAGAGGCTGTCAAGTTATTTGCTAATACTTATCTTGCTTTGCGCGTGAGTTACTTCAATGAACTTGATACCTATGCTGAGCTTAAGGGATTAGATACGAGACAAATAATTGAAGGGGTTGGGTTGGATCCAAGAATTGGCAATCATTACAACAACCCTTCTTTTGGGTATGGCGGATATTGTCTACCGAAAGACACAAAACAATTATTAGCAAATTATCAAGATGTTCCGCAAAATCTGATTGAAGCGATTGTAAACTCCAACGCTACTAGAAAGGACTTTGTTGCTGAGCAAGTTCTACAACATGCTGGATTCTATGATGAATCAAGGAAACAGAAGATAGTTGTTGGAATATACCGGCTGACAATGAAGGCAAATAGTGATAATTTCAGACAAAGTAGCATTCAAGGTGTAATGAAGAGGTTAAAGGCAAAAGGTGTTGAAATTGTCATTTATGAACCAACTTTAGAGAACGGAAGCAGCTTCTTCGGTAGTAAAGTAAATAATGATTTAGATGATTTTAAGGAAAAAGCTAGTGTAATTATTGCTAATCGAATTGAAAATAAATTAGAAAATGTTAAAGAAAAGGTTTATACAAGAGATATTTTTGGAAATGATTAATAATTATTGGGAGAGTTAAGGTGAATAAAAAGAAATTATTAATATATGCTCATTACTATGCTCCTGATACTGCTTCAACGGGTCAGATATTGAAAGAGCTAGCAGAAGGAATGTTAGATACTTTTGATATAACGGTTGTCTGTGTTGTGCCAAGTTATACAGGTGTGATTGAAGATGAATATAAAAAAAGAAAATATTATTTAGAAGAAATGAACGGAGTAAAATTAGTAAGAGTGCGAGTACCGGAATTCAGCAAGAGCAATAAGAAAAGTAGAATTCGGAACATTGTAACGTATTTTATTCGTGCTATGGTGGCAACTCTAAAATTGGGAAAATTTGACTATATTTTTTCAGTCTCGCAACCTCCTATTTTAGGTGGTTTGTTGGGGGTGTTTGGAAAATTTGTCAAGAGAGCGAAATTCATTTACAATATTCAAGATTTTAATCCAGAACAAATAATGGCAGTTGGATTTTCTAAAAACAAATTTATTCTTAAATTGATGATGTCGTTAGATAAGGTTTCATGTAAAGTGGCTGACAAAGTGGTTGTTGTTGGTAGGGACATGGAGGAAACACTTGAAAAAAGATTCAAATATAAGAATGTTCCTAAACATACATATATCAATAACTGGATTGATGAGAAAAAAATTTATCCACTTGATGAAGATAATCTGGGTGTCCAAAATTTTAAAAGAAAATATGAGCTAATTAATAAATTTGTTATCATGTACTCAGGTAATATTGGTTTATATTATGATTTAGAAAATATAATTAAAGTAATTGAGAAGTTTCCAGTAGGAACAAAGACCAAGGATGGGAGAGATGTAGTTTTTGTTTTTATTGGTGCAGGTAGTGTGCTACCAACTTTAAAGAAATATGTTACAGAACATAAAATGAAAAATGTCAGTTTTATTCCCTATCAAAAAAAGGAAGATTTAATTTATAGTTTAAATGCTGCTGATGTTCATTGGTGTGTTAATGCTAAAGGAATTAAGGGGGTTTCTTGCCCATCAAAATACTATGGAATTGCGGCAGTTGCTAAGCCAGTATTGGCCGTGCTCGAAAAGGATTCAGAAATAGAGTTAATTATAAGAAGATGTAAAAATGGATTTCAATCTGAGCCAACTGACTATAAGAAACTTGAGAACAATTTGAAAGCAATTTTTAAGAGTGATAGCGATTCAATTAAAAAAATGGCTTATGGAGGATTTGAATTCTCAAAAAAAGAATTGAATAAAGAAAAATCCATTAATAGATATAGAAAAAATATTATTGAGATTAATTAGGAGATAACATGCTATTTGTAGTTAATGATGTTGCAGCAATTCCAGAAGCTGGAGGAATTTACTCAGTATTAGAAGATTTTTATAATGAAGTTTTAGAGAATGATAAAACAAATAAATGGGTGTTTATTTTATCTGGCAAGTATTTTCAAGAGACTAGAAATATCAAGATAAAGGTAATTAAGAATCAAAAGAAATGGATGAGTAGGTTTTTTTTTGAATTCATTACGGGGGAAAAAATTATTAATCTTTTGAATCCTGATGTGTATATTTCATTACAAAATACTATAACGATGGGAGTAAAAGCAAATGTGAAGATAGTGTATTTGCAACAACCACTACCATTTCAAACCATGAAGAAATTTTCTTTTTTTAGAAAGAAAGAATTTAAAATGGCTGTATATCAAAACATAGTGGGTACTTTAATCAAATACTCTATAAGGAAAAGTTCTCCATACGTAATAGTGCAAACAAAATGGATGGAAGATGCTGTAAAAAAGGAACATCTTGTTAAAGATGAACAATTATTTAAATGTTTTCCCAAACTGAAAATAAGTAATAGAACTAGTACACATAACACTACAAATGATAATAGGTTGTCTTCTTTCTTTTTTCCAGCAGCATTATATGTGTATAAAAACCATTCTGTTATAATTGAGGCATGTAAAATATTGAAAAACAAGTATTTTGTTAATAATTTTGAAGTGCTCTTAACTGTAACAAAGAAAGAATTTGCATCGAAATTTGATGAGATTCCAACACAATTGAAGTTTATAGGGAATATTAAAAGAGAAAAAGTATTGGATTTGTATAGTAGGACTGTTCTTCTCTTCCCATCTTATATTGAAACTTTTGGACTTCCATTGCTTGAAAGTTCCAATGTTAAAGGAAACATTATTGCAGCAAAAACCGAATTTAGTTTGGAAATATTAGATGGATATGAGAAAGCTTTTTTCTTTGAATATAATAATCCTTATGAATTAGCTGATATAATGTTAAAATTTATAAATAATAAGGTAGAATATAAAAAATACGATAGGAAAGGAAAAATAAAAACCGATAATTTATTGCATTTTATTGGAGAAAATATTTTGGAGAAAAATAGTAAGGAGTTATAATATGAAAATTTTGCATATTTGTTTGACTGGGCCATATACAGAAAATTTGAATTATCAGGAAAATATGCTAACGAAGTTTCAAAGTGAAAATACCAATGATAGAGTATACGTAATTGCATCTCAGTTTTTTTGGAATAGAGAAGGAAAAGTTGAAAAAACGTTGAAAAAAACTTACATCAATGGAAACGGAGTGAAGGTTTTTAGATTATCAATAAAAAAATTTAAAAATAAAAATGTATTTTTTAGATATAAATTATTTAATGATTTTGAAAATACAGTTAATTCCATATCTCCAGATATTATTTTTGTACATAATTTGCAATTTTTTGATATATTAAAGCTGATTAAATATAAAAAAAGGAATACTAATTGTAGAATCATAGTTGATAACCATTCAGACTTTTCTAATAGTGCTAGAAATTTTATATCGAAATTATTCTATTTAATAGTATGGAGATATATTGCAAAAAGGATTAATCCCTATGTTGAAAAGTTCTATGGTGTTTTGCCTGCAAGAGTTGATTTTTTGGAAAACATTTATGGCCTTCCTCAAAAAAAATGTGAGCTATTACTAATGGGAGCAGATGATGAAAAAGTACTTGAGGCTCAAGATCCCAAAGAAAGATTGAATATTCGGATGAAGTATGGAATTGATGATAATGATTTTCTTATTATTACTGGTGGAAAAATAGATATGTGGAAGAAGCAGACATTGTTTTTAATGGATGCTGTGGCTAGTATTAATAATCCTAAAATCAAACTAATCGTATTTGGATCTGTTTCACCAGATTTGAAGGAGGATGTAAGAAAACGGTGCATTGAGCATAAGATACAATATATTGGTTGGCTTGATGCTGGAGATTCATATAAGTATTTTGCCTCGGCTGATCTCGTTGTTTTTCCGGGACGTCATTCTGTTTTTTGGGAGCAAGTTGTGGGGCAGGGAATTCCGATGATTTGTAAGTATTGGGAGGGTACTACTCACATTGATTTAGGTGGAAATGTTCTTTTTATAAAAGAAGATAGCATAAATGAAATAGCTTCTTGTATAAAAAAGGTTATTAATGACAATCAACTGTATAAAAGAATGAAAACTGTTGCTGTTGATAAAGGAATGAAGTCATTTTCATACAAGAAAATATCAGACAAGTCATTATCATAAATTATGTATACTAATTTTTAGTTGTTTTTATGGCTGTATATATTACAGTAATGGTTCATATAGAGATTCCTGATCATGTTGATAATCATTGTGATTTTACAAACAGTGCAAAAAGTTGTACGTCACAATGTTGCATTGAAGATTAATTCTTACTGGTGGAAAGATAGATTTTTATAAAAAAGAAACTTTGAACTTGATGCAAACTATCAAGAACTTTAATGAAGATAGAAGAAAATATAAATATTAAGCTTATAGTTTTTGGTTCTGTGGCTGAGAAGTTAAAAAAATTTAATTTTTATATAGATTAGAAGTCAATTTTTTATGCAGGATGGTTGAATGAACAAGAGGCATATAATTATTTTTATGCCAATGATTTAGTAGCATTTTCATGAAGATACTCGAAATACTGGGAACAGATTGCTTTTCTTCGAAAACTATTGGTATGTAGATATTGGAAAGAAACTACATACATTGACATTGGAGAAAATGTTATCTTTACAAAAAATAGTTCTATTGTGATGTTAAAAAAAATATTAATAAAGAAATTTTTTTACACGCCAAAGTTGCTTTGAAATCAATAAATTACGAAGGAAAATATAATGATGAAACTAGTTGACTATTTTTATTCAATTATTATCTATTTTCACAATAAAAATTCATTATTTTTAGAAAAATATATTTTTAAAATATTAAAAGTTCTTTTGAATATTCTTTTTCCAATATATTATATATTTAGAAAACCTAAGTTTGGGAACATTAAGAAAAGAGAAGATGAGTACTTAATTATTTCTTTAACTTCTTATTCAAGAAGAATCAATAATGTTTGGCAAGTAGTCTATACATTATTATGTCAAAGCTTAAAACCAGATAAAATAATTCTCTGGTTATCGGAAGAGGAATTTGGCAATATTTCAAATTTACCAAATAATTTAAAAAAATTGGTTAAGTATGGATTAGAGGTAAGATTTTGTAAAGACATAGGTCCGCATAAGAAGTATTATTATACGATGAAAAATTATCCTGAAGCGATAGTAATAACTGTTGATGATGATGTTTACTATCCCTCTAATACTGTTGAATTACTTTATAAAAAGCATTTAGAGTTTCCTAATTCTGTTTGCTGCAATTGGGCTCATGAGATAACTTTTGATTTTGAACGTCACATTCGTCCCTATTCTCAATGGAAATCCGCTATTGACAATCATAATATGTTTCCGCAAAATAAAATTTTCCCTGTTGGATATCAAGGGGTGTTGTACCCAGCAAAATGCTTGGATAATATCGTTTTTAGCGAAAAATCAATCACAAGATTGGCACCTACTACTGATGATATTTGGTTGAAGTTTGCTGCTTTCTTGAATAAAACAAAAGCAATCAGAACTGATAAAGGAAATTATAAGTTTTTTGAAATTATTTCTTCACAAAAATACTCGCTCTTTAAAATTAATGTTAAGGAATATAATAAAAATGACAAATCTATTAAATTGATAAAAAACTATTTTCAAAAAGAATTGAGGGATGTGCATGCAAAATAATAAGATGTTTACTATAATTACTCCAACATTTAATAGTGAAAAGACTATTGAGAGAACGCTAAAAAGTGTTTTAAGTCAAACATATAAAAATTTTGAATATTTAATAATCGATGGTAAATCAACAGATAACACTTTAAATATTATAAAATCCTATGAAACTAAATTTGAAAATAAATTGAAAGTTTTTTCTGAACCAGATTCTGGTATTTACGATGCAATGAATAAGGGTATAAAAAAAGCAAGTGGTGAATTAATTGGCATAGTGAATAGTGATGATTTTTATGAGCCAGATGCGCTTGAAAATGTTTTTAAAAGCTATGATTTTGATTCGAAATATCAAATTTTGTATGGTTTTGAAAGAATTACTTCTGGTGGAGTAGAGAAGGCTGTTGTAATATATAATCATAGATTTTTAGATGAGAAGATGATTACACACCCTACTTGTTTTGTTTCAAAAAATATTTATGAAGATCTTGGGCTTTATGATACTCAGTTTAAAAGCTCAGCAGACTATGAATTTATGCTGAGGATATTTCATTCAGACAATAAAGTGACGTTTACACCAGTTTATAGAGTAATTTCAAATTTTGAGCTTGGAGGAATGTCAAGCACGGAAATTGGTGTCAGAGAAACAGCATTTTTAAGGAGAAATTATGGAATAATTAATACAAAGAAGTACCTGGTCATAGTTTTAAGAAGTTATATCCATAGTTTATTTACAGTTAAAAACAAATTCTAAAATTGTTCATTGACAAGATCAAAAAAATTTCTTAAAGGAATGAAATATTTTGAAGAAATTCATAACTACATATAATATAAACAGTGGACTACAATATTTATTTATTTTGTTAATTATTATTAATAGCGGGGCTGTAATCGGATGGAGTAGTCCTCTTTTTAGGTATCTGGAGTATTTATGCTTTGCTTTGTTTATTTTTTTAATGATTAAAAATGGTATTCATTTGAATAGAAATAATTTATTAATTTTTATAATAATTCTTTCTTGCGGTTTAATGGATATTTTTTTTAGAAATGTTGATCTTCAATCTTTATTTATATATTTGATTGACTATTTTGTTCTGTTAATTTTTTCGTTTAATATTTCGTCAAATGATTTTTGGCAAAAGTATATAAATATTATTTTTTTTATTTCAATAATAAATTTAGTGTTTTACTTTCTTTCTCAATTTAAAATATTTATGTTTTTAAAAATGTATCAAATAAATAATGATTTCTTTTTTGCAAATATATTTCATGTATATTCTAGGTCGATTGAGCCTTTAATTAATACAAATATTAGAAATTTTGGAATTTTTTGGGAGCCAGGAGCTTTTCAAGCGTTTTTAAACATTGCTATAATTTACATATTATTAAATAGGAAAAAAATGAATTTCGTAAAAACAAAACTGCTTTTTTTAATTATTTCTTTGATTACAACTTTTTCAAGTACAGGTTATTTAATATTATGTTGTACCTGTATTTTGGTCGTTTTTAAAGACTTTGACTTTAAAAAAGTGAATGGTAAGTTTTTTTTATACGTGTTGTTTCTTTTAATATGTTTAATACTTTTATTAAACTCTTCTACAATAATTGATAAATTTTCTAATTCTAATCAGTCCTATATTATAAGAAACAATGATTTTGTAAATGGTTGGAAAATTATTTTAAAACATCCAATGTTGGGTTATGGTTTTAATAGTGATAATTTAAAATTTATGCTTACAAGTTTTGGCATAACTGCGAATTCAGTTGGAATTTTTATTATTATGCAATTTTGGGGAATATTATACGGATTCTTTATTTTCTTATTAACGTGGAGAAACTTTGAAGTATCAGTTAATGCAGCAAATTTATTTCAAAAATGTATTATTTTCTGCATACTTTTGATGATTTTTTGTACAGAATCTTTTTTAACAAAACAAATATTTATGCTTTTCTCTTATAGTTTTTGTCAAAGATTAAATAGAAATACTGATATTGTAAGTTAAGAAGTTTAATAGGAGGAATGTTTTTTGAAACAAAGTATTGTGATAAATGCCAGTGGTAATTCTAATTGGATAGGTGGATTATATTATCTAAAAAACATAGTTTTCGAATTAAGTCAAAATCATACTGTAACTAGCCATTACAGACTGATACTTTTTACAGTTAGAAAGAACTTTAATATTTTTAAAAGCTTGCGAAAAGAAAATGTTAAGATTATTGTTGTGCATGGAGGTGTTTTGTCAAAAGTAGAAAAAGTTTTCTTGTCCTTCCTATATAATGCAAGGTTTTCTTATTATGGTACAAATTCAAGATTAGATAACAAATTAAATATAGTAACTATCAATTGGATTCCTGATTTTCAACATAAGCATTTGAGTAATTTATTTAATGAATATGAACTTAAACAGAGAGATAAAGAATTTACTAGAATTGCTAATTCATCCGAACCCCTAATTTTAAGCAGTAACGATTGTTTGAATGACTTTAGAAAATTTTATAGTGAAACTAAAAAGAATGTCTATGTGATACCATTTGTTTCTTATATTGATGATGAAATAAAAGGTATCAATGAATCATTTGAAAACAGTGTTTTAAAAAAATATAATTTGGAGAAAAATCAATATGTTTACATTCCCAATCAGTTTTGGAAACATAAGAACCATATAATGGTTTTGAAAGCAGTAAAGGAATTTTTTAAACATAATGATTCAAAAGTGAAATTTATTTTTACAGGTAAGATGTTTGATCAAAGAAATCAAGATTATATTGAGTCTTTAAAAGAAATGTTTAATTATAGTTGTTTTCAAGGAAAAGTTTATAATTTGGGATTCATTGATAGAAAAGAACAACTGGTAATAATGAAAGATGCTAAATATCTGATTCAGCCTTCCCTTTTTGAAGGATGGGGGACGGTCTTAGAAGATGCTAAGGTATTAGATAAAACTTTATTACTTTCTGATATTCCTGTTCATCGAGAACAAAAAAGTAATAAATGTATTCTGTTTGATCCCCAAAACCATCTTGAACTTGAAAAGTTGATTGAATTAGAAAACAAGAAAAATCATTTTTCTGATATTGATGATGGAGTTAAGGATATGTATATAAGAGCAAAGATATATTCAAGAGGTTTTGAAAAACTTTTAAATGATTGTGGAGGGTTAAAATGACTAGTGTACTAATAACAGGTGCTAAAGGATTTATCGGTTCGTCGTTAATAAAACTTTTTACTTCCAAAAAATACAAAGTAATCGGTTGGGATGTTGATATAAAAGAAACAAAGTTCAAGGATAATGACAATTTAAAAGAAGTGGATTTAGGAAATCAAAATTTGATATCTCGTGAATTAATTAAAGATAAACCAGATATTATTATTCATTGTGCTGGTTCGGCTGATGTTAGCAAGTCTGTTAGGAATCCAGATATTGATTTTCAAGGGAATGTTGCATTAACGCATAATTTACTTTTTGGTATTTATAAATCTGGCATAACTTTACCTAAAATTATTTTTTTATCTAGTGCAGCTGTTTATGGAAATCCAAAAAAGTTACCTATAACTGAAAAAGCGCCTGTAAATCCTTTATCTCCATATGCATTACACAAAGTAATGTGTGAGCAAATGTGTCAATACTTTATATCTAATTATCAAATGAATATTAAGATATTGAGAATTTTCTCAGCATACGGGACAGGATTAAAAAAACAAATTTTTTGGGATATGTATAATAAGGCAAAATTGACTGGTAGATTAGATATGTTTGGTTCTGGAAATGAAAGTAGGGATTTTATTAATATTACTGATGTTATAGAGTCTATTTATCTTGTGGCCACAAAGGACACGGCAGACTATGATATTTATAACGTTGCTAATGGTTCAGAGGTATCAATTAGGGATGCTGCAACTCTGTTTGCAAACATTATGAGAGTTCCTAGTGAAAAAGTTTACTTTAATAATGTTGTGCGAGAAGGAGATCCTTTAAATTGGCAAGCAGATATTTCGAGATTAAAGAATCTAGGATACAAACCGTCTGTTTCAATGGAAAATGGATTAGTAGATTATTTTAAGTGGATTGAGGGGAATAGTATATACTAATGGATGTTATTTTTAGAAAAATAAGAAGCTTTTTTGATAAACAAGAATTGAAGGAAAAAAGAAAACTTTGGGAAGGTAATCAAAAGATAAGTTTTGATGATACTTTTACTTTTTTTAAGGAAACGTCACTTAACATTAGTTCGAAATTAAACGGAAAAATTTCAATAAATTCTAATACCTGTGTTCGTGGAAGTTTGGAAATTCAAAGAGACAATGGGAATATAATTGTTGGGAAAAATTGTTATATTGGAGATCATACTAGAATTTGGTCTGCCGAATCTATTAAAATTGGTAATAATGTTCTTATTGCACATAACTGTAATATTTTTGATAACGATACACATCCAACTGAGTTACATGAAAGAAGAGAGGATGCTAATAATATTATTTTTAAGAATGTCAGAGCCGATTTTCCTTCCTTACGGGTAAGTCCTATCATAATTGAAGATGACGTGTGGATTGGTTGCAATTCGTTGATTTTAAAGGGTGTTAAAATTGGTAAAGGGGCAATAATAGGGGCTGGCAGTGTAGTAACAAAAGATGTACCTCCCTTTGCAACAGTTGTTGGAAATCCAGCACATATAGTCAAAAACAAGCAAGGGTGAATGATTAATGAAATTTGATTTTCTTAAAGTAGGTGAAAAAAAATTAGCCTTAAGTATGATATTAAGTACGTTATGCAAACCAATAAGTATGCTTCTTTCGTTTGTCTACGTTCCTATACTGCTTAGCTATTTAGGTGTTACAAATTATGGTATTTGGATGACAATTATGACTATCATAAATTGGATTAATTATTTTGATATCGGAATTGGTAATGGACTTAGAAATCTTTTAACTAGCTTTATTGTTCAAAATAAATTTAAAGAAGCAAAAATTGCTGTTTCTACAGCTTACGTTGCACTTAGCTTAATTTCATTTTTATTTTTAATAATTGGTTCTGTTGCAATTATTTTAATAGATACCAAGAATGTCTTTAATTCAGTTGAACCATTGAAATTGGTTTTGTTTATCAGTTTTTTCTTTATCTGTATAAATTTTATTTTTTCTTTGTCTAAAACAGAATTATATTCGCTTCATCAGGCTGAAAAAACTAGTTACATATTGATTTTAACTCAATGTATTAATTTGGTAGGAATTTTTTCTTTATCTCTCTTTGGTAATGGGAGTATTTTGGCGATTTCAATTTTAACAGGCTTTTCTACTGCTATAAGTTATATTATTTTTTCAATGGAAATTTGGAGAAAAAAAAAGTATCTCGCACCGAATTTTCATTTATACCAGGCCAAAATGTTGAAGGCTATTTGTAATTTGGGAGTAGAATTTTTTATAATCCAAATTGCTGTTTTGGTTTTGTATTCAAGTGATAATTTTATAATAATTAAATTGTTTGGACCGGACGCTGTCACGCCTTATACGACAACATATAATGCTTTTGGGATTGTAAATGGTCTATTTGGTGCGATGATAGCACCTTTGTGGTCAAGATTTACAGTCGCTTTTGTGAGAAAAGATTTCATTTGGATGAAGAAAACACTTAATAAGTTGAACCTTTCTTTGATACCGATTATTTTAGTTCTTTTGTGTGGGGTATTGTTTTTTAAACCGTTATCTGTTATTTGGTTGCATAAAACCCTTTTTTTTGATAAAGGGTTAATTCCAATGATGGGTATCTATTATTTTTTAATGATTTGGGGTTCAATTTATTCAACGTTTCTTAATGGAATAGGAAAAATAAAACTACAACTTTATTTGGCCGTTTTTGGGGCGTTAATTAATATCCCACTAAGTATTTTTTTTGGAAAATATTGTGAGATGCGAACGACTGGTGTTTTGTTGGCCACAATTATTTGTATGGTAATCTCTAATGTACCTTTAACTATTCAAGCAATTAACTATTTGCGTAAGAACTCATCTAATTAAAATTTAAAATATAGGCTGGTGAGATATTTTGTATTTGTTCTGCATTTCTAACCATGGTTTTGGGCATTTAATGCGTAACTTAATAGTGATTAAAGAGTTTTTAGAACTTAACAAAAAAATTATTATTATATCCGGAAAAAAGCAATTAAAGTTTTTGCGGATATATTTATCATCAACGCAACTGAATGTTAATAATTGTGTTTTTATTGAAATGAATAATGATTTTGGGCTTAGAGTGAGAAAAGATTTTTTAAAGCTTGATTATGATAAAATCTCAAATGGAGTTGAAAGTCATCTAAAGCAATTTCCTGATTTGATTGAACTGGGTAAAAAGATTATTGAAAAATATCATGTAACACATATTATTTCTGACGTTACTCCGTGGGTTCTTACCTCTACCAAAGAAATGAATATTAAGTCAACTTTGCTGGCAAGTTTTACGTGGTTGGATATATATGAGGAATTTCTTCCCGAGAAATTATTAGAACTATTTATTAAGAGTTATAATGATGCACAACAAGTTATTTTTTATGAACTTGCTAATCCCCAGACACTAAAAAGATTTTCTAGTGGAGTTAACGTTGGCTTGGCTTCGCGAAACATGTCAGTTGATAGAATTAATGAAATTAAGAGTGAATTTGATAACACAAAAAAGACAATTTTTGTATCTGTTGGGATGAGTAACAACGGGGTTTATAGTTCTTACGATGTTGAAGAATTGCCATATAATTTTATTACGACTCATGGTGTTGGAGTAAAAGGCAAGAATGTTAAGCAATTGCCAATAGATGTTTTAGATACTCAAAATTATGTTGCTGCCAGTGATTTTTGTATATCCAAGGCAGGTTGGACTTCAATATCTGAGATGTTGCTTTCTAAGAGACCAATGGCACTGATTAGACGAGACGATAATGCAGAAGATCGTTACTTGATTAACAAACTTTGTAGAAGAAAGCAAGCCATTGCAATAGATTTATTTGAACTTTCTGATATTGGGAAAATCATTACGAAGATGCAAAAAGTTGAGTGGGGAAGTTATGATTATCAAAATGACTCTGATAAGATAGCAAATCTTATCATTAATTATTAGTATTCCAGCTAAGTCTGAATTCTTTAGGTGAGATTTCTTCCTTTTTTTTGAAAACACGGCTGAAGTAATTTGCATCGTCTAGGCCTACAGCTTGCGCAACTTCCTCAATTGTTTTATTAGAAAAGCGCAGCATTTTCTTGGCTTCGCTGATTCTAACATTAGTGAGATAGTTATTAACTGTGATATCATATTCTCTTTTGAAGACTTTGCTGAGATAATATTTATCAATGTAAAAGATATTTGAAAGGGAATCGAGTGTTATTCTTTTATAGTAATTTTGGTCGATGAAGTATTTAACTTCTTCGCCTTTTTTTTGTTTCTTACCATTTTTTTCAGTATTAATACCATACCAAGTTTCTTCCATTAAGTTATTTAGGAATAAAGCAAGTTGACTATATATCTGCATGTCTTGAGTAAATGAATTAGAATTGGCAATTGCTTGAATATTTGCTAGTATCCTAATGTATTTCTGCAGATTTTCAGATTTAAAATGATATTTTCCACCACGTTGGCAATATTTAGCGAATATTTGTTTAGCATTTGTTCCATAGAAGTGAATCCATTTAAGAGTCCAGAGTTCTTTCGAAGTCTGATGTAAATATTCATTCTCGCAGTCAATAAAAACACAATCACCTTCTTCTAAGTTGTAAACAGTATCTTCATATTTGAGTATTCCGTTACCCTTTAAAACAACAAAAAAAAGTAACGAATTTAAATTTTTTCGCCCACTTGTATGTTTTTGTTTGGCAGTTAATTCACCCACTTCTTGTAAGAAAAGTAAATTGTTCCTTGCGAAAGTAGATGGTGTATAGATAGTGCGGTTTGATCTTACTATGTCTCCATGAAATAAAGAATTATTCAAAATGTTCTCCTCCGTATAATAATTATAATCAATAAGCCAAGATAATGCTACAACAACTCAAGATATTGACTAATAATATATTTTAAAATAATTATAATTAAGATAGTATTTTAAAACTGTTTGAAAGTAGGAATAGTTATGATTAAAAAGGCATTAATTACAGGTATTACAGGGCAAGATGGCTCATACTTAGCCGAATTTTTAATTGAAAAAGGATATGAGGTCCATGGTATTACTAGGAGATCCTCACTTTCTAATACGGGGAGAATAGATCACTTAATTGCTAATAATGAAATCAAATTACATGATGGTGATTTATCTGATTCATCAGGTCTTATTAGAATCATTGGTGAGATTGAACCGGATGAAATATATAACCTAGCTGCACAATCACATGTCCAAGTTTCATTTGATGTACCCGAATATTCAGGGGATGTGGATGCTCTTGGAGTATTACGAATTCTTGAAGCTGTTCGTGTACTTGGATTAACAAAAAAGACAAAGGTTTATCAAGCGTCCACATCTGAATTATATGGAAAGGTTGAAGAAGTTCCCCAAAAAGAGACTACACCTTTTCATCCATATAGTCCTTATGCAGTTGCTAAGCAATATGGCTTTTGGATTACAAAAGAATACCGCGAAGCATATAATATGTTTGCTGTTAATGGAATTTTATTCAACCATGAATCTGAACGTCGTGGCGAAAACTTTGTAACCCGCAAGATAACACTTGCTGCAGGTAGAATTGCTGAAGGATTGCAAGATCATCTTGAACTTGGAAATATGGATTCGCTTCGCGACTGGGGGTATGCAAAAGACTATGTTGAATGTATGTGGTTGATTTTGCAACATGACTCTCCAGAAGATTTCGTGATTGCAACAGGCGAACAACATACGGTACGTGACTTTACTGAAAAGACGTTTAAGGCAAATGGCTTCAATATTCGTTGGGAAGGACAAGCTCTTGAGGAAAAAGGTTACGATGAAGCAACTGGGAAACTCTTGGTTTCTGTTAATCCAGAATGGTTCCGACCAACTGATGTTGATAATTTATGGGGAGATCCTACAAAGGCTAAGACTGTCCTTGGATGGAACCCACAAAAAACGAGCTATGAAGAATTAATTAAAATTATGGCCGAACATGATAGAAAATTAGCGAAAAGAGAATTAGCTATTAAGAATGCAAATGCAACTAAATAGTTGAAGGGAAGCTTTTACTTATGATGGAAAAAGATGCAAAAATATATGTTGCTGGACATCGTGGAATGGTTGGTTCGGCAATTGTTAGAGGTTTAGAAAAACAAGGGTATCATAACATTATTACAAGAACACACAAGGAGCTGGATTTAATCCGTCAAAGTGATGTTGAAGATTTCTTTGAACAGGAGAAACCGGATTATGTATTTTTAGCAGCAGCAAAGGTTGGCGGTATTATAGCTAATCAAGAGGCATTGGCCGATTTTATGTATGATAACGTGATGCTTGAGATGAATGTCATTAATTCTGCATTTAAGAATCATGTTAAAAAGCTTGAATTTTTAGGTTCGTCATGTATTTATCCCAGATTAGCACCACAACCAATTTCAGAAAAAAGTTTGCTTACATCTTCTTTAGAGCAGACAAATGAGGCATACGCACTTGCCAAAATTTCAGGATTGAAGTATTGCGAATATTTGAATCGTCAGTATGGAACTAACTATATTTCTGCAATGCCAACTAATTTATATGGTGCAAATGATAATTATCATCCAACACATAGTCATGTTGTTCCGGCTCTCATTCGTCGTTTTCATGAAGCCAAAATTAACAATTTAAAAACAGTATCATGTTGGGGGAGTGGAACGCCATTGAGAGAATTCCTCTATGTTGATGATTTGGCAGATGCAAGTATCTTTTTGATGAATAATTATGAAGGTAATGAAACAGTAAATGTTGGAACGGGCAAAGAACTTACGATTAAGGAATTAACAGAATTGGTAGCCAAAGTTATCGGTTATCAGGGTGAAATTACATGGGATAGTACAAAGCCAGATGGTACTCCACGTAAATTGTTAGATGTTTCTAAATTGAAGGGTCTTGGCTGGACCTATTCCGTAGAGCTTGAGGACGGATTAAAATTGGCATATGAAGATTTTCTGAATAATCCTGTAAGAGCGGAAAGATAAGCTTTTTATAATTCATAAGAAGGTGAAAATGTGAATATTGTGTTGCTTTCAGGTGGTTCAGGTAAACGACTCTGGCCATTATCCAATGATATTCGTTCCAAACAATTTATTAATATTTTTAAAAGTAAGAATAAAACTTATGAGTCAATGGTTCAACGTGTGTTTGGTCAAATTAAGAGAGTTGATAATGATGCGGAAATTACGATTGCTACCTCTAAGAGTCAGGTTTCAACACTGCATCATCAACTCGGTGATGATATTTCAATTTGTGTGGAACCAACTCGACGAGATACTTTTCCTGCTATTGCTCTTGTTGCAGCCTATCTGCATGATGTAAAGCATGTTAGTAAAAATAATGCTATCGTTGTCTGCCCAGTGGATCCATACGTTGAGGATGAATATTTTGGTGCCTTAAAGGTACTTGAGACCTTAGCAGAAAATGGTTCATCGAATCTTGTACTTATGGGGATTGAGCCAACATACCCAAGTGAGAAATACGGCTATATTATACCTGAGGACGATAGTACGATTAGTAAAGTAGATTCATTCAAAGAAAAGCCAAATGAAGAAACTGCCAAAAAGTATATTGAACAAGGTGCATTATGGAATAGTGGTGTGTTTGCTTTTAAACTAGAATACTTGCTTAATAAGGCACATGAATTGATCGATTTTGCAGATTATGAAGATCTTTATAATAAGTATGATCAACTAGAAAAAATTAGCTTTGATTATGCTGTTGTTGAAAAGGAATCTGATATCAGTGTAATGCATTTTGGTGGCGAATGGAAAGATTTAGGAACTTGGAATACTTTAACTGAGTCAATGGAAGAAAATGTCATTGGCAGAGGAATTCTTGATGAAACGAACTCTGATGTGAATATTATTAATGAATTAAACATTCCGATTCTTGCTATGGGCTTAAAAGATGTTGTTATTTCTGCAAGTCCTGATGGAATTTTGGTCTCGAATAAGGAACGTTCTAGCCAGATGAAGCCATATGTTGAGAAGATAAAACAACGTGTGATGTATGCTGAAAAGTCATGGGGTAAATTTCAAGTGATTGACGTTGAAGACAAGAGCTTAACGATACTTGTGTCTCTTAATGCAAATCATAGTATGAATTATCATAGCCATGAACATCGACAAGAAACTTGGACGATTGTTTCAGGAGAAGGGTCTGTTTTGCTTGATGGTGTTGAGCGTAAAGTAACGGAGGGAGATGTAATCTCCATTGAAACAGGAGTTAAACATACTTTAAAGGCAATCACGGATCTTAAAGCTATTGAAGTTCAAATGGGTAAAAATATTTCAGTTAAAGATAAAAAAAAGTATCAATTGATTAAGCAGAAGGGGCAAGAAGATGAGTAATGCAGAATTGAACTTTAAACAATGGTCCAGTTATCATTTGGAAGATGAAGATCTTACTAGTGAGTTAAAACAAATATCCTCAGATGAAGAGCAAATAAATGATGCATTTTATCGTGATTTAGAATTTGGAACAGGAGGATTGCGTGGTGTAATCGGTGTAGGCACGAATCGTATGAATGTCTATACTGTTGCTAAGGCTTCTCAGGGCCTGGCTAATTATGTTGTCCAGAATTTTAAGAAGGAGCAACAAAAAATAGCGATTAGTTATGATTCGCGAATCAAATCTGATAAGTTTGCACAGGTTGCTGCTGAAGTATTTGTTGCCAATGGAATTCAAGTATATATGTATTCTAAAATTATGCCTACTCCTACGTTGTCATTTGCTGTTCGTGAATTAGGATGTGCAGCTGGAATAATGATTACCGCTTCACATAATCCCTCTAAGTACAATGGGTACAAGGTCTATGGCCCAGATGGTTGTCAAATTACAACTGAGGCAGCGGCTGTAATACTTGCTGAGATTGAAAAACTTGATATTTTTTCAGATGTTAAAAGAGTGGATTTCGCAACTGCAATTGAAGAATCAAAAATTACCTATATTGGTAATGATATTTTTGACAAATTCATCAAAGAGGTTCAGAGTCAATCATTATTAGGCAATGAAGAAGTTGATAAGGATGTCGCAATTATTTACTCACCGCTTAATGGAACAGGTTTGATTCCTGTTACAACAGTGTTAAAGAAAAGCGGTTTTAATAATATTACAGTTGTTGAGGAACAAGAAAATCCTGATGGGAATTTTCCAACTTGTCCCTATCCTAACCCCGAGATTCGTGAGGCAATGGCACTAGGAATTCAGTATGCACAGAGAAAGAACGCAGACCTATTATTAGCAACTGATCCTGACTGTGATCGTGTAGGAATCGCAGTTAAGAATAGTAAAGGTGAACACGTACTTCTTTCAGGTAATGAGACAGGTATGCTTCTACTAGATTATATTTGTTCACGTAGAATTGCGCTTGGAACGATGCCTAAGAATCCTGAATTGGTAAAGACAATTGTTACTATTGATATGGCTGATAGAATAGCTGCTCATTATGGAGTCAAAACAGTTAATTTATTGACTGGATTCAAGTTTATTGGAGAAGAGATTGGAAGATTAGAAAAAGAAGGACACAAAGATTCTTACATTTTTGGTTTTGAGGAAAGTTATGGGTACTTGAGTGGTACATATGTAAGAGATAAAGATGCTGTTAATGGAGCATTTTTAATTTGTGAGATGTTTGCGTATTACAAGAGCCAAGGTATTAGTCTATTAGATAAATTAAACGAGCTATATTCAATCTATGGTTATACACTAAATACGTTACATTCCTATGCATTTGAAGGTGAGACAGGGTTTGAAAAAATGCAGAGTGTAATGAATGCATTTAGAGGTAATATACAAAATATTGGGTCGGAGAATGTGGAGAAAGTCGATGATTTTAGTAAAGGTATTGGTGATTTACCAAAATCTAATGTGTTAAAGTTTACTTTAAATAACAATTGCTCTGTAGTTATCAGGCCTTCTGGCACAGAGCCTAAATTGAAAGCTTATATTTCTGTTAGTGCGGATAGTAGTAATGAGGCAAAAAATAAAGAAAAACACATAGTTGAATTTTTAGAATCGATAATTAAATAACTGGTGTAAAATGAAAAAAGTGGCATCGTGGGCAGATGATACCACTTTTTACGTGTAATTAAATATATTTTAAAATAAATAATTTAAAAGTATTTATTTTGTTTATTATTTTGGTATACTTAAAGACGGTATTTTATTTAAGAAATTGCAGATATAAGGGAGGAAAAAGTGATTTATGTCTGGAAATAAAGAAAGATTATCAGGGGATAGACATCATCGTAAGAATAAAAGGAAGAATGGTGCTTGGAAAATTATTATCACTCTTTTAATATTTTTCTCGGTCATTATTGGTGTAGTTGTTGCCAAGGTATATAATGATACGAAAAGTGCAGTTGATACTACATACCACAAAGTTAAGCACGATAGTGAACGTAGTGCAACAAGAACAATCAGTAATGGAAAACCATTTTCTATCTTACTTTTGGGAACTGATACAGGCGATTACGGACGTACATATACAGGTCGAACTGATACAATGATGGTTGCAGTTGTCAATCCTAATACGAAGAAGACAACTTTGGTAAGTATTCCACGTGATACGAAAGTTGCTATTCCAGGGCATGGTTTTGAGAACAAGATTAATTCAGCTTATACATATGGAGGTACCAGTATGGCAATGAATATTGTACAAAGTTATCTCAATGTTCCTATTGATCATTACATTGAAATGAACATGGGGGGCTTGGTCCAATTATCTGCAGCCCTTGGGTCGATTACAGTAAATAATGACTTGGACTTTACTAATTTAGGGTATCACTTCAAAAAAGGCAAAGTTACAATTGATAAAAGCAATATTCTTGCCTATACTCGCATGAGATATCAGGACTCTCGGGGTGACTATGGGCGACAATTGCGGCAACGACTCGTCTTAGAAGGCCTTGTTAAGAAGATTGCAACTGTTCAAGGAATTACTAAGTACCAGAGTATCTTATCTGCACTATCCAGTAACATGAAGACTGACATCACGTTCAATGAGATTAAAACAATTGCTACTAAGTATCGTTCTGCCGATGAAGTTAAGCAGATTCAACTTCAAGGATATGGTAAGATGATTGATGGAATCTCATTCCAAGTTGTCCCGCAAAAAAATGTTGATGCAGTGACTAAGGAACTAAAGACTGCGTTGGAATTAAATAATTAGTATAGGAGTAGATTAATGAGTGAAGAAGTAAATAACGAGACCGTGATTGATCTCCGCCGACTTTTTGTCTTGCTTAAGAAGAATTATCTTGGAATTATTTTATGGGGAGTATTAGGGGCAATAATAGCCTTTCTTGTCTCCTTCATCTTGATGACCCCTAAATATAGTGCGTCGATTGATTTATTGGTCAATCAGAAGGCAAGTAATGAGAGTTTACAATATAATGTGCAGCAGGCTGATTTGCAGGCAATTAATACCTACAAAGATGTTATTCAAAAACCGGTTATTTTAGACCCTGTTGTGAAAGAATTACGTCAGAAGGATAATTATGCTGGTAATGCAGAATCTTTGGCAAATTTAGTAACTATTTCTAACGAGACTAATTCACAAGTATTAACAGTAACTGTTACTGATACGAATGCATATACTGCAGCTGATCTGGCTAATAGCATCGGCAGAGTTTTCAGTCAGAAAATTAAGAAGATGATGAAGGTTGATAATGTAACGGTTGTTACCAAGGCAACGGCGAATACAACTCCGGTGTCTCCAAATAAGAAACTTAACCTATTAATTGGGATAGTTGTAGGTTTATTAATTGGAATTGCAATCGTTGTTATCAAGGACTTACTCGATACAACGGTTCGTGATGAGAAGTTCTTGACGGAAGAACTTGGACTTACGAGTTTAGGTGCAATCAGTCATATTCAAGGCAAGAAGTATCGTCGTGTTGTCAATGTAACAGTTGGTGGCAATGTCGATAGTGAGAAGCTTTCACGTCGAAGAGTATAGGAAGGAGGTCAATATAATGTTTGGATTTAAAAACAAAATGAAGAAAAAGAATGAATTGTCCATGGATTCAATGCAGAATGGTGTCGAGATGATTTCTGCCGCTGATCCAAGTTCAGTAATTGCTGAACAGTTCAAAACTGTTCGGACGAATATTCAGTTCTCTAACGCTGATCATAGTTATCGCAATATCCTTTTGACCTCTTCGATGGCCTCGGAAGGAAAATCAACGATTGCTGCAAACTTAGCGGTAACCTTTGCTAACCAAGGATTAAGAACTTTGTTGGTTGACGCTGATATGCGCAGACCGACTATCAATGCAACCTTTAGTATTGCAAATCCCAAGGGACTGACTAATTATTTGACTGACCGTGATTTTGACGTCAATCAAGCAATCTATGAGACCTCTGTTGAGAATCTCTTCGTTATGCCAAGTGGTCCAGTACCGCCTAATCCGGCTGAATTATTGAACTCAAAGCGGATGGATCTTTTGATCAAGGCACTCTCTGAACAACTTGACTTGGTTATTTATGATGCTCCACCATTGTTATCTGTTACTGATGCTCAGGTTCTCTCAACCAAGGTAGAGGGTACAATTCTTGTGACACGTCAGAATACTACTGAGAAAGACGCTGTGAAGCATGCTGTTGACTTATTGAAGCACGTAAATGCTAACATTATTGGTTCGATTTATAACGATGTTCGTTCAGAAGGCGGGAGTGGATACTATGGCTATTATGGATACGGATATTACGGAAAATCTGACAAAGAGCAAAAAAATAGTTGATCTGCATTGTCATCTGATTCCAGGGATTGATGATGGATCACCTGATTTAGAGCACTCATTAGAGCTTGCACGGCAAGCTGTTGCTGAGGGGATAACGCATATCTTGGCTACACCACATCATTTGGATGGTGATTACGTTAATCATCGTGCTGATGTGATTAAGCACGTTACGGACTTTCAGCATGAATTAGATAATCATGGAATACCGCTTGTTATTTTTCCTGGACAGGAAGTTCATATTAATGGAGACTTGAATGAAAAGTACGATGACTTACTTGGAATTGATGAAGATAAGAAGTATATGCTGATTGAATTTCCTCATGGCTCAGTTCCTGCATACGCTAAGCGTTTATTCTTTGAATTACGCAAGTTGGGAACGACTCCTGTGATTGTTCATCCAGAACGTAATCATGAGATACAGGAGAACTTGAATCTTTTGTATGATTTTATTGCTGATGGTGCTTTAGCTCAGTTAACTGCTACTAGCTACATTGGGGGTTTTGGCGAGAAAGTTCAGAATATCTCTGAACAACTGATTGAACACAATCTTGTACAGATTTTTGCATCCGATGCGCATGCACTGAAGGGGCGGAGCTTTGCTTTGCGAGAAGCCTTCTTGAAGCTACGTACTGAATTAGGGCAAGTTAAAGTTGATGAATTTGAAACCAATGCGGAGAATCTGCTCAATGGTTTACCTGTTTTTGCGAAAGACTACTCGCAATTTAAAAATAAACAAAAAAAATTTTGGTTTTTTAAATAAGTTATAATGACGGGACAAGTTAACAGCTTGTTCTTTTTTTGATTCTTCCTGTTGGAAATTCTAACCTAGTATTTTTACATGACTATCTTTTATGATCTAGCAACAATAACTATAAGGGCCTTTCCTCTACTCATTAAAATCTTCATGTTGGTTGATTTTAATGAATGAACGAAGATGTCCTTTTTTTGTTTAATAATAATAATATAGTCCTTGTAATTTAAAGTATTAACAGTTAAAACTAGCATTAATTATTATCAAATTAATATTATAAAAAAATATAAATAATGAACAAGATGATTAATTTTAGAGATTTAAAAAAATAATCACTCTAAGTGTGATAATATATTACTTGATTTACAAATGAAATATTTTAAAAAGTATCCGTTTGCTTAGTAGTTTTAGGTATTGAAATATGATATGATAAAATTCAATGAAATATGAATTTTTTATGAAATTAACTTGTTTTTTACCTATAATCTCAAATGGGGGACTACGATGAAGAAGGTTTTATTAATCCTTAGTTTTGTTTTTGCACTATTTTTCTTTAGCAACCTTAGTGTGTACGCAGATAGCACTTCAACAACTAATATTAAAATTGATGGTAGTTTTGATGATTGGAATAATGTAGCTAAGACAAAAGTTGGTTCAGGTTCTTACTATAACGAAGCAGCGGTTGTTGAGGGGGATACTCTTTATGTTTATGTAGATACTAAGGATTACACATGGGGATATATTCCTACCTGGGGTGGGTACACTATTAATGTTGGTGGAAATTCATATTATGCTAATTTTAGTGGAGGTAGTTCAAACTTTACAACTACAGGTTCTTCTAATAGTGCTAATTTTGGTACTGTTGGAACTGGTGTTGAAGTTCAGGAAAATCAAGGACAAACAAAAATGTTTGAATTCTCATATTCTCTTTCTAAGATGGGAATTTCTGATTTAAGTAATCAGGTTGTTACAGTAAGTAATTCATCGATGGGTACACAAGCAGTAAAAGCTGAGAATATTGGAAGTTCTACTTCTTCCGATAGTTCAAGTTCTTCAAGTAGTTCAAGTTCCTCAAGCGGTGCGAATTCATCCACTTCATCTTCAAGCTCATCAAGTTCTTCTGAAAGTAAGAATAGTACAGGTGAGTATACAGTTGGCAATTACAATATTGTAATTGATGGTAGTTTTTCTGATTGGAAGGATATCACTAAGACGGATATTTATTTCAACTATGATCTTTATAACATTAAAGAGGGGGCAATGGTTTCAGACGGAACCTACCTCTATATTTATATCAGGATGGATTACACTGTTACTAATGATGCGTACAGTCATTTACAAGCTTCAGGGTATGTCTTGACAGTTGGGGGGACAAAATATGATCTAACCATTGTTAATCCAGGAACAGGTACTCCAGTTACTAATAATCTGAAAAATGTTGGTGACACCCAAAAAGTGGGCATAGATTTATGGAATGGAGCAAAACAAAAAAATACAATTCCTAGTGACGTTGAAGGTATGGCTGCAAAAGTCTATGGAGATAAGAATGCACCAACTGATGCAGTAGAACTGAAAATACCGTTAAGCGATTTAACAACTTCAAGTCAATCTGGTCAGATTATAACTTTGAAAAATGGGAATTTAGGTGATCAAACTCTTACAATTTCTGGTGGGAGTACGGGCCCTATTATTTTGGCAGTTATTGGTTTGACAATTGCAATAGTAGGTGTTTGGAAGTTTAATGAACGTCGAAATAGAAAAAAGGTTTAGGTGAATAGATGAACCCATTACTTATAATTGGAACTGTCATTTGGCTATACGTCTTGACAGTTCTTAAACGAACACAATTAATGGCCTATTTCTTTATCATTGGAAGTGTAGGTCTCTTCTTTATCTTAATTACTCTTAGCAATCCTTATTGGGTGTGGTTCTTTACACATATGGTAATTCAGGGAGTAAAGGGATTTGGGCTTCTTACAGGAATGTGCACTGTAATGTCTAAATATGGTGCTGTCCATATTGTAAGCGGGGATCTTTCCAGTTTATTGATGACAATTGATTACGAATGTTCAGGCATAATTGAGACTTCTGCTTTTGCAGCATTAGTCCTCTTCTTTCCAGCGTATTCAAAGAAAGAACGACTTTTTTATGTTGTTTTAGGCACACTTTGGATATACCTTGCTAATGTAATTCGGCTCATAATTGTGGTTATTATTGTCCATTATCTTGGATATTCTGCTTTCTTCTTAGCACACACCATAATTGGCAGACTAGTTTTTTATGGGTTAGTAATTGCACTTTACTATAATATATTTACCTATTCTCAATTGTCTCAAGGACTGTACAATAGATTTAAGTCAACTTTTTTAACTAGGAAAGGAAGTGCAGCTCATGATTAGTTACTGGATGGACTTAACTTTCCTTAAAATGGGATTTTGGATTACATGGACGATAATTCCTGTTGTAGTAGAGATTATTCCAGCTTTTTTATCAAGTATTCACTTACTGTTCAGCTACTATAAAAGGCCGAAGTTAATCATGCCTACCAAGTTGCCGGTAATAACGCTAATTGTACCTGTCTATAATTCAGCAGATACACTATTTCAATGTATTGAATCAATCGCGAAGTCAACATATCCGACTGATTTGGTTCAAGTGATTGTAGCTGATAATCAAAGTACAGATGACAGTTTTTCTGTTTTCAGTCATGCTCAGAATGTTTTCAGCGATTTGAATATGCAGATTATCCATACTGACAAGGGTAAGGCACGGGCACTCAATTCAGCTATTTACGGTGCAATTGGAAAGTACGTGATTAATATTGATAGTGATGGAGTTTTAGATGCAAAGGCATTGATGAACATGGTACTTCGTTTTGAAAACAACGAAAATATTGCTGCAATGACCGGCACCATATTATCCAATCGGCAACTTATTAAAAAAATTAAGAGTCCATGGCATAAAATGGTTGCAAAAAATGAATATTATGAGTATGCACAAGCTTTTTTGTCTGGACGGACAATCGAATCATTTCGAAATGAGTTATTTACTATGTCTGGTGCTTTTTCAGCATTTAGAAGAGATGTACTACTCAGAACCTTTATGTATAATGTCTCTACAGTCGGTGAAGATACAGATATGACTTTTCAAGTCAGACAGCGGCTGGGAGAACAAGTTGTATTGTGTCCAGATGCTGTTTTCTATATTGAACCCGTATCCGGAGTGGGGGAATTGTATACACAAAGACAGCGATGGCAACGAGGTCAATTAGAAACTTCAAAGGACTTTTCTGAGAATAAAACAATTGGATTAATGTCATTTTTTAAGAACTTTGTTGTTCGTCGTTTAATTATTGATCATACATTTATGTTTCCCAAGATGATATGGTTCTTTGCGACTTTTGTATTGCTATTTTTCAGGTATTCACCAGTGATATTGCTTGTTTCATATCTATTAATTTATATCTTATATGTCCTAGTATGTATCTTGAATTATGTGTGTGTTCGAATTTTGTTACGTCCTTTTCCGGATGAACGAATCTATTATCGGAAACTCTGGTGGGTTGTTTTTACTTTTCCATGGTATAACTTGATTTGTTCGATTATTAGATTTATCGGGGCGATTAATACGATTACAAGACCAACCAATTGGAACTCTGAGAAGTTCTCTGTTGAGGCTAAACGTGTTGTTACACGAATGAAAGATGATGTTAAAAATCTGAGGAGGGATAAGAAGAATGAGTAAATTGTACAGAACCTATAGGATTCGCTCATACGTTAATGCTAGCCACGCTATGAGATGGGAGAATGGTACTGGTGAAAAGCACAATCATACATGGGAATTAATTTGTGAAATTGGAATCAATGACGAGAAAATGATTATTTTCAATGATATTGATAAGGTAATAGATGGAGTTACATCATATTTTTCGGGGAAGTTTCTCAATGATTTACCAGAATTTGAAGATAAGAATCCATCGTTAGAAAATTTAACAGAAATTCTTTTTAAGTTATTTGAAGCACCTTTACATGAAATAAATGCGAGTTTAATCAAGCTCGAAGTTGGTGAGTCACCAACCCGGTTTTATGCGATTACAAGTTCATTATTTTTCGGAGAAAAGCAATGATTCTTTATTAGGCAACACAACAGCCTTTGAGCATTAATAAATTAGGGGCTGTAACAAAACCTTGGTTTTGTAGCAGCCCCTAATTATTTTTTTTTCGTTTGTGAACAAGAGCTTATTTTCTTCTTGCCCAATCTGCAATCCTTCTTGCTCGTGCAACAGCCGGTGCAAATGATGTTGTTGCCAATAGTAATATGACAGGTAAATACTGGATGATATAGCGACTTCTTCCGCCTTCAAAAAGTAAGAGGAAGATAAATCCTCCTACAAGCGAGAGCTTCAAGAAGTCTCTAAATTTCCAATTTTCATAACCCAATGCAATAATGCTGAGGATACATATCCACCATGCTTGAGCCATGAAGCGAAAATCCGCAATATTGTTTCCATATAGATAGATGAAATTTTTTAATTTGCCACTGATTGTTTTTGTCGTTGGTTTTTGGTTTTCTCTGAAGAAATGACCTTCTTTCAACCAGCCGAAAGTCCCATCTGCAGTGTTATTGCTCTGTTTTTTAACAATGAACTTGAGATATCCAAAGGCACCAAGTTGCTTTAAGCGTCTAAAAAGCATTTTCTTTGAATACTCGGTCTTTTGTTTTTTTGTTGGTAATACAGCCATTTCAAGGGCCTGATTTGCATCATATCCACCATCACCATACACTCCCATTGACATGAAGTGAATAGCAGGAATTGAACGCCAAGCTTGAATCTTTATGTATCGCTGTTCATCGATGGCGTTACCTGTTATCTTGTAGGTTGAAAGAGCTGATCCACTAATTATACTTAATAATATAACTATTTGAACTAGTCGTAGAATGGAAAAGTGTTCTTTTCGAACTGTCAAACTTAATAGTTCAATCAGGATCATTGCAATCACAGGAATTATTGCTGAAGGTTTTATGAAATAGGCGCAAATAATTGTTAAACCAAATAGTATAGCAGCAAGTGTTTTAAAAATAAAGTGTAGATTTTTCTTTATCATGATGCAATAGCATAGAATGAATAAAGAAACCAAGGGCAATGACCAAGCATCAGTATACGGCATGATGATGCTTGGGAAGAATAAAAGCCAAGCGCAATGCATGTAGATTGCAGTTCCTAGTGCTTTACGTCTTATAAGGGCAACACATAAAATATTGAGGATGGCTGATAGATCGACTAAGATTAGAGTAATGTAATCAAAAAATATCCATGAAGAGTATCCAGTCTGAACTATGATCCAGCGCATTAGCAAAGTAATTGGTAGATTGTTGCGGTTCAAGCTATAATAAGCAGCAACATTTGGTTCGAGAACATGTTTTGGGTTAACTGCTGCATAGTGCAACATACCAGCATCGAATCCACTGACTGGATGCACATAATATACGAACAAGATTTGTAAAATAATAATTAAAAGGAAAAACAATGGAGCAGTAATATATTGTTTCCTTAAGAAAATAAAAGAAAAGCTGTTCTTTACCTTTGGAAAAACTATAATAGAAACAATTAATGCAATTATAATGATAATTGCATAAGTAGTTAACCAGGTTGTACTTGTTCCAAAAGTTGAATTATCACCGAGAATGATGTTTGGCGATGTCCATGCAAAATACAGAGTCATTGCAAATAGAATTCTCCAGAAAATATTAATAATTTTATATCCTAGATTATGTATAGTATTCAAAGAAGTGCCTCCAGAATAAGTTTTTTAAAATTCATGGTCATTAGAAAGATTCTTCTTAATTATAATTGCTAGACATAAGATTAGTGAAGATAATTTTTTGTTTTTCATCAAACTGTTACATTTAGTACAGATAGAGTGGGAATTTAATTAGTAATTATTGTGATGTTTTATTAGACTTTTCTGTTAGACGGGTTATCATTAATACATTTAAGAATTTTTGGGTGGTTGAATATAAAATGTTAGAGATACTTATTTTAGGATTTATAGTTCCACTTATTACAATCTGTTTTTTATTTTGTAAATATTATTTTTTTAAAATATACGTGGTTTCCTTAGAACATCAGGTTTGGGCTTATGTCATCTTTTATTTTTTCTTGGGAGCCTTTTATTTCGTCGTGGGAAGTCTTACTTATTTCTATCTTGAAATTATTTGTTTTCAATATGTGGTTGGTATTACTGCATTTTTTCTTGATGGAAGATATCGAGGATATATGGCATTTGTCTTGGTACCACTAGTATTAATAGCTGTAGAGTATGTCAATGGAGTATACTCAGCAGCCACAGTTGAATATTTTTTCTGGTTAATGATTGCTTCTATTGCATTTTGCGAGTTAATCAATTTTCTGAATGATATTGATTTGTTTTCGAAGTATGCAGCTTCATTAGTTGTGACAAATATTGTTTCTCCAATTCTAATAAGTTCTGAGTGGAGGACTTATTTTGGAATGAGTACAGATAATGTCTATCTGCCTATTCTAATTGGATCAGTTATTATTTTGTGGTTTGTTTATGGCTATTCTGCTGCATTGCAACGAAAAGAGGTTCAAATACTAGAACTTAGATATGAGGCGACTTATGATGGTTTAACTGATTTACTGAATTATAATTCCTTTTCTGATTATGTGTCATCTGCTGATAATAAAAAACCAGAGCATCACGTGGCAGTTATGATGGATATTGATAATTTTAAGCAAATTAATGATAGTTATGGCCATTTAGAAGGGAATAATGTCATTAGATTTTTTTCAACCAGTTTAAAAATTTTCTTTAACAAAAACTTTCCTCAAAATGCTGAAGTCTATCGTTTTGGAGGAGAAGAGTTCTGTGTCTTATTCAAAGAAAAAGATATCAGAGAATGTTTTGAATTAATGTTGCGTTTTCAAGAAGATTTGGCATCAAAGAGTTTTGTAACAGATAAAAATGAAATAGTAAAAGTTACCTTCTCTGGGGGAGTTACCGAAGCGGATGAATTTACTGAGATTAAAAAAGCGGTAAAAAAAGCTGATATGGCACTCTATTTGGCCAAAAAAACTGGTCGTGGTCAGATTGTCTGTCCAGATTGTGAAATTTAATGATGATCTCAATAAAATGAGAATCGCTAAAGTGTTAAATTGAACTGAATTTTAAATTTAGCTTGTACTATTGGTAGTGCTCAAATTATAATGTTTAAAGGGTAGAATGTTTAGTTAAAGGGGATTAACGATTGAAAAGATGGGGTTTGGGGATAATAGTTATCCTGTTTGGTTCGTTGTACGCACTATTGGCGACTAACCAGCAAAATAAACGACCAGCCAATGGACAACAAGCTAATAATTCAACTATTGTGGCCAAAAAGAAGCTGGAAAACCATAGTGCAGTTCTTCCTGTACAAAGTGGTAATAAATTGGCAACACAATCCGCTATAATTAGTAATGGACAATCAAGTGCAGATAAGTTGGTAAGTAGTGTGGCAGATCAAGGTGACAGAACAACAGTTGCTGGTCTGTTGCTACAAAAAACAGGAGAAGTTTTGCGCAAGCAAATAGTGTACGCTAAAAATTCGGTTGAAGATATCAAGCTTTCTACAGATGAAGAAGGCGATTTTTTTGCACACTTGTTAAACAATCAGAAATACACATTGTTTACTTCTGATGGAGTACAGCTTGGGAGTATTACGATAGGTGACACACAGCAGGTTGATAATGATGAAGGCATAATTGAACTTGGTAGAACATTTAGCGGTCAATCTTCATCAAATTATGTTCAACTTAAATCAGATACTATCTACTTTTTAGAATCTGAAGTTTTTGGAGCGACTGCTAATCAAGTTATTGTTAAAGGTAGCCAAGATGTTTATGTTGGTGATGTAGTACTCGCAGATCAAGGACAAAATCATTCGGGTGCAATTGCTATAAAGGTAACTAGTGTACAACATGAGAATGATAGAACAATTTTAAATGGTACAAGCATAACCATGACTTCACTGTTTCAAGAGATTCATTCTGGAAGTTATGGAGTTTTTGGTACAATGAGAATTTCGCCAAATACACAGATTGCAAAATTTAATCAGAGTAGTGACAGTTTAGCAGTCAATGATGATCAAGGCAATAATTTCAATGTAACGTTAGATATGATCCCTTCTTTGGCTGTTAATTATTCAAATGCGCACGGTATGAAGCAAGTAGCGGCATCATTTAGGATAAATGCTAAGATTCAAGGAAGTATTAGGGGAAATGGTGCTCATTTTGCAACTTATAATCTTGGGGATGCAACCATCTCGACTGATATTCCTTTTATCACAGTGAATGTACCGCTAACTTTAACTTTAGGAATCCAAGCAAATAACAGTACCACTGTGAATGTTATGGCTCAATATAATTCCAGCATGAACTTGCAAATGAATGCCGGTGAGTTGACAAAGTCTGCTAGTCATAGCGTGACTACTGATTTGTCTGGAGGTACTCCTCAAAGTATCAGTTTAGGTGTAGGTGTTGCTCCAGCTATCTCAATTGCAGGGGATAATCTACTTACTGTAAAAAACAATTTGGGTTTTAATGACAAAATAGATGCTGATTCAAATGAAACACAAGATAGTTATTTTAATGCTGAGATTGGCAGCTCACTCTTAGACAAGACATATAGCTTTAATGAGGGAGAACCACTTTTCAGAACTGCTAGAATGCAGGTTAATACAGATACTTCTGCAGCAGTGAACGAGCTAACCTTGGAACCAGGTGAAACAAAGATATTATATCTTCCAGAGTATGATAAAGAAACGGATGCGGTAATCTTTGAGAAACAGGGACCGATTACAGTTACCAAATTATCAAGTGGAGCATATAAGGTAACTGTAGAAAAAAATGCAACTGCTGGAAATACAGCTAACCTAACATTTATGTCTTCTGCTAATGGTCATCTCTTCGATAGTAAAGCAAAAATTGCTGTTAATGTTGCTCAAGCAGCTAACGGCAGTATTAGTGGTTATATATCAGATGTTTCGCAAAAAGTAGGAATAAAAAACGCAAGAATAACATTGGTTAGTTCAACAACAGGTGCGACTTATACCGCGATTTCTGATGATAATGGCAAGTACACAATTACACTTCCAGAAGGAAATTATCAAAGCATGGTTGTTACAGCAAGTGGCTATAAGACGGTGAGTGCGAAGACAGTTAACATTGATGCAGGTGAAACAATAACTAATATTGAACTTTCTGTGGATGATATCATTCTTCATGGAATTATTAAGAATTCAGTGTCCGGAGAGAATATTGCCGAAACAAAATTGTATTTTAGGCAAGGAGATAATAATCCAACAGGAGAATTGGTTGAAAGTGCAACGACTGCTGCAGATGGCACGTATAGTCTTAATCTGCCTGTAGGAGATTACACGGTTGAAATAACAAAAGATGGTTTCGTGACAAGCTTTAAAAACATTACCATTACTGCGGGAAATGAAAACATAGAATTTGATGGATCATTATCTTCAAATGAAAGTATATCCAGTTCCTAAATGGTTGATCGAAAGAATTTGAGTACTAATTCGAAGTTACAAGGAGAACTTTGAATTATGGAACACATTTATACGGAATAAATAGAGAGGTTGAGTCAAAATTTGACTTTTGGTCACCTTCATTTTGATGAACCTATGTTTTGTTGAAAAAAGTAGTATAAGAAAAAATTAAATTTATAGAATTGCTTAATATTTGTTTATGTAAATTTATAAAAGATGTATAATCTTATTGAAAAATAATCAGCTTATGATTTTTTGGGGCCGTGTAAAGGGTGTGGTAGCGGAAATGGTTAGTTCTTTGTTTGTCTTGATATCAATTTCTACATTGATTGTTGGTTTTATATACGAACTATATGTACTGAGTGAAAGTGAAGATATGAAGAAGGTTAATTCATTTTTCAAGTATGGGACAGTAATTTTTTTATTTGTCGTACAAGAGTATTTTATTGTCTACATAACGTATAATGCGGTCGGTTTTGTTTGCTTTCAATATGCAATATGGATCGCAACCTTCATGATTTCGCGAAAATGTGCATTGATTACAGGAATATTTACACCAATTGTTATCAATTTGTTTTTATATAATATTGGTGAGTTTTCAATTATATTTTGTGTATTAAGTGTCTTGTCTGTATTGACTATCTTTTTATTGATGGGCGCTTTCTTAAACAAATCTTTTACTATTCAATTCTATCGTTATAGTGGGACTTTGCTTTTTATTAGTTTATTAACCATGAATCCAGCAACAAAAGATTTTGATATTCACTTTTACACTATAGCCAATGTGTTGAAGGTATTAATGGGATGTTTATTGATAATCTGGTTTTCATATATTTTTTTTAGGGAGATTAAGCAGAAGAAACGAAGAATAAGTGAGCTAGAATATATGAAGTCTCACGATAAATTAACCGGTCTTTATAACTATCGGGAGTTCACAAAAAATTTAAATATTATAAATGAAAGTTCTGAGAAAAACTATATAACGATAATGTTGGATATTGACGACTTTAAGAAATTCAATGATGAATTTGGACATAATGAAGGAAATGGTATTCTTCAAAGTTTCTCTAAAAGGTTGCATGAATATATAATAAATAATGAAACCAATGCGGCACTCTATCGTTTTGGTGGTGAGGAATTCTGTATCTTGGTTAAGGATAAGCCACTTGATCAAGTGAATGCAAAACTAGATAATTTCATTAATGGTTTACGAGAAGATAGATATAAAACAGAATCGGGAAAAGAGATCTGTGTCTCTTGTTCTGCTGGAATTTCGGATAATAATAAATTTTCGACAATTTACGAAACAGTTAGAGCGGCAGATGCGGCACTCTATCAAGCTAAAAAAGAAGGTAAAGGGCGAGTTGTTATTAATACGGGAGATAACTTTACGACAAGAGGAGTGTCAGTGAGTTCTGTGCAAGAAGAGTTATTCAGAGTATAATATTTCACAACTAGCAATTTCGGTATTAATAATAGCGAATTGTTGTAATGAGAGGCTGATTTTATGACACAGGTCTCTTACATGTGAGAGAGAAGGGCGAGAATTTATTATGCTTTGGATTATTATATTTTTAGTAGTTGCTGGTTTTTTAGCCGGTTTAATGCAATCTGTTGCGGGATTAGCATCATTAGTATCTTATCCGGCATTGCTAATCGTTGGTGTGCCACCAGTAATTGCGAATGTTACCAATACAACAGCCTTGATTTTTTCGGGAATTGGGTCATTGATTTCTTCATCCAAGGAATTGAAGGGACACTGTAAGAGATTATCATTCTTTATTGCTTTATCGCTAATTGGTAGTTTAGGTGGAAGTTATCTGTTATTACATTTACCTTCAGCATCTTTTGAAAAGGTAGTTCCTTTTTTTATCTTTGGTGCAGGTATTTTGCTGTTACCGTCTAGTCGTAAGAAAAGATTGGTTAGTGGTAGTGAGTTAAGGCAAGAAAGGGATTTGCAAAGTCCACTGAAATTGATTGCCAGTTCAATTTGCATCATTTTAGTTGGGGGATACACGGGCTATTTTGGTGCTGCAGGGGGTGTTTTATTTCTTGCAATTCTCTCGGCAATTACAGATGAAGAATTTCATATTGTTAATGCAATGAAGAATGTGATAACCTTTGCAGGGAATTTAACTGCAACATGTATTTTCATCTTTAAGTCACATATTGCATGGCACTATGTGATTCCAATGGGGGTAGGATTGTTGGCTGGGGGCTATGTGGGTCCGGTTATTGTGCGGCATGTCAATATTCATTTACTAAGAACGCTAATTGCATTTGCGGCGTTTGGACTAGCTCTTTACTTGCTGGTTGAAGCATACTGAGGATTTTGGAAGTAATGCCATAAGCCGGGAAAAATTGATTATTAATTTGAATTCTAACATAGCAGAAATATTGACTTACGAAATACATTTATTCGTGATAAATAAAGAGGCTGAATCAATTAATCTTTGATTCAGCCTTTTTTGTAATATTCTTATATGTCAGCTCTTATATGATTATTCGAAGATTGGTGTATTTGTTGTTTCAACATATTTTGCAGAGATCGGTGTTGTATAGAGTTCTTCACCGTTTTTATTAACAAAAATTCCAAGTTCTGCCAAATCGTTCATCGCTTTTTTAATGACTTCCTTGTCTAAATCGTTGTTAGCATAACTAAGACGAAAATGGTTCTTTGTCTTACCAGATTGACTTCCAAAAACCATGTCTAATTGCTTCATCCGAATTCCCCCTAATTTTTAGTTGCGATAGCTTCAAAGTTATTTTGTAACTGTTTCGATGGTAGTGAGTTTTGTTTCTGAGATTTTATCAGCTAATAAAGTATTCAAAATTGCGGTAAAAGTGGTGATTTTCTCCTCTGTTAGCCCCTCTTTCAAGTTGTTGAAAGAATGCTTGATCTCGGAGCCATCTTCACTAACGCCTGTGACTGCGATATTTGATTTAACCCATGCTTTACTCATGTAAAACACCTCCAGTTTTATTTTGTAAGTGCTGCAGCTGCTTACACCTATATAAACGAAATGAGCGGTGAAAGTGTCAACTTAATTTTATTCTTCTTAATATGGAAGGTAGCGAACCTTCGAAGAATATTGCTAGATTAGCAATTGAATGATGCTTTACTTCTAACCTAGTCTTGTTAGAAAAGTAGAATGAAAATAGAAGTTAATCTAGTTTTTAAAAATAAAATTAAATTTCTTGAAAGCAAGAAAGCGTGGCGCTTACATTGATAAAATGTATAAAAAAAGGATAATTAACTTTTGAAAACAAAATAAAAAATGTAAAACAACATTGATATGTCATAAAATCGTACATGAAATGTAGTTATAAAATTGACATTCTAAGAATATGATTATAAAATCATTAATACATCAAATGAAAGGTGATGTTTATATGAGTAGTATTTTTAGAAAAAAGAGTGTAGCGGAGCTTACAAGTGGAGCAACACCCCTTAGACGTACACTGCGCACTATGGATCTAACTTTTCTAGGAATTGGTGCCATTATTGGTACTGGGATTTTTGTTTTAACAGGTAAAGGTGCTCTAACAGCAGGGCCTGCATTGTCTCTATCATTTTTAATTGCTGCTATCTGTTGTGGATTTGCTGGTTTGTGTTATGCAGAGTTTGCATCGATTGCTCCTGTTGCTGGATCAGCATATACATATTCTTACGTAGCATTTGGTGAAGTTATTGCCTTTATTATTGGTTGGGATTTGATTTTGGAATATGCATTGGGTGCTGCAACAGTTTCAGTTGGTTGGTCAGGCTACTTTGTTAACTTGTTGGATAATATGGGAATTCATATACCAACAGTTTTGACGGCTGCTGCAGGAACAACTCCGGGTGTCAACACAGTATTCAACTTACCAGCCTTTTTGATAGTTATCTTGATTACATGGATTATCTCAATTGGGATTAATTCAACCAAACGTGTTAATGACACAATGGTTATTTTGAAGCTTGCTGTTATTGTATTATTCATTATCTGTACTGTTTGGTTTATTAAACCACATAACTGGGTACCATTTTCACCATATGGTTGGTTCTCAACACATGCAGGGACCAAGGCCGGAATTATTCCAGCTGCATCAATCGTATTTTTTGCTTTTATTGGCTTTGATTCAGTTGCATCAAGTGCTGAAGAAACAATTAATCCAAGTAAGACTCTACCACGCGGCATTTTGTTGTCACTTTTGATTTCTACAGTACTTTATATTATCATGACATTGATTATGACTGGGGTTGTTAAGTACACTGTATTCAACAAGTTCCTTAATGCTCCAATCTTGGCAGTCCTTGCTTCAACTGGTCAAACATGGTTATCAGTGATTGTAAGTATTGGTGCTATCTTAGGTATGACAACTGTTATCTTGGTTCAGCTCTATGGTCAATCAAGAATTACTTATTCAATGTCACGTGACGGATTATTTCCTAAGTTCTTTGGAGAAGTTAGTGATAAGTATAAGACTCCATTTAAGGGAACATGGTTCTTTGGTGTCATCACAGCTATTGCTGGAGGTTTTATCAACCTTAATATTTTGTCAGAACTTGTAAACATTGGTACTTTGACAGCCTTTATTCTTGTTTCCGCAGGGGTTCTGTGGATGCGTAAAACACAACCAGATCTTCATCGTGGGTTCCGCGCGCCAGGGGTTCCTGTGACACCAATTATTGCTATCATCTTTTGTTTAGTTTTAATTGCAGGGCTTAACTGGGAGACTTGGGTAAGATTCCTTGTCTGGTTTGCAATTGGTATGGTACTTTACTTCTTATATGGTCGCAAACATTCATTAATGAATTAAATATTATAGAGATAGAAAAGTAAAGCACATTAGCATATCCAATTTTTTTAAGGTACTTTGCTATGAACAATTCAAAGTTAGACGGAGAGTTTTGACCTATGGAACATGTTTATACGAAATAATTATAGAAGAGATTGGATCAAAATTTAGTTTTGGCTAATCTCTTTTTATATTGTTATGAATAAAGGAATTTGATAAGTCAAAATTATCACTATATAGCATACTTTCGTTGTTCATGACCTAATGAGACTTAGTAGGGAAATGAAATAATTAGGTATCTACACAAAAAATCTTCTCTAACTAAGAATATTATAATATACTTTAATATTAGATTGAGAAAGAGGAGAGAGTGGAATGAATAAAGACAAAGAAAAGATCTTGAGTGTTTCTATCGAGGAACGCCGAACATCATCGTGGGATATGTTTGCAACCTGGGTAGGTGCCAATGCAAACAATGGTACTTGGTATATTGGGGGAGTTCTTGCTGCGTGTGGCTTCTTTGCTGCAATGAATGTTTTAGTATTCTCATCAGCCCTATCATATGTTTTCTTATCATTGATAGGATTTATTGGATATAAAACTGGAGTTTCAACAATGGGAATCAGTCGCGCATCGTTTGGAATTCGCGGAAGTTTCTTGCCATCATTGATTAATTTTACACAATTTATTGGATGGACTGCAGTTAACACCTTTATTGCGGCTACATCTGTCAGTTATCTTTTACATGATTTAATTGGGTTGCCTCTATTCGGTCAACCTGGTGGAAACACAGGGATGTTCTTGGGAATTGCAGTAATGAGTGTTTTACATATTATCAGTATTGCAAGTGGTTCTCGTTCTGTGCAACTGATTGAACGTGTCGGAATAATTCTTGTCTTTATTTTTGTTTTTTGGGAATCAATTGTTGTTTTCAAGACTGTCTCACTTGAACAGATTGCTGCGTGGGATGTGCCAAGCAAATTCAGGATGAATGGCGGATCAGCAATTGATACAGTTGCAGCTTTTAACCTTGCGTGGGTAACGGCAGGAGCCGATTTCACACGTTTTACGAAGAAGAAAAGTGATTCAACGGTAGTTCCTTTTGCTGGAGCATTGGTGGGAGTTCTTTGGTTTGCCTTTATTGGTCTAGTTGCAACAATCAGTATTGCTGTTTCTTCAGGCGCATATGATCCGAATAATTCTGATCCAAGTGCTATCGCAAGTAAGTTAGGCCTCGGAATTATTGCATTACTTGTTATTATTTTAACCAGTATGACCGCAAATGCAGTTAATCTGATGGCAGCAGGTTCTGCACTTTCTAATGTTTTTCCTAAACTAAGTCTAAAAGTTTCTCTATGGATTGTTGCGTTGTTAGCCACAATTGTAACTTTCATTCCAATGATTTTGGGGAGTTTTTTGAATGCCTTCACTGTTTTTCTTGATTATATTGGAATGGTACTTGGACCGATTATTAGCATCATTATAGTAGATTTCTATCTTTTGAAGAAAAAAGAATATAAGGTAACTGAACTGACAAAGCAAAATGGAATATATTGGTATCGTGGTGGAATTAACTGGATTGCGGTAATCACATGGGTAATCGGAGCAGGCTTATTTTTTGTTTTACAGAAAATTAACTTTTTAAGTATCACGGTTGGAGCAACATTTATCGACATGCTGCTTAGTGCAGTATTATACTTTGCCTTAATGAAGGTTATTGAGAAAGGGAGAGATTAGATGCTAATTAGTAACGTTCATATTGATAATGAGCAGGAATTAAAAAGTATCCGAATTGAAGATGGCAAATTCACTGAAATTGATGCAAATCTAAAGCCAAAATTAGATGAAGAAGTAATTGATGGGGGAGGTCATCTTCTGTTACCTCCTTTTATTGATTCACACATTCATTTGGATGCGACGCTAACAGCAGGTCAGCCAGAATGGAACCAGACGGGAACCCTTTTTGATGGAATTAGAATTTGGTCTGAGCGCAAAAAAAGTTTGACGATTCAAGATGTTAAGGAACGCGCCCGAAAAACAATCTATCGTCAGATTAAATTCGGGATTCAACATGTTCGTAGCCATGTGGATACTACAGATCCCAACTTAATTGCCCTACAAGCATTATTAGAACTTAGGGAAGAATTAAAAGATGTTGTTAACTTGCAATTAGTCGCCTTTCCACAAGAGGGAATCTTGTCATTTCCTAATGGAAAAGAATTGTTGGAACAGGCTCTTAAAGAAGGAGCAGATGTTGTTGGTGGAATCCCTCATTATGAATTCAACCATTTTTATGGGGCTGACTCGCTCAAGTATCTAGTTAGTCTGGCAGAGAAGTATGGGACTTTGATTGATGTTCATTGTGATGAGATTGATGACCCAGCAACGCGCAATCTTGAAGTTCTCGCAACTTTAGCATATGAGTCAGGTTTAAAAAATCGTGTAACTGCAAGCCATACAACGGCCATGGGCTCTTACAATGATGCATATACTTATAAGTTGTTCAGATTATTGAAGATGGCAGACATGAACTTTGTTTCCAATCCATTAGTTAATATGCATCTAGGTGGCCGTTTTGATACATATCCGAAACGACGTGGTCTAACACGCGTGAAGGAATTATCAGAAGCAGGGATTAATGTGTCTTTTGGTGAAGATGATGTCCAAGATCCATGGAGTCCTCTAGGTGATGGAAATATGTTAGATCCAGTCCACATGGGTGTATATGCTGCACAATTAATGGGGTACGAGCAACTGCAAGCGTCCTATAATTATGTAACGTATAATGCAGCTAAAACATTGAATATCAGCGAAAAATATGGGATAAAAGTAGGATTGCCAGCGAACTGTATTTTATTAAATGGAGCGGACTTTTACAATGTGTTAAACAAGCATTCTGAGGTTCTCTATAATATTAGGGGTGGCAAAATTTTGGCAAAAACTATTCCAGCACAATCAGAGTTGTTTATCAAATGACGGAGCATTGAAAAGTTCTTTTGTTAAAAACTCATGCAATTAAAGTTGCCAAATTGTAGTCAAAGTTGCACTATAAGGGTATAGTTACTGAAAAGGAAGTGCAGATAGTTATGGTTGAGATGATGAATGCTGTTGGATATACAGAACATTTACCAATATCTGAAGAGAAGAGTCTGTTTGATTTTAAAACGGTTAAGCCAACTCCTACGGGGCACGACTTATTAGTTAAGATAGAAGCAATTGCTGTAAATCCAGTTGATATTAGTACTCGTAAAAATGAAAAAGAACAGATAGATCAGAATAATCCCAAAATTCTTGGGTGGGATGCATTGGGCGAAGTTGTTGATTGTGGTGATGAAGTTCGTTTGTTCGAAAAGGGTGAACGCGTTTTTTATGCTGGAGCAATTGATCGTCCAGGTTCTAATGCAGACTATCAGTTAATTGATGAGCGGCTTGTAGCACTTGCACCAAAAAAGTTAACACAACAACAAAGTGTGGCGATGCCCCTGACATCATTAACGGCTTGGGAAGCACTGTTTGAGAAACTCCAGATATCAAGGACTAACAAAATTGAAAACGCAAAGAAAACAATTTTGATTATCAATGGTGCTGGCGGAGTTGGATCAATTGCTACTCAACTTGCCGCTTGGGCGGGACTTAAAGTTATCGCCACAGCCTCAAGGGAGGAGACAGTGCATTGGACATTGGCACATGGTGCAGTTGACACAATCAATCATAGAATTGATATGCCAACACAATTAAAGGCAAAGGGCATCGAAGGCGTTGATTATATCCTGCAACTTAGTGATATAGATGGACACTGGACAGAGATGGCAGAAATGATTAAACCTAATGGGCGAATTACATCAATTACTGGTAATCAAAAACCACTGGACTTAGGGTTGCTAAAGCCAAAAAGTGTGACTTTTTCATGGGAATGGATGTATACCAAGTCTTTCTATCAATTACCCGAGATGATTTCACAACATGAGATCCTTGAGAAAATTTCAAGAATGCTAAATGATGGTGTTCTAAAATCAACCGTGACAGAAGTATTGCATACCGTTAATGCTGCCACGTTACGTAAGGCACATAAAATGATTGAAACTAACCACACAATTGGGAAAATTGTTATATGCAATTAATATAATTGTGCAGTGCAAAATAATGCTTGGAGGGACTTTTAATGAAAAAGGCGCTTATACTGCTGAGTTTAAAAGACACTCAATTAGAATATTTGCGAACTAAATATCCAAATGTCGAATTTACAACCGATTCTAGCGACTACATGGATGCTGAAATTATTCTCGGATGGAAGATTTCTCAGGCAGATGAATTATTAAAAAGCACAAAACTTAAGTGGGTTCAATCAAAATCAGCAGGTGTTGATTATTTTCCGTTAACTGAGTTTGCAAAACGCAAAATTAAATTGACAACTGCTTCTGGGTTGCATTCTCGCTATATCGCTGAGACTGTTGCAGCATATTTATTGATGGAAAACAGAGGGTTAAGACCTGTTATTAAGAATCCAGGTGTCTGGGATGAACCAGAAGTTTATGAGACTTCCGAGCAGACAGCATTGATTTTTGGAACAGGTAATATCGGTAAGGAGATAGCACGTTACTGTCACTTTTTTGGAATGAAAACAATTGGGGTAAACCGGCATGGGATGGATAATAGCCTAGTAACTGATTTTGATGAAGTTATCAGCATAGCTGAGTTTGAATCAGCTAAAGATAAGTATGTTGCAGATTATGTTATTAATATTATGCCAGGAACTCGAGCTACCAACGGTTTTTTTAACAGAGAGCGAATGGAAAAAATTGACTCAGGTTATTCTTTTATTAATGTCGGACGTGGCACTTCTGTAGTTACTTCAGATTTAAAAAAATTATTGGCTGATAACTATATTAAGAGCGCATATCTAGATGTTTTTGAAGAAGAACCACTTAACCCAGATTCATCGTTGTGGCATTCATCTAAGATTATAGCGACTCCACATATTTCAGGGTTAATGGCACATTTTAAGGATAATTTTCTTCCTTTATTTGATGATAATCTTGAAAAATATCTGGCGAATGAAGAATTACACAACCTTGTTGATCTGAGTACGGGGTATTAGAAGCAATCAATATTGATTTTACTAACTATTTATTGTAAAATCACATCATTCTTAATATTGACTGTGAGAGAATGAGTAATCTTCGGATTTTCACAAGAGAGTCGTGGTAGCTGCAAAGCGATGCTAGTCTGAAGGCGAATAATGGTTCTTTAGAAGTCTGAGATGGTGAGTTAGTTGCATAGAAGCAAGCCATTATCCGGTTGATACCCGTTATTAATTGATATCTTAGATATTTTTAAGGGACCAGTATGGTCTGAAGAATGGTGGTACCGCGCTCAAGCGCCCTTTCAGTTGAAGGGGCGCTTTTTTTATTTTAGAAGAATTTTAAAAGTAAGATTGAGTTATTGATAACTGCGTAATTTTGGAGGAGAGTATGTATCGATAAATTCGGTGACCTCACTCAATGTTTCTGCAAAGCATAACTTATTCAGGTGTGCAGTACTTAAAAAATTCGTAGTTACCATCTGATTGAAGAATTGTTCAAGCAAGTCATAGTAATGATTAATATTCAATAATATGCAAGGACTTGAATTATCACCGATACGAGTCCATGAATAGGCCTCAACAATTTCTTCAAGAGTACCAACTCCACCAGGAAGAGCAATGCAAACGTCTGCTAATTCAATCATTCTCTTTTTACGTAAGGCCATGTCTGCAACGACTTCTAATTTTGTGATACCAGATAAAGCAACATTGCGATCAAATAAGTTTTGCGGTAATATACCAGTGACTCTTCCGCCATTTTCTAAGACAGAGTTAGCTAAAATACCCATCAGTCCGTATTTTCCACCACCATAGATTAGTTCGTAGTTGTTTGAAACAATCCATTTGCCAAGTTCAAAGGCAGCTTTCTTAAAATGTGGATCTTCGCCCGTTGACGCTCCACAGTATACTGCAATTTTTTTCAAATTATATCACCTCATGTGGCTGTGCCAAAAATTGAATTTTGACCCAGTCTCGCTAATTATTTCGTATAAGCGTGTTCCATAAGACAAAATTCTCCGTCTACTCATAGCAAAGTACTCGCTCTGATTGTAATTTCGAGTTGTGACTCAAGTTTTTCCAACTTATGTTACACTATTTTATTGTAGCACGTAATATGATTGTCATAGCAATAACAAAGTTTAACGATTAATTTTATTTTACCCGTAAGGAGATAGTAATAATGAATTTTAAAAATATTATAAGTGTAGCTTTTTTTGGATTTATTGGTGGAATCCTTCGTTATTTGCTTGGAGTTTGGTTTGATTTTAATGGCACAATCATCGTTAATATATTAGGGTGTTTCTTGTTAGCATTTCTTACATATTTCTTATTAGAATCAGAAACACCAGCTTCTTGGATTACACTTGGTTTGGGAACAGGACTTATTGGTTCTTTTACAACTTTTTCAAGTTTTTGCTTGGATACTGTTAAAATTACGGAAATACATGCACATACATATTTATTAATTTATTTAATAATAAGCGTAGTTGGCGGCTATTTAAGCACATTTTTCGGAATGAAGTTAGGCAGGTTAAGCGGACGCAATATTAAGAGGGGGAATCGCATGTGATTTATTTTGTAGGACTTGGAGCGGCATTGGGTTCGATTTTACGATATTTAGTTACTACAGCAATTAAAAAGAAGTCACAGACAATTTGGCCAACTGCAACACTATTAATTAATTTATCGGGTTCATTTTTGCTAGGAATGTTATATGGGTTAGCTACCATCAAAGTTGCGTACTTAATAATAGGTGTTGGTATCCTTGGTGGGTTTACAACTTTTTCAACAATGAATACGGAAATCTTGGGACTAGTTAGAAGTCGAAAATGTATATATGCATGGTGGTATGCAGGAACAAGTTATTTAGTTGGAATTGCTTTATCTTTCTTAGGGGTTATTCTGGGCAATATAATTAAGTAAAGTTGAGGTTGCTGTAGATATAATTTATTACAGATAATCATTCTTAAGGTATTTAAAATTTTATTTTACTTCCGATAGTAAATAAAGCGACTTAAATGTTTATCTGACTTTAAATTAATAATTATTCATCTGGATGAATTTATGTATATAATACTATTATGTAAGGAATACCTTTTCAATTTTTAAAAGCAAATAGGTTGTACAGATTTTTAGTGAGATAACAATAAAAGTTACGCTGGACCGCTGATTTTATAATTATATCTCTTAAAGGAATGGTCAAATGACAGAATATGATGTTTGTATAGTAGACGAATTGAAACAGTTTTATTTAGTTTGTCAACCTATTATAAGAATTCAAACAAACGAATTGATTGAATCGGTTGTTGACTATGAAGTTTTGATTCGTTCTAGAAGAAATGATAGGTTCCCTTTTGACGCTTTTAGAAAGTTGATCGAATATGAGGGTTACAATGATATTTTTATTGAGTGGTTCGAAAAAGAATTTAGGTACCTGTTACAGAAGTTCCCGGATTATAAATTTGATATCAATATTGATCCGCAACAGTTTAAGTACGCAAAAACTTGGATGTTCATAAATAGCATTTCAAATGAATGTAATAGAATTGGCATTGAGATTACTGAATCAATTCCACTCAACGATGAATTTGCAACCCAAGACGAGTTTTTTAAGAAAACACCACTTTCTGTGTTGAAAAAAATGGGTTTTAAGACGGTTGTTGATGATATCGGTACTGGACAAAATTCGTTGCAATTTGTGGCTAACAATCTACAAGATATTGACAGGTTGAAGATTTCTTTAGTTGCTTTTAGAGGATTAAGAAGCGATGTAACCTACAAGTTTTTAGAGGCATGGTTTAATCTGGCTAGAAAATATGATTTTGAGTTCGTTGTTGAGGGGATTGACAATGAGATTACTGCCAAGGATCTGGTATCTAGTGGTCTTATTATGCAACAAGGATTTTTCTGGCAAAAGCCACATATATTGAAAGATGTTACCAAGAGGTTAAATAAAATTTACTGAGCACACAAAAAAGTAGAATATTTGTTGCCTGAGTTTGAATTATTAGTAGAGAATCTCTTTAACTATTGTAATGTTTTTGAAAAATGCGCTACAGATAATTTTTATAGAAGTTTCTAATGGAATTTCACCATTAGAAGCTTCTTTTCGTGTATCATTGAGTTAATAGCTATCAGAAAGCAAGGAGTGGAACTAATGAAAATTGGGATTGATAAAATTGGTTTTGCCACATCTGATTTATATCTAGACATGGTGGATTTAGCAAATGCGCGGCAAGAAGATCCTAACAAATATCTGATTGGAATCGGGCAAGCTAAAATGGCGGTAATTAGACCTACGCAAGATGTGGTAACAATGGCTGCGACCGCAGCAAAAAGAATTATTAGCGAGGAAGATAAAAAAAACATAAGCTATGTTATTTTTGCAACAGAATCTGGGATAGATAATTCAAAAAGTGCGGCAGTATATTTAGCCGATTTGTTAGGAATTCTGCCAAATGTGCGAACAATTGAAGTGAAGCAAGCTTGTTATGGGGCAACTGCTGCATTACAACTGGCTAAGGGGTATATAGCCCTAAACCCTGAGAGTAAGGTTCTAGTAATTGGGGCTGACAATGCACGCTATGGGATTAAGACTCCGGGCGAACCAACACAGGGCGGTGGAGCGATTGCAATGCTTGTTAGCAGTAATCCAAAGATTCTTGAATTAGAAAATCCGACTGCTGCCTACGCGGAAAACATTATGGACTTTTGGCGGCCACTTGGACATTCAAAAGCTTTGGTAGACGGAAAATATTCTTCAGGAATATATCTTGATTTCTTAAGAAATGTCTGGGATGAGCAATTCAAAAAAACAGGATTTAAATTACAAGATTATGGTGCGTTACTTTTCCATCTGCCATATACCAAGATGGGGCTAAAAGGACTTAGACAAATTCTTCAAGATGCCTCAGTTGATGATAGTACGCGTCTAACCAGAGAATTTGAATATGCAAGGCAGTTCAACCGTGAAGTTGGAAACCTCTATACAGGGTCCCTTTATTTGAGTTTCTTGTCATTGATTGTTAATAGTGATTCTATTAGAAGTGGACAAAGAATTGGATTATTCAGTTATGGTTCAGGGGCACAAGCTGAGTTTTTTACGGGCATTTTACAACCTAATTATCAAGAGGGGCTTGCGGGAGTTGATTATCAGTCAATATTAAATAAGCGGCAAGCAGTCTCAGTTTCAGAATATGAAAAATTCTTTGAGAGTCATATTTTTGATATAGAGAATATTGAACTTGATTATCAAGAAGATAATTCTGACTTTTTGTTAATGGGTGTTCAAGATTATAAGCGAAAATATTTAGGTCGATGAACCCCATATGTTGGGGGATTTATCATTAGAATGCTATAATGAACTTGTTTGATTTTATTAAAACTAATGAACAATATGAATTATAAACAGAAATTATAAGTATAAGGGGAGATTATTTTGGAAACTAGTAAGACAGTGAGTGACGGAGAGTACGTGCAAGCAAAACAAGAACTCTCAAAGGCTCTTGCTAATAAGATTAGATATTTACAAACGTTAGCAACAGCGATAGATAATAAAGATGATCGCTTAGTATACCAATTAATTGATGGTGATCGCTATTCAGAGCAAATTATCAAAGCAAGACATGGCAGTGCGGATACTGACAATGAGAAACTTGTAAGTGACATCGCAGCTAAATTAAGTCAATATTTGAGCACCAACCTGTTAGCTTTCTTGGCAGAAACCTATCCTTTTTTTTACTTCGAACAAATTGATCTAGGAAAATTTCAGTTTTATTTTGGTAACTGGTGGGATCGTCGGCTTTTTGGTGAATTGGACGTTATTAAGGTCAAATTCAATTTTGATGACATTGAATATGAAAAATTAAGACGGGCGTTTGAACTAGACGGACAAAGTAAACGATTGAATAGTGATAAAATCAGTATGTTATCAAGTCAAGCCGATCAGTTACAAGCACTGATTGATTCTCAGGCTCAAAGGGATGAAGAAAAAGAGAAAACCAGATTGCAGTTGAAGAAATCTGCACAGGAAAAGGTAATGCCTTGGGAAGCTTCAAAAGCAAAAGAAGCCAAACAACAACTCATTAATCAACTTTCTAACTTGACTGAGCAGGATGAAAAAGCACAGGATGCATATCGGTTAATCAAAGATAACGAGAAGAAGGTACTTGAGTTATCAAAGGAAGATACATTGATTGGTTATGAAAAGCAAAGTATCATTGCTAAATTTGGTAGTTTTGATGCTTTTGAAGCATGCTGTGAATCCTTGTATCGTGATTATATTGCTGATTTAATAGCGACAAACGGGAGGATGAATACGAATGAGTAAAGAGTATGAAAAACCAACCGAAGTTTTTAAACCACATAATAATTCAGATATTGAACCAACCGAGAGTGCTACAACCTTGAGTACAGCAGGTCGGTTAATATCTTATAATAATCAACTAAAAGATGGTCTTGAGAATGGGTATAGTTTTACTAAGTTACTAGATCAATTGATTACGACAACCCATGCTGATGAATTATTTGCATCAGCCCGGGCGTTGAGTACATATCAATTGGATACTGCATATCTAACTTTCCCACAACAGTATAGTCAATCTGATTTTTATTTAATCTTCATTAATCGTCTAATGGCATTACATGACAGAGAACGTGTGATTTTACAGTCTTCTGATCAATATAAAGAACTTTACCATGAGTTTCCAGGAATTAATTCAGCTGGATATTTTATTTTTAAATTAGAGAGTACTGTTCAAGGTGGTGCCTACTACACAGAAAAAACAACTGGTGAAGCGTTATTTTATCTGAATTTGGAGAAACACGTTCTGAGATTCAATAGTAGGGCAGTAACACAATTATTACTAGTTGAGTATCATGATAGAATTGGACAAGATTCCATTAAAGGCTTCGAGAATTACTTACTGGATATTGGTAATTTTTTGAAGAAGGATTACGGCTTCGATGTTGACCTTACACTACTTGATCCCTCAAATAGCGCCGTTTACCAATTGGCAGATTCAAATCTTCCAAGTTCGATTATTGATCGATTATTTGTTGAAGCTGCGAATGGTGGTAGAATGCTTGAATTAGGAGAGAACAGTTCACCTATTCTTAGACTTGATAATGGAATTGTTATTGAATTATTCGAACAACACAATTATGAAGAGAATCTTGATTTGGGCTGGGTTATCCAAGTTTATGACCAACAACATGAAGTCGCTTGGTTTGATGTATTGTTAAGGTATGAATTCTTGAGAACATGGTATCTTGAGAATTTAAATGCATTAGAAATACAATCGGATGTACTTTATTTTAATTAGATAAATATGAGGTTTTTTAAAAAATGGATATTAAAAAATTAACGGATACAGTACGTTTCCGTGAAATCGATCAGGGTTATCGGATGGAGCAAAGAATTCCTCCTAATAAGCTAATGAATGCCTATTTGGAACTGAATTATTGCGCAAGTCTTCTTTTTAAGAAGGCTGTTACTATCGACAAGATTGATGACAATTCCGATGAAATCTTAACTTTGTATTGTAAAGCATTGATTCCTTTTTTTCAGATTGCCAATGATAAAAAATGGACATATCTGTTATTAATCTCTGATGAAAAATTGCATGAACTTGAAGATAAGTGGAAAACACAGTCATTTGCGAAAATTTATTTAATTTTGCAAAAATTACTTAATCAAAGCTATTTTGAACATCAATCCAGCTCGTTTCAACATGCTTGGCATATTTTCTTGAAATTTGGTGTTGTTGAATTACATCTATCTTCTAAGCAGATTGAGGAGCGTTTTCTTGTTCTTTGTGAAAAAAAGAGTGCTGATTCTTAATTGAATCGATGAGATAAAGTTAGTCATTGAGGGAAAACAAGCGACACCCAATAGTTAGATTTTTAATCTAATTATTGGGTGTCGCTAGTTTTAATATATATCAAAAATAAAAATATTATTATTGCTGTTTATCCATAAAATCGAAAAGTGCACCCTCACGTAGTCCATGATTTGAAAATAATATTTGAGGAATATGTAGTGTTCGCATAATTATAGAAATTGGTGTAAGTCCACCTACAATAACATCGGCACGAGCCTTTGCAAGTCCAGGAATCTTTTCACGCTCACTTTTATCCAAATCTACAAGTTCGGCAAAAATATCAAAGGCAGCATCACTGCTTAGTGTAAATCCATGGATATCTGGCGGATTTTCAGCATCAATTTTGCGACGAGCAATCTTTGCTAGGGTACGATTGCTTCCACCTAAAACCACAAGCTTAGTCTTGTGAGCATCTACAAGCCAATCAATATCGGTTAGGGCTTTTTCCACATCAGTCATTGCAAGAAACAAATCGGACGCTTTGATCTTGTCATCAAGGTTGAAAGCTTGAGAAATAGTTACAGAACCGAGCGGTAAACTTATTAAGTGAGATACCTGATTTTGTTTTACTAAAATTAATTCAGTACTTGCACCACCGGTATCCATAATTAGACATTCTTCACCTACATCAAGAGTTCGAGTTACTCCCAAAAAATCGAGGTAAGCTTCACGTTCACCAGTGATTACTTCAAAATCAATGCCAACCTTCTTTTTTACAAGCTGTAAGAATTCAGCTTGATTAGTTGCAGCCCTTACAGCGGCTGTTGCTAAAGCTTCAATATGGAGATGAGGGAGGTTTTCATAGACTTCCTCGAAATTTTTGAGTGCCTCAAGGGTTCGCTTGATAGGTTCTTCTTGCAGAACTTTTTCTGCACCCATATCTTCGGAAAGACGTACCATCTCTTTTAATTGATGAGTAACCTTGGTTGTACCATCATCTTTGATTTGAGTGATAGTCATTCTAACCGAATTAGATCCAAGATCAATCACCGCAAAGTTAATCATTTCTTTATTCCTCCTTGTCACTACCAGGAAGTCGTGGAGAATCGTCATGATGAGTCATCGGAATAAAAGTTGAAGCATTTCTTTTTTCTGCACGTTGTCGATCTAGTAGTAGTTGATTTTTTTGTTCTGCTTCTGTTACAAAATACTCTTGGACATCCAGACGTGTATGACCGCGACGGTCTAAATGTGTAAAAATGTCACCTTGCAGTATTCGCGTCTTCATATTATCATCCCACATCGTCCCAAAAATTGAAATGATTTTGTGTTTAATCTTGTCATCTAGTGCTGGAAATAACAACTCAACTCTTCGATTAAGATTTCTTGTCATCATATCGGCACTGGAAAGATAAACATCTTCATTTCCTTCGTTATAGAAGTAATAAATGCGGCTATGTTCAAGAAAACGGCCAACAATTGAATGGACTTCAATGTTGTCGCTGACACCTGGAATGTCTGTTTTTAGACAACATATTCCCCGAATAATTAATTGAATCTTAACTCCAGCAGCTGAAGCTTCATATAGATGTTCAATAATTTTTTGATCAGATAAGGAGTTCATCTTCATTTTGATAACAGCTTTGTGACCAGCTTTTGCGGCCATGATTTCATTATCAATTTTCTTATCAATAAAAGAACGGATACGTTTGGGAGAAATATGCAATTTATGGAAATAGGGTGGTTCTGAATATCCTGAAAGCATGTTAAATAAATTAGAAGCATCAATTCCGATGTCCCCATCAGCTGTGATAATCCCCATATCGGTGTAGAAATTTGCTGTTACATCATTGTAGTTACCGGTACCAAGGTGAATGTATCTACGGATACCATCGTCATCATGACGAATGACTAGGGCAATCTTGCAATGCGTCTTTAATCCGACAAGTCCATAAATAACATGGCACCCCATTTTTTCAAGTTGTTTAGCCCAACGAACATTGTTTTCTTCATCAAAACGAGCTTTTACCTCAACGAGAACAGTGACTTGCTTACCATGTTGTGCGGCTAGTCCAAGATAATTGATAATTGGAGATTTGCCAGAAACACGATAGAGAGTCATTTTGATTGCCAATACATTTGGATCAGTTGCAGCCTGACCAATGAAGTTCACGACAGAACTGAAAGAATCATAGGGATGGTGCATGAAGAAATCTTTTTTTCTAATTTGTGTAAAGAAGTTTTTGTTATTTGCTAGAGCAGGATCAACAAATGGTTTGAATTTTGAATATCTCAATTCTGGATGGCCTTCAATTAATCCAGGTAATTTTTTTAAGAATGTCAGGTCAATTGGACCATTAATTTCGTAAACCGCTTTTTTGTCGACATCCAAAGTTTCAATTAATCTTGATTTTAGACGATTGTGCATTGAGCTTTCGATTTCTAAGCGCATGACGCCTCCGTGCTCACGTTTCTTTAATTGTTTTTGAACTTCCCGAAGTAAGTCAGAAGTATCCTCCTCGGCAACATCTAAGTCCATATCACGAATGACACGATAAGTTGCAGCATCACTGACCTTATACCCAATGAAAAGAGTGCCAATGAATTCTTTAATAATATCTTCAAGTAGAATAAATGAATTCTCTTCATATGGGAGTCGGATAATTCTTGTAAAAACATCAGGAATTCTGACCGTTGCGAAGCGTCGATTTTTTTTGTTATCCGTCTCATGAAGACGTACGGCAATGTTCAGCGAATTATTGCTGATGAAGGGAAATGGGCGTGAAGAATCATCAGCCAAAGGTGTTAGTACGGGATATAATTCGTCATTAAAATAACGATGAATAAATTTATATTGTTCCTCAGTAGTTTCAGAAGCTGTGATTAGTTTAATATTATTTTTCTCTAGTTGTGGAATAATTGAGCGATTGTATGTCGTATAGCGTCGTATAACCATTTCTTGTTCTTTTTCGTTGATCTTATCAATTTGTTCTTTAGGTGTCATTCCAGAAGCATCAGTAGTTTCAATATTTACAGAATACATTTTATTCAGTGAAGCAACTCTAACCATGAAGAACTCATCAACATTGCTTTGTGTAATCCCAAGAAAATTTGCACGTTCAAGTAATGGATTTTCTGGTTCACGCGCTTCTTCAAGTACGCGCTCATTAAATTCCAACCAGCTTAATTCACGATTTTTAAAATAATCTTGCTTGTCAAATTTACTCATTGTAATTGCCTCCGTTGTTTTAGTATTGCTTTTAGACCAAATACTTTTTCAAAAAGTTCGGCTTTGTTGGTGAAGGACCATTGTTCCAAGGCAATATTTTGGTTTGAATATGCAAAAATAATCAATTCCGTTTCGCGTAGTGATATTGATATTTTTTGAATTTTTTCTTCGCGTGAATCATCTAAAGAATCAGCAATGCGCAAAAAAGAAGATAATTTTGCAACTTTCATTTGAACTTCTGGATCTAGTTGTTTGAAATGAGTTGCACTTGAAGATGGTGATTCACTACTATGATAACGTGCAATTTCAGCGATAATCAAGTTTTCAGTATTTGATAGACCGAGTACTTTTGTAGATTGTAAAATATATGCAGAATGGTTATAGTGTCCTTGCTGGTTAATGTAATTACCAATATCGGCAAGGATGCAGGATACTTGCAGTAAGAGACGCTCTCTTTTACCAAGATGATGTAATTTTTTTAATTGATCAAAAAGATGTAAAGCAATCATAGTAACATTTTCTCTATGTGATTTACTTGTAAGATAACGTGTAGCCATATTTTCTGCTGTAGTTAGGATCAATTCATCGAAATTCTGTTTTTTTAATCCCGTCCTTTGGGCACGATCAATTGCAAGTCCATCAGAAACTGTGATATCAGTTAAAATAATATTTTGTGCTTTAATTAATCTAATGATTTTGTTTAACAGCAAGAAATATGAGGTAATACTTGTTATCTCATTTTCATCAACTTTAAAAAAATCCATTAAAAATTGGTCAGAAGCATTGGTGACTTTTTGATAAAGTTTTTTGAACTCTTCAAGCGGCATGGCATATGAAGTCTGATCAACTGGAATGAACTTTTTATTAATGATCAATGAATCTTGTAAAATTAAATTAGAAGATATTTTTTGGTTTGCGAAAACATGTTTAAGATGTTCAAGCTTACTGTCGATATAATCGTCAAGGACAGTCATTGAACTATTCGTGGTAGGCTTTAATGTCCTATTAACATCATAGAGTTGAGCAGATCCTAGATCGACATTCCAAGTAGAGGCGAATTTTTGATTATTGAATTGAGATAGGGAAACACGTTCTGAACCAAGACTTAACAAGAATGTTAGGGACGAACTAATTTTTTTAAAATTATCTAAGTGTGTCACAATTGCTACAGCCTTATAGTAGGTTAATTGGCTTGTATTTAGCCAATGAATTCGCAAGGTTGTTCGAACATAGATTTGTTCACCTAAGTAACGTGCACTAATTTCATCTAAGGGTTGTTGATTACCCCAAAAGCGGTAATTTTTAACACCGTATTCTTTTAGAATAAGTAAGAAACCATTAAGGGATTTTGTAATGGCTTGTATATTATGTTGATATTCATAAGTGTGGTTACTGTAAAAGTTAGATGTGACTTCTTCTATAACTGAGAAGTCATTTAAATCCACAATAGAGAGCTTAGTTTGTCTGGGAGTCATATAAATGATGCCGTATAGTTTTTTTGCCACAAGATTCACCTCAATATTTAGTTTCTTATTTAATATTAACAATTTTTTACTTTTTTTTAAAGAAAGGTTGTGTAAATAATAGGTAATTAAAAATCTTTTTACGAGAAAAAAAATAGCCAGTAAAATTAGATGAAAATACTTTTTGCTTATTTTTAAGCAGTATTGAGGTGAGATTTTCAGCGCGTACTTTTGTTAAAAAAATATTTTTAAGTGATGAATTGATGTTTTCAACTGACAAAACGAGCTAATCATGGTAATATTTTATAAGATATTAAAGCATTTTCAATATCATAAGTTTTATAACATCGTATGATAGAAAACCGTATAATAAGATAACTGAATAGGAATGGGAATTTTCATGGAAAAAAAGAAATTACACATTGCATTGTTTTTTGGAGGTAACTCATCAGAGCATGCTGTTTCAAAGCGCTCAGCACATAACATTTATGACGGAATGGATAAAGATAAGTATGATGTATCTGTATTTATGTTCACAAAAAATGGCTATCTTTTAGGAAACAAAGATTCAATGAGAATTTTTGATGGGGAAGATGAAGATACAGTTGTTGCAGAAGCAACTGCGAATATTGATTTTTCTAACCCACTTGCAAATATTCAAAATATTTCTGAAGTTAAAAATATTGATGTTTTCTACCCAGTTATTCATGGCAATATGGGAGAAGATGGTACAGTGCAAGGCTTATTTAGATTATTGAACAAGCCTTGGATTGGTAGCGGAGTTGCATCTTCAGGTGTTTCTTTTGATAAAGATTTGACGAAGCAATTATTGACTCTTCATGGTATCCGCAATACAAAGTATGTTGTAGTTACTCCAGAAAATCAAACTCAATATACTTATGAGAACTGTAGCAAGAAGCTTGGAACAACAATGTTTGTTAAGCCAGCTCGTCAAGGTTCTTCAGTTGGAATTTATAAAGTTGAGAACAAAGATGAATTTGATAAGGCTGTTAAAGAAGGATTCCATTATGATTTTAAGTTGCTCGTTGAAGAAGCAATTGATCATCCGCGCGAAGTAGAATGTTCAGTATTAGGTAATCGTAATGCAAAGGCTTCAAAACTTGGAGCAATTAAGATACCTGATGATGATGTCTTCTATGACTATAACAATAAGTTTGTGGATGCCTCAGGTGTTGAGTTTGAGATGCCAGTAGAATTACCAGAGGACTTAACAGCAGAAATCAAGCAAATGTCATTAGATGCTTTTCGTGTGTTGGGTAATCGTGGTCTAGCAAGAATGGATTTCTTGGTTGACAGTAATAACGTACCCTATTTTGGTGAAGTTAATACCTTACCTGGCTTCACGAACATTTCGTTGTATCCACAATTATGGGCCGTATCAGGAATTGACTATAGTGATTTGATTGACCAGCTAATTGAATTAGCAATTACTGAATTTAATGATAATGCAAAACTTCATTATGATTTTGTAGATCTTGGTGAAGAAAAATTACCTGAAAAGAAGTAGATATTACTAATAAATAGTTTATTATGGAAAATGATCAGATGATTCATAACCAATATTAGTGACTATTTTTAATAGAATAAGCTGATTAAAGGGGTGTACCAAAAAATTTATTTTGGAACATCTCTTTTAATTTTATGTTAAGGGTAATAAATTTTTTGCGTATATTATTTACATAATAAAGGAGGAGTTTGATGAGATGTTCATGGGCAATGGGGAACGACTTGTTGATGGCGTATCATGATAAGGAGTGGGGCGTGCCAAAAAAAGAAGAGAGAATCCTTTTTGAGATGCTTTCACTTGAAATAATGCAGGCTGGGCTGAAGTGGGAAGTTATTCTAAAAAAACGGGCAGGTTTTAAAACTGCTTTTTATGATTTTGAAGTAAAAAAAATTGCAGAAATGACAGAAGCGGATGTTCAAAACTTAATGAGCAACAAAGAAATTATTCGTAATCAACGAAAAATTCGGGCAATTATAAGAAATGCTCAAACTTTGCTTGAATTAAAGAAAAACACAGAATTCGACTTTGGCGAATACCTATGGAATTTTATCGGGAATAAACAAATTGTTAATCATTGGGAATTTGGTGAACAAGTACCAGCACAAACAGCGCTCTCGCAAAAAATTGCAAAGGATATGAAAAAACTTGGTTTTGCCTTTGTCGGACCAACGATAGTTTATTCATTTATGCAGTCTATAGGGATGGTTGATGACCATTTAACAAATTGTGAGATAAAAAAGAGTCGGGGGTAAGCAAAGTTTCTTAGTAAAGCTATGACTATTTAAGTGAGAAGGTTTTAACTTATGAAACACGTTTATTCGTAATAAAGAGAGGGCCTAGATCAAAATTTAACTTTGACCCAGGTCCTCTCTTTTTCAACTAATTAACTTTATTCTTCAGGTTGCTTATTGTCCAAATCTGTCCGAACAACAAGAACATCACAACTTGCAGTTCTCGTAACATACTCTGTAACTGAGCCCAAAAGTAAACGTTCAACTGTATTCAAACCAGTAGCACCAATCATAATTAAATCAGTTTCTAATTCGGTAGGTTTGTCCTTAGCGATAATTGTTTTTGGTGCACCATATTCGATCGAATAAGATATATTTTCAACACCGTCAGCTTTAGCCTCATTGATATAACTTTCGATCTTTTTCTTGGCAGTCTCAACAACTTCGTCTACCATGCTGGCATCATAACTCGAAATATTTTGGAAGGCACGTGTATCAACAACATGAAGTAACTCTAAGTGTGCTTCTTTACCATTTCTCTTTGCAACAGCGACGGCTTTTTTGAATGCCAATTCAGCTTCTTTTGATCCGTCGACAGGTACTAGAATATTTTTATATTGTTGTAACATACAAATCACCCTTTCATCTTTCACTTACATTTTACTGCATTTTTTTAGAATTTTAAAGAAAAATGATGAATAATAGTGAATTATTTCTCAATATAGCTTAACATCAAAACGGGTAGAATTGGAATGATTGCTACATCAAGAATTAGGATAATTGATAAGAATAATTGATTATTGAGTAGGAGACTTACAAAGGTTAAAAAGGCGAGAAATATTAACGTTGTCCCAGTGATTTGAATAATAATTCTTAAATCTCTATGTTTCTCGGGATGAAAAAGCATAAATGGTTTGTTCTTGTGTTTTAACAAGTACAAGCCAATAAAAAGAAGCAATATTCCAAGTAAGAATACGAATAAACTTATGATTGTATTTATCATCACAATTCCTCACAGAACAATAATATTGTGTACTGTCAATTTTCTTAGTCTTAAGGAAATTGACAAGCATAAATGGAAAGGGCTGCACCAAAACAAATGTCTCAGTACAACCCTTCCGTCCAAAGAATAAACTTTGGAATCCGTCTAATGCCGTTAATCGTCTCTGTAGTTGAACCCGCAAACAAGCAGGTGGTTTTTGATAATTTAGCTTCTAACTTCCTACTTAAAATAGGCATGTTATCCACAAAATATTTCAAAAGCCAAGGTATATAAGTGTTCGGTCAACCTTACATTATGAGACAACGCGTACATTTCAGATTATGTTTACATCTTAGCATACTATTCTGCTTTTTTCAAATGTTAACGGTTACTTTTTGCTTTTTTGCATCTTTTTTAAACGTGCATACTGTTCCTTTAACACGGTTTCATAGCGCCCATTATCTTTTGGCTCATAGTAGCTCTTATTCTTGATTGGATTTGGTAGATATTGTTGTGGAATCCAATCGTGAGGATAATCATGAGGATACAGATAATCAGTTCCATGACCAAGTATTTTAGCACCTTGATAATGTGCATCTTTTAGGTGTGCCGGAACATCACCATAGCCACCGCGATTAATGTCTGCGAGTGCTCCGTCAATGGCGTTTATCGCAGAATTGGATTTAGGTGATAGACAAAGATCAATTACTGCAACCGCTAAAGGAATTCGAGCTTCAGGCAAGCCAATTTTTTCAGCTGCAGTCACAGCATCAACAGTTCTTGCAGCTGCAGGAGGATTCGCTAGTCCAATGTCTTCATATGCAATTGTTAAGAGCCTGCGATTAACACTGATTAAGTCACCGGAAGCTAGCAAACGTGCAAGGTAATGAAGTGCGGCGTCCGTATCAGAACCACGAATGGATTTTTGAAAGGCGGAGATTACATCGTAATGCGCATCTCCATCTTTATCTTGTACGAGAGCTTTGTGCTGTAAGCATTCCTCAATAATGGGTAAAGAAATCTTTATTTCTTGACTTCCATTTTCTGGCGTAGTTGATCTAACAGCTAATTCGAGGGCATTTAAAGCACTACGCAGATCTCCGTTTGTAGCACGACAAAGGTGAGTCGATGCATCAGAAGTTAAGGCCACATTATATGATCCTAGACCGTTAGTTTTATCGGATAATGCACGCTCAATGGCAATCTTAATGTCATCTTCTGTTAGAGGTTTAACCTCAAATATTTGTGTACGGCTTCTTATGGCCGGGTTGATTGCGATATAAGGATTTTCTGTTGTTGCACCAATTAAGATAATCCGGCCACTTTCAAGATGAGGTAATAAAAAATCCTGTTTTGGTTTAGTAAGACGATGAATTTCGTCAAGTAAGAGGATAACTGTACCACTCATCTTTGCTTCTTCAGCGACCACTTCTAATTCTTTTTTTGAATCAGTCGCGGCATTAAGCATTCTAAAAGCATATTTTGTTGAACCAGCGATAGCACTGGCAATACTCGTTTTTCCTGTTCCAGGGGGGCCGTAGAGAATCATTGAAGAGAGCAATTTGGCATCGACCATTCGTCTGATGATTTTACCTGGACCAACTAGATTTTGTTGACCGACAACTTCTTCAATATTCTTAGGGCGCATGCGGTAGGCTAGGGGCTTTAGCATAAGCTATCTCCTTTCATACATTTTATAAATAAAGTATAACATTGTATCATGTTTCGGTTACTGTTTTGAAGGGATTAAAAAAACCAGATTCATAAAAGAATCTGGCTAAACTGACAAGAAGTCGGTTATTAAAGTTTGTTGTAGTATTCAACGATAAGAGCTTCATCAACTTCAGCTTCAAGTTCTTCACGTTCTGGTAAACGAACTAATGAACCTTCAAGCTTGTTCTCATCAAAAGTTACAAATTGTGGACGACCAACAATTGCTTCAAGAGCGTCTTTAACAATTTGCAAGTTCTTTGATTTTTCACGCAATGAAATTACATCACCTACAGAAACTTCGTATGAAGGAATATCAACACGCTTGCCATTAACTGTAATGTGACCATGGTTTACCAACTGACGTGATTGACGACGAGTTGTAGCTAAACCTAAACGGTAAACAACATTATCCAAACGTTGTTCCAACAAAATCATGAAGTTGTCACCATGACGACCTTGACGAATCTTGCCAGCACGCTTGAAAAGGTTTGAGAATTGACGTTCTGAAAGGCCATAAATCATGCGAAGCTTTTGTTTTTCGCGTAATTGCAAACCATATTCAGATAATTTACGACGGTTGTTTTGACCGTGTTGTCCTGGAGCATATGGACGACGTGCTAATTCTTTACCTGTACCAGTCAATGAAATACCTAAACGACGTGATACTTTCCAACTTGGACCTGTATAACGAGACATAAAAAAGTTCCTCCAATAATTTTTTTGGAGTAAAATAGGCTGTCTACTTAGTATTCGTGCAGTTTGTTTTGCAGCGTTCACTCTTGCAGCCGAAGAGGTACTGACTGAACCAAATAGGGCAACGAACTGTTGACGAGCTTACCGCAGACTGCTGCATATTTTACACAGGAAACAGTATATCTAAAAATCGATCATTAGTCAAGTAAGTCACAATGATCAAGTAAGGTGGTAACTAAAGAATTTAATGTCAAGCGGTCAGCTTCTGTAAAACGATTTTCATTAGGAGAATCAATATCTAGTACCCCAATTTTTTTACCATTCTTAATTAGTGGAACAACTATTTCTGAACGACTCGCTGCGTCACAGGCAATGTGACCTGGAAATTCCAAGACATTGGCAACCACTAAGGTTTTTCCTTCTTGGAAGGCTGTTCCACAGACACCTTTACCAATTGAGATGTGCATGCATGCAACTTTTCCTTGAAATGGTCCAAGAACCAATTCGTCATTCTTTTGTTCATAGAGATAAAAGCCAGCCCAGTTAATGTTGGGAAAACTTTCGAAGATTAAAGCAGATGTATTTGCTAAATTGGCAACAAAATTTGTTTCATTTTTTAATAATGAATCCAATTGTTGAATTAAAAGTGTATTTTTCATTTTTAAACTCCTATTCAAGTATACTATTTCTGTGTAAGTTGATATAACTATGATATAATTAAATAGATTTTAGATTGAAACGATTAATTAGGCAAGTTTTTAATAGGTGGTAAAATATTAGTTCTTGCCGATAGAAGACAAAAAGTGTATTTACATAGGAGTGAGGACTTGATGACGTTAGTTTTGAGCGCAATTGTAATAGTCGCAGTGGTGGTCTATTTTTCCTTTTTTTATTTGCAACGGAAAAATGCCTCCGAAATTGCGGTGAAGAAGGAGCAAGTCAATAAGCTTGTTGAGTCTTCGGTACATAAAGAGATCCTCAGCACAGAAAAAATCAAGTTATCTGGTGAGTCGCTCACACAGTTTGAGGAGACGAAGCAAAATTATTTATATATGGTCAATCATAAATTGCCTCAGATATCCGAACATTTGACAGAATTGGTAGACGCGAATGGACATTATCGCTTTTTTGAAGTTAGAAGAGAGTTAAATTTACTTAATACTAAACTTGAGACTGCAACTAAATTAGAAAAAGAAACAAAGCAAAATTTGCAAGAGTTTAAGAAAAGTAATTTAGAACACCAAAAGAGAATAAAGCAATTAGAGCAAAAATATCAAAATATTCGTAAAACACTACTTGCAAAGAACTTTTCCTATGGTCCTAGTATTGACAAGTTAGAGGAAGATTTAGCAAAAATTGAAAAGACTTTTGACAGCTATAGCCAAACAACTAAACAGGGAGATTATGTAAAATCAACTGAGATATTGAAAGTATTAAAAAAGGAGACTGCTTTGCTGGAAAAAGCAATAAAGGTTATTCCTTCGCTGTATCGAAGTGTGAAGAATGTTTATCCGGAACAGATTACTGAAATAAAGGAAGCATATGATAAATTATCAGCTACAAAATATGGTTTCGTGACTGACTTTGATAAGAAAATTTCTGATATTCAGACGTTGATTGCAACAAATATTGTTAATTTGAGCGAATTAGCATTGGACGATGGAGAACAAACAGATCAGAAAATTGATCAGGAAATTAATGAAGCATACGATGAATTGGAATCTGAATTGAAAGCAAGAAGTGAAGTTGAGGTTAAGATTGAAACTTTCAAAAAGTTTGTTGCACACGCAAGAAAAAATCAACGTGAATTATTAGCGGAGCTTGATCGACTGAGTCAAAATTACACATTCAATCATGATGAAATGGAAAATGCAAAGCAACTTGATGAAGATCTAAAGGAGATTGAGCAAGAGCTTGCAAATTATCAAGAAAAAGTTGATGGTAAGAAACCGATAGTATATTCTGTTTTGAAAGAGCAACAGACTAAACAGATTGAAACGCTCAAAAAGATTGAAGAAAAGCAAGCTAAGATTGGTGACAGTGTGCAAACGCTGTGGAATGATGAACAAGAGGCACATAAGGCAGTTCGACTTTTTGACTTTGACATTCATAGTGTGAAGCGTGATCTTGAAAAGTTGAACTTGCCTGGATTGTCCAAAGAATATTTAGATTATTTTTATTCTGTAAATGCCGAAATTGATGATTTAGCTGATAAATTAAATCAGGTTAAGATTGACATGGATGAAATAACTAAACTGATGATTGATACTCAGTCTGACTTAGACGTTCTAACTGAAAAAACAAACGATATAATAGATAGTGCATCTTTGACGGAGCGTTTATTACAATATGCTAATCGGTACCGTTTACGCTTTCCAGAGGTGGCACAAGCATCGGATGAAGCATATCATCTCTTCAATCAAAATTATGATTATGCAGGTAGTTTAGAACGGATTGCAACTGCGATTGATAAAGTCGAAACCGGGGCATATAAAAAAATTGAAGATGAGTATTATGCAAGTAAGACTACCACTAACAAATAACTATTGTAGCTGGATCAAAAATTATATTTTGACTCAGCTTTTTTTTAGTTTTTGAATTTTTCTTAGTATTCAAGCGTTAAATGATACCAAAAGCACTCAGATCTTTAAATTTCTAAAAATTAACTTTGTTTTTAGCAACATATATTGTAAAATAATTTGCGAGTTTTATTTTTAATAAAAATAAGTTTTCGGTATGGGAAGGATAAAAATGATTTATTTTGATAATAGTGCAACAACTAAAGTTGCACCTCAGGCATTGGAAACCTACATCAAGGTTAGTAATCAGATTTGGGGAAACCCATCCTCACTTCATGCTGCAGGTGAACACGCATTTGGATTATTAGAGCAAGCGAGATTGCAGATTGCTAATCTGATGGGTGTTGAACAAGATGAAATTTTTTTTACAAGCGGTGGAACTGAAGGCGATAATTGGGTTGTTAAGGGCACGGCTATTGAAAAAAGAATACATGGTAAACACTTAATTACTTCAAGTGTTGAACATCCCGCAGTGTTAAATTCGATGGTTCAGTTAGAGAAACTAGGTTTTGAAGTAACATATCTGCCAGTCAATGAGAATGGACAGGTTTCTGTTCAAGATTTAAAGGATGCGATTCGGCCAGATACGATTCTAGTTTCAATCATGGCTGTTAATAACGAGATTGGAACTATTCAGCCAGTTGATAAGATTGCTGAGATATTAAAGAATTATCCCAAAATTCATTTTCATATTGATGCAGTTCAGGGTATAGGCAAAGGAATTCAGCAAATTATTATGAACAATCGCGTTGATTTTGTAACTTTTTCTGGGCATAAGTTCCATGCACCAAGAGGCATTGGGTTCATGTTTAAGCGCCGAGGCCGTAAATTAGCGCCATTAATGAGCGGTGGAGGACAGGAGAAAAATTTGCGTAGTGGAACGGAGAATCTTCCTGCGATAGCTGCTATGGCTAAATCTTTGAGACTACTATTAGAAGAGGAAAAAACCAAAGTTGCGAAACAACTTGAAATAAAAAAATTTATTTATGATTATGTCACTAAATTTCCTAAAGTTACGATGTTTTCACAAATGACATCAGAATTTGCACCCCATATTCTTTGCTTTACGATTGATGGTGTCAGGGGTGAGACAATTGTGCATGCCTTTGAGGAACATGGGATTTATATTTCAACAACAAGTGCATGTTCCTCTAAAAAACATGTTGTCTCAGGAACATTAAATGCAATGAATATTCCTGAAAAGGTTGCAACATCTGCGATTCGTGTTAGTCTAGATGAACATAATAGTTTGGCAGAGGCTCAAACATTTGTCGATGTGTTTGAACAATTATATCATCAATTTGAAAAGATTAATTCGTAAAAATGAAAGGAAGTAAAGTGTGCAATATACAGAAATAATGGTTCGCTATGGCGAATTATCAACTAAAGGTAAAAATAGAAAAAACTTTATTGATCGGTTAGCTTTTAATACAAGAGAGAGTCTACATTCTTTTTCCAAACTCATCATCAAGGCTAATAGAGATAGAATGCATATCCAATTAAATGGTGAGGACAGTGCTGCTGTGATGAAGCGCTTGGGACAGGTTTTTGGCATTCAGAACTTTTCACCATCGGTTAAGGTTAAACGTGATATTGAACTTGTGAAGCAAACGGCTGTTGCAATGATCAAAGAACAGTTTACTGAGGGTACGACTTTTAAAATCAATACCCGCCGTTCAGACCATGATTTTGAATTAGACACCAACGAGATGAATGATTTACTTGGTGGATATGTGCTCGATAGTATTCCAGAAATTAAGGTTCAGATGAAAAAACCAGACATTACCTTACGAGTTGAGATTAGAAGTAATGGAATCTTTTTATCAAGCCAGACAATTAATGGTGCTGGTGGTCTTCCAGTTGGAACAGCTGGAAAGGGAATGTTAATGTTGTCAGGTGGAATTGATTCACCTGTGGCGGGTTATCTTGCAATGAAACGTGGAGTGGCAATTGAAATGGTTCATTTCTTTAGCCCACCTTATACCAGTGAGCAAGCTTTGAATAAGGCTAAAGAGCTGACTTCTAAACTTGCACCATTTGTTGGAAGTATCAAATTTATTCAAGTCCCATTTACGGAAATCCAAGAAACGGTTAAGCATGATGTTCCATCAGGTTATTTGATGACCGTTCAAAGACGTTTTATGTTACGTCTTACGGCTTTGATTGCTCAAAAACGAGATGGACTTGCTATTTTCAACGGGGAAGCACTTGGACAGGTGGCTTCACAAACACTTGAAAGTATGGTCGCAATAAATGATGTGACAACTCTGCCAGTGTTACGTCCAGTAGTTTCGATGGATAAAAATGAGATCATTGAGATTGCACAAAAAATTGATACATTTGATTTATCGATCATGCCTTTTGAAGATTGTTGTACTATTTTTGCACCACCGGCACCTAAAACAAGACCACGCCTAGATAAGGCGAGAATCTATGAATCACGCTTAGATGTTGATGGAATGATAGAAAGAGCAATGGATGGAATTGAAATCACGGAAATTAAGAGTGATCAGAAATTTCTAGCTGAAACCAATGATAGTTTTGCGGAACTTCTATAATTTAAGCTTGACGGTATTATATATTCAAGCTATTATATAGGGCATAAGCGAAGAACAAGAGGGTTTTGCAGACATTGGTTTTCAGAGAAGAGGTTGTGTGCTGAAAGATCTCTAGCCAGTCTCAAGATTGTAGCTTGTAAGCTGTTGGACTGAACTGAATTACGTAAGTCTGACCGGACATGTTCGTTATCATGGAATTAAGAGGGGTTAAAAGCCCAACTTAGGTGGTACCACGGTGAAAGTCGTCCTAATTTTTTTAGGATGGCTTTTTTGTTTTATAAAAAAGAAAGGACTGAAAGTATGACAAAAGAGATTGAGATGTCAACGAAATATGACCCACAACAAGTTGAACCGGGTCGCTATGAAAAATGGCTGGAACAAGGAGTATTTAAACCAAATGGAGACAAAAAGGCAAAGCCGTATTCAATTGTTATCCCGCCACCAAATGTCACAGGTAAGTTGCACTTAGGACATGCGTGGGATACTACATTGCAAGATATGATTATTCGTCAAAAAAGAATGCAGGGTTTTGATACTTTATGGCTTCCGGGGATGGACCATGCAGGAATTGCGACACAAGCTAAGGTTGAAGCCCGCCTCGCAGAACAAGGTATCTCTCGTTATGACTTAGGTCGTAAGAAGTTTATCGAAACTGTCTGGGAATGGAAAGATGAATATGCGGATATTATTCATCAGCAATGGAAGAAACTCGGATTGTCTTTAGATTATGATCGTGAAAGATTTACACTTGATGATGGGTTGTCTAAAGCTGTACGGAAAGTATTTGTGACATTGTATAAAAAAGGCTTAATTTACCGTGGTGAATATATCATCAACTGGGACCCAAAGGCTAGAACAGCATTGTCTGATATTGAAGTTATTCATAAGGATGTAAAGGGTGCCTTTTATCATGTCAAGTATCCATTTGCTGATGAGACAAAGTTCAATGGTAAGAACTATATTGAAATTGCAACGACTCGTCCTGAAACGATGATGGGTGATGTTGCAGTTGCAGTTCATCCTAGCGATGAACGATACAAGGAGATTGTTGGAAAGACGTTAATCCTACCGTTGCAAGGACGTAAAATTAAAATAATTGCGGATGAGTATGTTGATCCAGAATTTGGAACAGGAATGGTTAAGATTACACCCGCACATGATCCTAATGACTTTGCGGTTGGTAATCGTCATGATTTAGAAAGAATCAATACCATGAATGAAGATGCATCAATGAATGCCAATGCCGGTAAATATGAAGGAATGGATCGCTTTGAGGCACGTAAAGCGATTGTGGCTGATCTTGATGCCGAGGGTTATTTATTGCGGATTGAACCAATCACACATAGTGTTGGTCATTCTGAACGTACGGGCGTACAAGTTGAAGCACGTTTATCAACTCAATGGTTTGTCAAGATGAAACCATTGGCAAAAGTTGCATTGGAGAATCAAAATTCAGAACAAAGAGTGAATTTTGTACCTGGGCGTTTCGAAAATACTTTTACGCAGTGGATGGAAAATGTTCATGACTGGGTAATTTCACGACAATTGTGGTGGGGACATCAGATACCTGCGTGGTACCATAAAAAAACCGGCGAAATCTATGTTGGTGAAGAAGCACCACAAGACATTGAGAACTGGATTCAAGATGAAGATGTATTAGATACTTGGTTTTCAAGTGCCTTATGGCCATTTTCTACAATGGGTTGGCCAGACGAGAACGCGGCCGACTTCAAGCGTTACTTCCCAACAGATACCTTAGTTACAGGTTATGATATTATTTTCTTCTGGGTTTCGAGAATGATTTTCCAAAGTCTTGAATTCACAGAAGAGCGTCCATTTAAGCATGTACTTATTCACGGCTTGATACGTGATGAGAATGGTGTCAAAATGAGTAAATCATTGGGAAATGGAATTGACCCAATGGATGTAATTGACAAGTATGGTTCAGATGCATTACGCTGGTTCTTATCCAATGGCTCTGCCCCTGGACAAGATGTACGCTTCAGTTACACAAAGATGGATGCTGCATGGAATTTCATCAATAAAATCTGGAATGCTAGCCGGTTCGTTATTATGAACCTTGATGACGAGACAAAGGCACAATTACCTACAAAACAAGAATGGAAATTATCAGATAAATGGATTATTAGTCGCTTGAATGAGACTATTGGTGAAGTTACACGTTTGTTTGATAGCTTCGAATTCGGTGAAGCTGGCAGGGCACTTTACAACTTTATCTGGAATGATTTTTGCGATTGGTATATTGAGATGTCAAAAGAAGATTTGAATGGAACAGACGAACAGGCGAAGAAGGATACACAGAATATTTTGTGTTATGTTCTTGACCAGACTTTAAGACTGTTACATCCAATCATGCCATTTGTTACTGAAAAAATTTGGTTGGAAATGCCACACGATGGTGAATCATTAGTGACTGCAAAGTACCCTGAATATAATGCTGCTGATGTAGATGAGGTTGCACAAGGAGAAATGGAGAATTTGATTGAATTGATCAAGGCTGTTCGTAATAGCCGTGCTGAGGTTAATGCACCAATGTCAAGTGCAATTGAAATCTTAATTAAAACTTCAAGCGAAAAAACAAAGAAAATTTTTGAATCTAACATTGACTATATTGAACGTTTCTGTCATCCTAAGAAACTCGAAATTAGTACGGATGTTATTGCCCCAGATTTGGCAATGACTTCTGTTATTACAGGTGCTGAGGTATATTTGCCACTCGCAGACTTAATCAATATTGATGAGGAGATTGCAAGACTTCAAAAAGAAGTTAAGAAATTGGAAAACGAAGTCACTCGTGGGGAAAAGAAATTGGGTAATGAACGTTTCGTTTCTAATGCTCCTGCGGAAGTTGTTGCTCAAGAAAAAGAGAAACTTAGTGACTACAAAGCAAAACTAGAAGCAACTAAAGAAAGAATTATAACTTTAAAGAAAAACTAGTTTAGTGTGTTAATAAGAATGATTTTACTAACAAAGGATTGAGAATCCGTATAAAAGGGATTAGATCAAAATTAATTTTGGTCTAATCCTTTTTTGTGTATTGACGATTTATGTAGTTCAGATTAATTCAGAAATTATAGGATATATATTAAATTATTTATAAGATAAAAGTGATGCTTTTTTATAGCAGAACATGTTTTAGTGGAATTGGTGGAATATAAAACATAAAATTATAGAGTTATTCACATTTTTTTTGTTGTTACTTCACATAATATTCAAAAAAGAACTTTAGAATTAAAAGAATAAAATAGCGGTATTTTTTGAGAGATTTTTTTAATATAAAGGAGATTTTCATATTATGAGTTTAAAAAAGGCACTGCATTGCAGTATTAGAAGAACTCAAACTTTTATTGATTTACCATACGAAAAGAAAATGGGAAAAGAGCTCAAAAAAAGTGAATTAAAAGTAGCGATTAATGGAGCGGCAAAGTTACTTAAATTGTGGATGAAACGAAATGATTATTCACAAGTGAAGTATGGACTTTCAATGACGATAATTTTGAAAAATGAAGCGCCTTATATTAGGGAATGGCTAGCGTATTATATTTCAATTGGAGTAGAACATTTTTATATCTATGATAATGACAGTCAAGATGATCTAAAGAAAGTATTAGTAGAATTTAACGATAAGGTGACCTATGTAATGTTTAGTGGAACTGCAAGACAAATGGATGCTTATAATGATGCTTTAAATAAATACGGTAGTTACTCGAGATACATGGGATTTTTGGACGCGGATGAGTTCATCTATTTAAAGGATGGAAAACTAAGCTTTTTTAATTTATTAAAAAATTATTTTACTGATTCACATGTTGGTGGTTTTGTAATCAACTGGCAAATATTTGGTTCTTCTTTTTTGAAAAAAAAACCACAAGGACTACTAACTGACAATTTTGTATATCGTGCGCAGAAGAATTTTGAGAAGAACTTCCACGTCAAATCAATCGTGGATCCCAGAAAAGTAGTTGGATTTTTGAATGATCCACATGGAGCTTTTTATTTACCTGGATATTATGCAGTAAATGAGAAAAGTCAAATAGTGGATGGCCCATTCTCCCAGGATGTAGAGACAGATAAGATTCAGATTAATCATTATTTTACTAAATCAGAAGAGGAATTCCTGCAAAAAAAAGCAAGGGGACGTGCAACTAAAAACTCGCAAAGAACAATGCAAGATTTTAAAGATCATGATAGAAATGATCTTTTTGATGACTCGATGAGAGCTTACAATCAAAAAAATAAGCTTGATTAATTTTTAGAAAAGAGGGTTCATGTTATGAGAGAAAGTAACAAGCTAAAAATAGCAGTTGCCGGAACGGGTTATGTTGGATTAAGCATTTCGATTTTACTGGCACAGCATAATCAAGTCTTTGCAGTTGATATTGATGAAGAAAAAATCGAATTGCTGAAGAAGAAAGTCTCACCAATTGCAGATAAAGAGATTGTAGAATACCTTACGACCCATGAGTTGGACTTAATTCCAACGACTAATGCAGAATTGGCTTATAAAGAGGCTGACCTTGTGATTATAGCAACACCGACGAATTATGATAGTGAAAAGCAATTTTTTGATACTTCTTCTGTTGAACAGGTTATAGAATTAGTAAGAAAATACAATAAGGAAACGGTGATCGTTGTTAAGTCGACGGTACCTGTAGGATTCACAAAAAAAATTAAAAATAAGCTAAATTTAGAAAACATAATTTTTAATCCTGAATTTTTACGTGAAAGTAAAGCTTTATATGACAATCTTCATCCCTCAAGAATTATTGTTGGTACTGATTTGGCAGATAAAAAAGAGAAAAAGAATGCACAATATTTTGCAAGTTTGTTAAAAAGGGGGGCTCTTGAGCAAAATGTAGATACGCTCGTGATGGGTTACACCGAAGCAGAGGCTGTAAAATTATTTTCAAATACGTATTTAGCATTAAGAGTCAGCTATTTTAACGAACTTGATACTTACGCAGAGTCAAAGGGGCTTAATACACAGCAAATTATTGCTGGTGTTGGCTTAGATCCACGGATTGGTAAAGGATATAATAATCCATCATTTGGCTATGGTGGATATTGTTTGCCCAAGGATACAAAGCAATTACTGTCGAATTATAAGGACGTTCCACAAAATCTGATAGAAGCAATTGTCAAGTCTAATGATACTCGAAAAGAGTTCATTGCAGACCAGATTGTCAACTTGATTGCTAAGACTGACTCTGATGAGAATAGGGCTAGAGTTGGTGTCTATAGATTAACAATGAAAAAAAATAGTGATAACTTTCGCGAAAGTTCAATTCAAGGTGTTATTAAAGCGTTACAAAAGATTAAGCCAGATATCAAAATTGTAATTTATGAGCCAATGTTAAAGGGACACTCTAGTTTTCAAGGATACAAAATCGAAAATGATTTGGAAGAATTCAAAAAAATAAGTAGTATCATTGTTGCAAATCGATTTAATGATGAATTAGCAGATGTGCGTACAAAAATATATACAAGAGATTTATTTCATTTGGATTAAGAATAAAAGAATTGCTATCTAAAATTATGGTTTCTCCAAAAAATTGTCAAGATTTGGCTATGGGAGAAACCTTTTATATGAATAAGGTAGATTGCAAATTTAATCCGAATTTTTGGACAAATTTGTCAGCATAGCCTGATACGATGTTTGCCAGTCGAGTATTTTAAGCGGTCGCTGGTTAATTTGGAGTAACGTCGTCGTTAAATCTTGAGCACTAATGTGCTCAAAACGAGTCCCTTTAGGATAAAAATAACGTAAATTCCGATTAAAGCGTTCATTACTACCACGTTCAGCTGGAGTATAAGCATGGCAGTAATAGGTCTTAATACCATATTGTGATTCAAGTGATACTAGCCCACTAAACTCAGTGACACGGTCCACAGTAAAGCTGTGCACCGGACCATTAAAAGTGGTTAGGAACTTAGTTAGTGCTTCATTAACAGTCGCTGTCGTCCAATCTTTTAACCGGTATGCCCAAGGGAACCGTGATTTTCGATCGATTAAAGTTAATAAAAATGCCTTACTATGCCCACGAGGACCAACGACTGTATCTAGTTCAAAATCGCCGATGCGATTACGTTGATTAATCATCATGGGACGCTGTTCAATTGATCGCCCCAAAGATTGATTATATTTGGATCGTTGGTCAACGTTACGCCGTTGGCGTACGCCATGTTCAGGTAGATCATTCAAGGAGAAACCAATTCTCCCCTGATTTAGCCAATTATAAATAGATTTAGTGGCTAGTTTAAATTCGTGAGCAATCATTCCTGGTGACCAGCTTAGACGTAAATGGTTGAGAATTTTTTGCTTTAACTCATCGCTCAGCTTAGTTTTCCGACCACATCGTGATCGCTTGTATTCGGCATCTGTTTGTGCTAATTCAGCCTGATAAGGTTGACATCGAGATAATTCATAAGAAATTGTTGACGGTGATCGGTTCAGCCGAACGCCCATTTGGATATTGGACAGCCCTAGTTCACAAAAGGTTTCGATTTTAATTCGTTCGGAATAGGTTATACTAGACAAAAGATCAGCTCCTAAAAGATGGGTTTGTGGTAAACACCATTTTAAAGGAAGCTGATCTTTTTTGTCCGAACAGCGTTCGGATTAATTTTACAATCTACCTTATCTAATCCTAATTTATAAAAGTCAGCGATAAATGGTGGCGTGTTACTTATTATTCAACGACGTCAAAATTCGCTTTGATGCCTGTCCGTTGAAGTCATTGGTTTGTAGCCGTTCAAAAACGTCTTTCATAATGTGCATTAATTGTTGATCGGACAAACCTTGGGCAGATAATGTATTGAGCATGACTTGCAGCAAGTCGATTGGCAGGACCGGTCGCTGTTCAGGATGCGCACTGAAGAATTCCTGAACGGCTTGGTCGTGTAAGCGCCAGTAAACTGGGTTTTGGACATCATCAAAAATCGTTTTTAGTTGCTCTAGGGCCGGTGATAGCGGAATGTTTTTGGCAATAATCGTCGTTAGCATCCCATCACGAGCCGGGATACGAACATCCGCCACGTAATCTTTTAATAGTAAGAAATGAGTCTTGAATGGTGGCCGTAACGTAAAGGTCATCGTTAATGCAATTTGACTATCAGTAGCTGCCATGATGATTCCCCCTAATATGATTGGCAGTGAGTGGCAAATTAATGACGCTTCGTGAAGCGGACGACGGCTTCGCAACGAGCTGTTTGCGGGAACATGTCGATCGATTGAATATAGTCGACTTGATATCTGCGGGTAAGTGCTTGTAAATCCTGAGCAAGCGTCGATGGGTTACATGAAATGTAGACGAGTTTTTCCGGTGCGCTTTGCAAGATGGCATCAATTAAGACATTATCTAAACCAGTACGGGGTGGATCAATGACCATTGCATCGGGCACAAAACCGCTCGCTAACCATTGCGGTAACAAGACTTCCGCCTCACCAACTTCGTAATGAGCATTAGTGATCTGATTGCGTTGGGCGTTGGCATTGGCATCTGCGACGGCTGCCGGAATGGTATCCATTCCCCGAACTTTCTTAGCCACGTCGGCTAGTGATAAACCAATCATTCCGACACCTGAATAAGCGTCGACTAGCGTCTCATTAGGTGATAAGTTCAAAGCTTCGCGTGCTAAGCGATAGAGTTTCTTGGTTTGCTGCGGGTTCAATTGGAAGAAGGCCAGAGCAGATAAATCGAAGACTAGGCCGTCTAGTTCCTCCGTAATAGTTGGTTTGCCGGCCAGTAATGTTGTTTGGTCACCCCAGATCAATGAAGTTTTACCAGCATTGATATTTTGCATGACCGACACGACCATTGGCAGTTTTTCAGCGATTTTCATCAATAATTGATGCTTTTTCGGTAACTTGGGTGTATTTGTGATGAAGACCAGCTGAATTTCACCAGTGGCGGCCGCTTCACGCACAACGATCGTCTTGACGATGCCAGAATTATGTTCTTCATCGTAAATCGGTACTTGGAGTTCCTCCAGCCAAGCCATGACTTGACGCATGACCGTCATTGTCGCCGGCATTTGCACCGAACAGGTCGGTAAGTCGACTAGGTCATGACTATTTTCTTTATATAAGCCAGCAGCGACGTGCCCATCAATTAAACGAACTTGAAATTGGGCTTTGTTGCGGTATTCATAAGGATTAGTCATCCCAATGGTGGGCCGGAACATCATAGTGTCGATAACCAGCTGGGCGGTATTTTTCGAGTGCTTGACGAATTAAATCTTGCTTAAAGGCTAATTGGGCCGGGTAGTCGAGGTGTTCTAATTCAAAACCACCGACTTCGCCCGCATAGGCATCGCGGGGATCGACCCGGTCAGGACTAGGCTTGCGAATACTACGAATCTTAGCTTCTAGGTAACGTGGGTGCACGGCGGTTACTTCAGCAACAACGACTTCTTCAGGAAGGACGCCCTTGACGAAGGTGATGACGTGTTTGTAATAGCCAATACCTTCACCGTTAATGCCTAAACGCCGAATGGTCAGTGGAAAACGCTGGCCGATGTTAACGGTCGCTTGCACTTTTTCATCCGGCTGTTGTCGGCGCCGATCATTGTGCGATCGGGATTGGTGCGAATAATGATTAGATTGTGGCATAAGTTTGATTTTGACCTCGTTTTTCTGTGAACTGTGTTAATCTCCATTATAGCATGTGGAAAGACACAGGATAACTGAGGAGGATTGTTTGAAAGTCGCCTAACAGTCAGGTTATAATGATTCTAAATTAATAATCGGGGGTGGGCATATGAATTCATTGATTAGTTTAGAAAAAGTTAATTATCAAATCGCTGATCAACATATTTTACATGATGTTGATTGGCAGATTCCAGCTGGGGCTCATATTACATTGACGGGACCATCCGGTGGTGGGAAAAGTACGTTATTACGGATCATTGCGGCCATGATTTCTAAAACAAGTGGGACCTTGATTTTTGATGGGCAGCCGATTGAAAGTTATGACCCAATCATGTATCGGCGGCAAGTCTCATATTGTTTCCAACAACCGACGTTATTTGGTGAGACGGTGGCAGATAACTTAGCTTTCCCGTACCAAATTCGTAAGCAAGTCATGGATACGCAACGAGTGGTAACGGCGTTAAATAATGTTGGGCTGTCCGAACGAACCCTGCATCAGCCGATTATCGAGCTTTCCGGTGGTGAACGGCAGCGGGTCGCGCTGATTCGCAACATCTTATTCTTACCAAAAGTGTTGTTATTAGATGAGGTGACAGCTGGTTTGGATGAAAATAATAAGCAAATCGTGCACGCCTGGTTACGACAGTTAAATGAGCAGGATCACGTGACAACGATCATGATTACTCATGACGCGACAGAGATTGCTGCGGCAGATCAATTAGCGAAAGTGGTTGCTGGCAGATTGGAGGTACACGCATGAATTTAGCAGTTAATAATACGTCGCTATTTTTGGCGGCAATGTTAGTGCTCGTCGCGTTAGGAATTAGTTTGTGGCAGAAACTTGGCTTGGATAGGGACATCGTCATTGGTGTCGTGCGGGCTGTTGTACAACTATTTATCGTGGGTTACTTGCTAAAGTATATTTTCCGAGTCAACAATTTGTGGCTAACGCTGGCGATGATGGGCTTCATTATCTTCAATGCGTCTTGGAATGCGAAAAAACGGGGGCCGGGGATTGACCATGCATTAGCCATTTCGTTATTAGCCATTTTTGTTAGTACGGGGGTAACACTCGGCGTCCTCGTGCTATCTGGTGCGATTAAGTTTGTGCCATCGCAAATGATTCCCATTTCTGGTATGATTGCGTCGAATTCAATGGTCGCAATTGGGCTGGCTTATCGCAGCCTCAATAGTCAGTTTCATGACCAGCGGCAAGGTGTGCTTGAACGGTTGGCGTTAGGGGCTGGTCTACTTGATGCTTCGATTGCCATCGTGCGTGAGGCGATTCGTACGGGGATGTCACCAACCATTGATTCGGCAAAGACTGTGGGTCTAGTCAGTCTGCCAGGGATGATGTCCGGTTTGATCTTTGCAGGGGTCGATCCAGTACGGGCCATTAAGTATCAAATTATGGTCACGTTCATGCTCTTATCAGCGACTAGTTTGGGGTCAATCATTGCGTGCTATTTAGCTTACCGTAATTTCTATAATGAACAAAAACAGTTGAAGTAATGACTCCAGATTGCAGTCCCGCGGGGAGTCCTTTATGATGGAAGCTGAAATAAAACTTAATGCGGGGGTATTGATGTGAATGACGCAGCGGTTTGGGTTCCAGTTCCAGCAATGTTTTACTGGGGCTGGTTAGTACCACTCATATTTGGAACCATTTTTGGTTGGCGTTATCATCGCGATAAGGTTCGCCGAGGTAACGGTATTTGGTTTTCGCTATTTTTCTATTCGTTTTTAACCATGCTGGCGATTACAATTTTAGGTAGCAATATCCACTGGTTGATCATTATCAGTGGGACGTTGTTTGTGTTGCTGATCCTGTTGATTGGGCTGATTTTTACCTTACAAGCTTTCTTGCTCATATGGAATGCGTGGATCATGTGGCGTCATGAGAGTCATACGTTGGCGAATATGCTGACCTTGTACTTGGGACTGGCCATTCTGATTTTGCCATTTTTAGGCAATCTGTTGAGTAGTCATGTGCCGCAGCCCGTGAGTTATTTTTTGACGGTATTTCCGAATCTGGTCATTTTTTACCTTGGTTTTTGGTTTTATAACTATCTGACGATTTATCAATTCAATTGGCCCCGTCTGCGACAAGATTATATTATTGTGCTTGGGGCTGGCTTGTTAGATGGAGACCGTGTCTCGCCATTGCTAGGGCAACGAATCATGCGTGGACTGCGCTTTTATCAGAAGCAACAACGCAAGACGCATCATCGGGCCGTGATGAAACGGTTCCGGAAGGCCAAGCCATGCTGGAATACGCCATTGTGCATGGCCTTCCTGCAACGGATGGCTGGGCGGAGACGCAATCGAAGACGACCTTGCAAAATATGCAGTTTAGTAAGCAATTGATTGCACAGGGACCTGTTAAAAATCCACGCACGATTTTTGTTACAAATAATTACGGTAGATTGCAAATTTAATCCGAATTTTTTGACAATTTGGTCAGCATGACCTGATAAGGTGTTTGCCAGTCAAGTATTTTAAGTGGTCTCTGATTAATTTCGAGTAAGGTGGTTTTCAAGCCTTGAGCACTAATGTTCTCAAAACGAGTCCCTTTAGGATAAAAATAACGTAAATTCCGATTAAAGCGTTCATTACTACCACGTTCAGCTGGAGTATAAGCATGGCAGTAATAGGTCTTAATACCATATTGTGATTCAAGTGATACTAGCCCACTAAACTCAGTGCCACGGTCCACAGTAAAGCTGTGCACCGACCGGACCATTAAAAGTGGTTAGGAACTTAGTTAGTGCTTCATTAACAGTCGCTGTCGTCCGATCTTTTAACCGGTATGCCCAAAGGAACCGTGATTTTCGATCGATTAAAGTTAATAAAACTGCCTTACTATGCCCACGAGGACCAACGACTGTATCTAGTTCAAAATCGCCGATGCGATTACGTTGATTAATCATCATGGGACGCTGTTCAATTGATCGCCCCAAAGATTGATTATATTTGGATCGTTGGTCAACGTTACGCCGTTGGCGTACGCCATGTTCAGGTAGATCATTCAAGGAGAAACCAATTCTCCCCTGATTTAGCCAATTATAAATAGATTTAGTAGCTAGTTTAAATTCGTGAGCAATCATTCCTGGTGACCAGCTTAGACGTAAATGGTTGAGAATTTTTTGCTTTAACTCATCGCTCAGCTTAGTTTTCCGACCACATCGTGATCGCTTGTATTCGGCATCTGTTTGTGCTAATTCAGCCTGATAAGGTTGACATCGAGATAATTCATAAGAAATTGTTGACGGTGATCGGTTCAGCCGAACGCCCATTTGGATATTGGACAGCCCTAGTTCACAAAAGGTTTCGATTTTAATTCGTTCGGAATAGGTTATACTAGACAAAAGATCAGCTCCTAAAAGATGGGTTTGTGGTAAACACCATTTTAAAGGAAGCTGATCTTTTTTGTCCGAACAGCGTTCGGATTAATTTTACAATCTACCATAAAAATAAAAAATTTGAGATGAACATCATTTTTTTGTGAATGAAGTAAAAGTTGTTTGTTCTGATAAGCCCTTTAATGTACAATGAATTTGAGAGTAAGAAGGGTTGAAAATAATGGCATTTGATGACTACGAACAGGCAATTTCTTTTATTCATGGAAGAACGAAATTTAAGAAAATTCCAACTTTAGCTAGGATGAAGTTGTTTCTAGAACTTCTGGGTAATCCTGAATCTGCTTTAGAACTAATTCATGTAACAGGTACGAATGGTAAAGGATCAACTGTAGCTTTTTTAAGGGAGCTACTACAAGAACAAGGGTTAAAAGTGGGAACTTTTACCTCACCATTTATTGTCAAGTTCAATGAACGTATTCAGATTAACAAGCAGATGATTCCTGATGACAAGTTAGTTGAACTTGTCAATTATATAAAACCAGTTGTTGCACAAATGGATCATGATTTAAGCGAAACTGAAGGAGGACCAACTGAGTTTGAGATTGTTACAGCTTTAATGTTTCTATATTTTTCGCAGGAGAAAGTTGATATTGCAGTAATCGAGGTTGGGATTGGAGGAACATTTGATTCAACTAATGTAATAAAAAAGCCGCTTGTTTCAGTAATAACGACAGTTGCACATGATCATGCGAAATTATTGGGTAACTCGTTGAAACAAATTGCTGGACATAAAGCAGGGATAATCAAGGAAGGTTGCCCAGTTGTGGTTGGAAATATTCCTGAAGAGGCGCTTGAGGTAATTAAGACAAGGTCTGCAAAAAAGAATGCGAGATTGTTTATTCTCAACGAGGATTATTTTTTCAAAGAGGCACAAAAAAAGATTTCATGGGGAGAAGTCATTGATTATAAAGGGTTGGGTTTTAAAATTGACGGCCTGCAGACTTCCCTTATGGGTGAATTTCAACGTGAGAATGCAGCTGTTGCACTCAGTGCTTTTTTAGTTGTCGCACTACAAAAAAAATGGCAGATAGGAAATAAAGAAGTTCGTTTAGCTATAAAAAAAGCAACTTGGCCAGGGAGATTTGAAGCGGTAAGTGAAAATCCTCTAGTTGTCCTTGATGGAGCACACAACATTGCGGCGATTGATATGATTACCAAAACAATCAATAAAAGATTCAAGCAGCAACATGTTTACATAATTGCTGCAGTGTTGGCGGATAAACAACCACGGGAGATGTTTGCACAGTTGAACAGACTTCGAAATACAACAATATACGCAACAACATTTGCAGGCCCACGACCGGTAGCGAAAGTGGAAGATGTTACTGAAAAAATTGAAACGATCAAATATTCCGAGAATTGGCAAAAAGCCTTAGTTGAAATTGTTGCGCAAATGTCAGAAGAAGATATGATTTTGATTACTGGATCTTTGTACTTTGTTTCTGAAGTAAGACACTATTTTTTAGATTAGGTGGGGACGTTGAAGATGAATTTAAAGTTAGTAATTTTTGATATGGATGGCTTAGTAGTTGACTCTGAAAAAATATATTTTGCAGCTAATCAAAGAGCAGCTAAAAAATTAGGCATGCAATATTCGATGGATTATTATCAACGCTTTATTGGTTCAGGAAATGATTTGATGTATTCAGAGATGAGCCGTGACTATGGAAGTAAAGAATTAATTTCTGAGTTTATTAGACTGAGTAAACAACAAGTTTTTAATGTGGTCAAAGAAGAGGGAATCCCGCTCAAAAAAGGATTTTTAGAATTAGCAGCTTATTTGCGGGATGCCAAAATACCTAGCATTTTAGCATCAAGTAATGATCGAATTGCGATTGATTATTTTTTAGAAACTGCTAGTATTGGACAATACTTTTCAAAAATAGTCTCAGCTAATGATGTAACTAATGCTAAACCCAATCCTGAAATCTTTGAACATGCATGGAAAGCTTCAGGTTTAAGTAGCAAGAATGAAACGGTGATCCTTGAAGATTCATATAATGGTGTTTACGCGGCAAATAATGCGCATATTCCTGTAATTATGGTCCCAGATTTAATACAGCCGACAAAAGAAGTCGCTGCGAGAACACAAGCAGTTTTAGGAAATCTAAATGAAGTAAAAAGCTACCTTGAAAAATGAGAAGAATCCCTTTTGTTTACGTAATTAAAAACGAAAGGGGTTTTTTTATGTTGACATGTCGATACAATAAAGAAGAAATAATACAAAGATTGTCCAAGTATAAAGCAGAAAGCTTAAGTGAACGTGAACTTTTATTTATATTTATTTGTGGCTTCTTAGGAAATGAAAAAGCAACCAAAAAGGTTAATAATTTCTTTTTACAATATACGGATTTACGGCAATTAAAAGATTTGTCTGAGATAGAATTAATGGAAATTGTTGAAAGTGAAAATGGTGTTCAGATGTGCAAGGCACTTTGCGAATTTGCAAAAAGGCTTAATAAAAGACCAAAACTAACCTTAGGGAAAGTCTATAGCAGTCAAGAAATAGGGGAGGAAATGGTACTTGAGATAGGTCTAAAATTACAAGAAGTACTTCTTGTAATTTTGCTAGATACAAAAAATCAAGTAATTGCCAAAAAAGTTATTTTTCAAGGAACTTTGGATACAGCAACAGTACATCCGCGCGAAATTTTTCGTTTTGCAGTGCAGTATGCAGCAGCTAGAATTATGATCGTTCATAATCATCCAAGTGGCGATACTGTCCCTTCAAAAAATGATTTGCAGTTGACCAAAAGAATTGAAGCATGTGGTGATATGATAGGAATTGGATTACTCGATCATATTGTCGTAGGATCATCAAAGTATTTGAGTATGCGTGAAGAAAAAATTCTTTCTTAAAATTGGCCTTTTACCCTTTGAATTCCTTGTTCAAGTGCGATGAATATGCTAAACTTTTTATTAGCTAATTATGCAAGGGATGTGTTTATTTGCTTACAGGTACAGTTCATTTTTTTGAAAAAGACGAAGGATACGGATTTATTACCCCAGATGATGACGGGCAGGATATTTTTGTTCACTTTTCAGCAATTAAGACTGAAGGTTATAAGACTTTGGTTGAAGGTCAAAGGGTCGAGTTTGTCGTTGCTATCGGTAAACGAGGGCCACAAGCAGTTAATGTGCATATATTACAATAAATAATTGTATAAATAATGATTAAGAATATTGAGAATTAGATACATTTTGATTTTCATTTAGTATGCTGGTTAAGTAATCAAGTTTTAGTAAACGACATTTAATTCTTATGGTATAATTAAGCTACTATTGAAGAACTGCGTTATTTGATAAAATGAAGCAATGTGAAGGGATGAAATATAGTGTTCGGAATCGGGACTAAGAATATTGGTATAGATTTAGGTACAGCAAATACAATTGTGTATGCTGAAGGTAAAGGAATCGTATTACGTGAACCTTCAGTTGTAGCTAAAAATACAAAAACAGGCGAAGTGGTTTCAGTTGGATCTGAGGCACGAGACATGATTGGACGTACACCAGCAAGTATTGTTGCGATTCGTCCAATGAAAGATGGAGTTATTGCTGACTATGATACAACAGTTGCAATGATGAAATATTACATTCAAAAAGCTGTAGGTCACAAAACAGGTAAACCATATGTGATGGTTTGTGTTCCTAGTGGAGTAACTGAAGTAGAAAAAAGAGCTGTGATTGATGCTACTCGTGTTGCAGGTGCACGAGATGCATATGTCATTGAGGAACCATTTGCTGCAGCTATCGGAGCAGGACTTCCAGTTATGGATCCCACAGGTAGCATGGTTGTTGATATTGGTGGTGGAACAACAGATGTTGCAACCATTTCTTTAGGTGGGATTGTTTCTAGTCGTTCAATTAGAATGGCCGGAGATAAGATTGACGACTCTATCATTTACTATGTACGCCAACACCATAATTTACTGATTGGTGAGAGAACTGCTGAGCAATTGAAAATGGATGTTGCATCTGCTTCAGTTGAATCTGCAAAAGAGTTAGACAGTCAGACAATTCGTGGACGTGATTTGTTGAGTGGACTTCCAAAGACAATTGATATCGAGGCCGTTGATGTTGCACAGGCGATTCAAGAGGTTGTTCAAGAGATTATTTCTGCAATTAAAGAAACATTGGAAGAAACTTCTCCTGAGATTGCTGCTGATGTAATTGATCATGGAATTGTTTTAACTGGTGGTGGTGCACAGCTACGTCATCTTCCAGAAGTAATTGCAGATGCAACTAAGGTACCTGTGTTCATTGCATCGGAGCCATTAGATTGTGTGGCTATTGGTACAGGTGAGTCACTTAAGAGTATTGAGGTAATGAAAAAAAGATAATATAGACGATTGAAGCGTGTCATGTTGGGAGGTTGGGAGTATTCGTCCAACCTCTTAATTTTTGGATATGTCTTTAAGTTTAGTGGAGGAAATAATGCAAAGATTTTTTTTCAATAAAAGACTTATCATAGTACTTGTTACAGTGATTATCGGATTTGTATTAGTCGCATTTTCAGTTACTGTTAGAAATAATAAGTCAACACCACCGATTATTCAGCAATTTGGCAATGATGTTGCTGGTCTGGTTGATAGAGTTGTTAGTTATCCTGTTAGTGCTGTAGGGAATGCTGGTGGAGCAGTTGAAAATCTACTTAATACTTATCAAGAAAATCAAAAATTAAAAAAACAAGTTGATAATTTGGCTTCTGAAAAAGTTTCTAATCAGACAATTCGTAAAGAAAATGCAGCCTTGAAAAAGCAATTGAAGTTGAATAAGTCATTGACAAATTATACTGCAGTAACATCTTATGTCATTGCGAGAACACCTTCTTCATGGCAGAATCAGATAATTATCAGTAAAGGCTCATTGGCAGGGGTTAAAAAAAATGCGTCAGTATTGTCTGACAAGGGATTGATTGGTCGAGTTACAGAAGTTAATAAGACAAATAGTAAGGTTGAACTGATTAGTACAACTAATGATAATGCGGATCGTTTTGCTACGACGATTCTCACAGATGACGGCTCAGTTAACGGATTGATTACCAATTATAATTCCAATACTAATCGACTAATAATGGGACAAATTGATTCTAAAAAAACAATGAAGAAGGGTGATAAGGTTATCACTTCCGGTATGGGGGGGAATTCTCCTCAGGGAATTTACGTCGGAACTGTCATGAAAGTTGAGAAAGACGATTATGGACTGGCTACAAAAGTTGAAATTAAACCTGCGGCAGATTTGACGAATCTTAATGTAGTTACTGTCGCAGAGAGAACAGATTAGAAGGTGGTTTAATGAGAATTTCAAAAATACGATATTATTACCCCTTGGGACTGTTCATAGCACTTTTTCTAGATGGAGCTTTAAGTGATACTTTTGCAGGCAATTTTTTTAATAGTAATTCAACTATTGAAAGTCGTTTGTTTCTTCTTTGGATTGTGATGAGTGTCTTTTTTGCAGAAGTTGAACATCCATACTTTTGGGCCGTTACAATTGGTTTAACCTTTGATTTATTCTTTACAGGTATAATTGGTCCTTTTTTTATGTTGGTGCCGCTTATCCTTTATTTAACCAAAGTAATGTATAGTTTTTTTACACCATCCTTTATTGTGGTACTATTAATATATCTGATAGATATTGCACTTTTTACACTTTTATTCTATTGGATTAATGTGCTGATTGGTTTTACAAGTGTTTCGCTTGCAAGCTTTATCAGTGGTACGCTTGGGCCCACATTAGCGTTTAATTTGGCAGCATTTGTAATTCTGTATGTGCCAATTAAAGGTTTGATGGAGTTGGCCTCAAGATAAGGAGGTTGTCGTTTAAAATGCAAAATGTTGTTTTAAAGGGTCATAAAGATGGTTATGTGATAGCTATTCACTCAGATGCTAATTTTGCAGATGTTCTTGCTGAAATAACAACTTTATTTGCTGATCTGCAAAAGGATAAAAAAAGTGATGGTACGCAACCTATTTCTTTTAATATTACTACAGGAACACGTTTGTTAAGTGCCGAAGAAAAGAAAAAAATAGAAGATATTGTTAGCAATTATCCGCTTTTTTCGATACATAAGTTTACTTCTGATGTGATGCTTATTCAAGATGCCGTTGAAATGGTGGAGAGTAAGGTCGTCCACCTCAATGCCAACACAGTAAGAAATGGACAAATTGAATATATTAAAGGTGACGTTTTGTTTATTGGTAACTTACATCGTGGAGGGATTTTAAGAGCCACTGGAAACATCTTTTTACTTGGTAATTGCGAAGGGATTATTCATGCAGGTTATTTGAGTGATGCACAAGCAATTATTGCAGGAAATGTTTCTAATGCACAACAGGTTAGAATTGCAGATGTGGTTGACATTATTTCTGAGGATGAACAAAAAAAGGCAAGAAATAGTGAAGTTGTGGTTTATGTGAACGATTTACATGCACTTGATTACACTAAACGCGATCAGGTAAAAGTAATTAGGCCAAAATTATTTGCACATATGGGAGGTTACTAAGATGGGCAAAGCGATTGTTGTTACTTCTGGAAAAGGTGGGGTAGGAAAGACAACTACTTCTGCTAATTTAGGAACTGCACTTGCACTTTCTGACAAGAAGGTTTGTTTGCTTGACCTAGATATAGGATTAAGAAATCTGGATGTCATTTTAGGCCTAGACAATCGAATTATTTATGACATTGTTGATGTCGCTAAAGGAAGAGCAAAATTACATCAGGCTTTAATCAAAGACAAACGTTTTGAAGATAAACTTTTTTTATTACCAGCAGCGCAAAATGCTGATAAATCAGTACTTGAACCGAATGAGGTTAAGAAAATAGTTGATGAGTTAAAACCCGATTTTGACTATGTTTTAATTGATTGTCCTGCAGGAATTGAGCAAGGATTTTTAAACGCAATTGCTGGAGCAGACCAAGCAATTGTTGTTTCAACACCTGAAATTTCAGCTGTTCGTGATGCGGACCGTGTGATTGGACTTCTCGAAAAAGCTGGTTTAGAGGAAGCACCTCAATTGATTATAAACAGAATAAGAACACATATGATGAATGATGGGCAGGTTATGGATATTGACGAGATAACACATCATTTATCCATTAATTTACTTGGAATTGTATTTGATGATGATAAAGTAATCAGTACTTCCAATAAAGGTGAGCCTATTGTACTAGATGAGACTAATCCAGCTGCACAAGGATATCGTAATATTGCTCGTAGGTTGCAAGGTGAGACAGTTCCTTTGATGAATATCAAGGATGTTAGCAAAAAAGGATTCTTTCAAAATATTTTTTCATGGTTAAAGAAAAAATAGGATTAATTTATGAGTTGAAAAAGGCGAAGGCAATGATTAAAGCTTCGTTTTTTTTATTGAATAAATTAAAAAAATGACAAATGAATTAATGAAGTGTAAAATTCTGCATGGATATCTTGTTTACAGCAATATTCGACAAGGTTTGGAAAGGGAGAAATAAATGTCTATAACATTAGCGATTATTGAAGTTGTATTTATGTTGAAACTTGTTTTTGCAATGCTAACAGTATTCAAGGAAAAACGTGAGATCTCTGCCACATGGGCATGGTTGTTAGTCTTACTTTTACTACCTGTAATGGGATTTATTCTTTATTTATTTATTGGGAAAAAACTCTCAAGAAACAAAATTGATGACATTCGGACACAAAAACAAATCGGAATTGATCAACTAGTTAGCTTGCAAAAAGAGCAGTGGAATGAAAAAGAATTATTACCAGCAGATGAAATAACAGATACTGCTAGAGAAATGGTTCATCTTTTTTTAGAAACTGACAATGCTATTTTAACTAAGCATAATAAAGTTGAAATATTCATAGATGGTAAGGAAAAGTTTAGGCGCTTATTTGAAGATATTGAGGCTGCAACTGATCATGTTCATGTAGAGTATTATACTTTCTATAATGACGAGATAGGAAATCAGCTTTTGCATTTGCTTGAGAAAAAAGCTGCTGAAGGCATCAAAGTAAAAGTTATTTATGATAGCTTCGGTTCTCATGGTACAACTAAGAAATTCTTTGCCAAATTAGAAGAACTAGGGGGTCGAGCTGAATCGTTTTTTAGTTCAGGACGAAGTGTTTCTAGTTTTCGTTTGAATTATCGTAATCACCGTAAGTTAGTGATTATTGATGGTAAAGTTGGTTATATTGGGGGATTCAATGTTGGGGATCAATATTTGAGTAGAAGTAAAAAATTTGGTTACTGGAGAGATACCCATATTCGTGTTCAGGGAAATGCAACTGATTCTATGCAGTCAAGATTTTTCATGGATTGGAACGCTACCGCACCAGAAGAAGATCGAATTGATTATCAAGAGAACTACTTCCCATTGGTTAAGCCGCAAGGGAAGACTAGTATACAGATTGTTTCAAGTGGTCCTGATAATGATATTGAGAAAATCAAACTTGGCTATATCAAGATGATTAATAATGCAACTGAATATATAATGATTCAAACTCCATATTTGATACCTGATGACCCTATTCTAGAGGCCCTTTCTTTAGCAGCCTTTTCAGGAATTAAAGTGAAAATAATGATTCCTTCGATGCCAGATCATCCATTCGTATATCGTGCGACACAGTACTATGCACAATCACTAATCGCAAATGGGGTTGAAATATATAGATATGATAATGGATTCTTGCACTCAAAGACATTAGTTGTGGATGATAGAATCGCTTCTGTTGGTTCTGCAAATATGGATTATCGAAGTTTTAAGTTGAATTTCGAAGTCAATGCCTTTTTATATGATCAAGAAATAAGTGAGCAGTTAAGTGATATTTTTAAAGAAGATATGAAAAAGTCAACGAAGTTAACAGTAGAAGACTTTAAGAAGCAATCATTGTGTCTGAAGTTTAAGCAGTATTTCTCGAGACTGTTGTCACCAATTTTATAGAAAATATGTTGATAAGTAATAACATAATGAAAAAGACTACTTTAGAGTATAAATTTAAAAGTAGTTTTATTTTGTTTCAAAAAAATTAAATGGAGAAAATTGATGAGTAAGAAAAAAATCTGGAGTATTGTCGTTGGAATATTAGTTATTGTGATTTTAGCAGGAATAACTGGGGCAAGTGCATATCTTTATAATTTTGCCTTTGAACCACAAAAACCACTCAATTCAAATATTCCTGCAAAAAAAGCTAAGAAACTAAGTGTTGATAAGAAGTGGTTAAGTAGAGTGAAACAAACAAGGTGGAATGAAATATCTGCAAGACAGGATCTAAAACTGTCTGCGGCCTATATTCCTGCGAAAAATGAAACAAATAAAACCATTATCGTAGCACACGGATATCAAGAAAATCACAAAGATATGGCTAGTTATATTCGAATGTTCCATGAGCTTGGATATAATGTCTTAGCACCAGATGATCGCGGAGCAGGTCAGAGTCAAGGAAAATATATCGGATTTGGTTGGCCTGACCGCTTAGATTATGTGAAGTGGATTAAGCAAGTGATTGCAAAAAATGGTAAAAATTCAGAAATAGGGCTTTTTGGTGTTAGTATGGGTGGAGCAACCGTCATGATGGTTAGTGGTGAGAAGTTGCCCAAGCAAGTTAAAGCAATCGTTGAAGATGCAGGGTATTCAAGTATTGAAGATGAACTGACATATGAACTTAAGGCTCGTTTTAATCTACCAAAAGAGCCATTAATTACGACAGCTGCTTGGTATACTAATGTTGCAGCTGGATTTAATTTTAAAGAAGGAAGTTCAGTAAAACAATTGCATAAGAATAAATTACCAATATATTTTATTCATGGTGGTAAAGATACATTTGTGCCTACCAAGATGGTTTACAAAAATTATTCAGCTGTCAAAGGTGTAAAAAAAATCTGGGTAGCAGAAAAAGCAGGACATGCGATGACTTTTTATGATTATCCTCAGGAGTATCAGAGAAGAGTCAGTGGTTTTTTTGCAAAATATTTGAAATAAACAAAAAAGAGTATGATTCACGGTAAGGTTGGTCAATGTGCCGACTTACCGAGAATCATATTCTTTTTTTAATGTAGATATTATAAAAGATAGTTAGAAAAATTTGATTTAAAGACCATATTTGAATGAAGAGGCAAAAGGTGAACTAGATTTTTGATTTAGTTCCATTTTTACCAGAAGATGATTTGATCGATTTTTAAGTCACTCTTCAATTGTAAAATTTCATTATCATCAAGTGGAGTGATTAAAGACTCAAATGTAGTTGATTCTTTTTCTGAGATAGTTGAACGCAACATTGGATCAATATAGTAATTTGAGGAACTGATTAACTCACTGTCTGGTTCAATTTGATGAACAAAATTTTCTACTTGTTCGTTCTTTGGTAATGAACTTGAAAATTCTTCATCTGGAAAGAAAAATTTTAGCAACTTAACATATTTTTCATGCCAGATAATCTCTGTATCATGTTCTCTAGCAGTTTCATTATATTTAGCAAGTCGTTCTGGGTTTAGAGGAGAAAGTACGACTTTGGCAGGAATATCACTAGACATACGTGATAAAAATTTACCAAATTGTTTTTGAATACCAGTTTCACTAATGATTGAACCAGAATTAACGGCATGCATTTTTTGGTCTAAGTAGAAAATACTTGGTTGTTCTTGGCGAATAATTTTTTTCCATTTGTTAATTCGTTTATTATGTGCCCCTTTAGTAGTAAAGGAATGGCAATAAAAAATGGAACCGCTTATTGATTTTATAGATAGGCTTAGTGAACCAAATAACGAATCGTCATTTCTGTAAGCAGTTACTTTTAGATCACCTATTTTTTGAGAATATTGGATGGGAATTATTTTCGGTTGACTTTGCAATTTATCAATGAAACCAAAGCGAATTAGTTTTTGAATCAATGTGTAGAGTTCTTGTGATAAGTAGAAGTTAATCTTTTTGTTAGCAATTCTTAGAGCGTTAATATTATTGTCGCTATAATGTGTAATGAAAACCTGGTTCTTGACAATCTTTTCACGCACATCAAGTTGGATATTTTCGAAAGTGAGTTCTGAATTATTTTCTGACATATTGAGGTCTCCTTAGATAAGGTGCAAGTGTACTAACTTTTTAGAAGCATATATTTTGAGTCTTTAAATATAACGTGTACAATATAGTTAGGACATATCAAAGAATGGAGGAACTAAAAATGTATTTAAAAATTACTCCTGAGGCACAGGCAAAATTACAAAGTAAAATAGGAGAAACAAAAGTTAAAGTCTTACTGGATTTTGATGATGGTGTTGGGGCTTTCTCCCGTGTTGGAACTTGTACTCTAGCATCAGTTTTTCGCATACTTTTAGTGGATCCGACTGTAGATTCCCATGACTATGATGAAAAGGTCGATACTGATATGGGTCCGTTCTCCATTAAAGGCTATAGCAAGATGTATATGGATGAAAACATGACCTTAGAATTAAATGACAAGACTCAGATGTTACGGCTCAAAGGTGCTAATTCAGGCGAGTTAACGGCGGCTGTTAATGTCGAACGGTTTGAGGTTGGAGTCTAGTCAAGGATTGGCATGTATGTGTATCAATGTGAATAAAGTGACAAAAGTCTAGATGAAGCGGACCTTTGTCACTTTTTTATTTATTATAAATTAGCATCGGTTTTAAAATCAAGCGGTGAAAATGCGGTTGCTTCGGTAATTAATTGCGCAGTTAGTTCTTCAACCTTCTTGATAGCGTAGAACGCATTTTCATTTGATTTTTTAGTAATAAACTCAACTTTATTTTCTGGAGTTAAATTGATATCTTCTTGAAGAAGTTTATCAATCTCATGAACACGCCGATTTAATTCAATTCTAACTTCTTTTTGCATTGCCTTTAGTTTAGGGCCAAATTCCAGATAGTTGCTATCAACTAAAATGCCAAGTAATTTGTATTTCCAATAAGCTGAGTCTGCACTGTAGGTAGCTTCTCCTTTTTTATAGGATTCTGGAGTATCATTGATTGTTGCATAAAAAGGAACAAAAAGACTTTGTGCAGTCACTCCCATTGCGAGCCACTGAATACCTGCAATTTCGGTTGGAAGACTAGGTCGAATCTGAAGAATATGCGATTCTTGAGTTTTTGCCAGACTAATTGGGCGAAACTTATGTTTTAAATCAGTAAGACCTTGGCCGATTGGATCATACTCTGTTCCTTGAAAGTGCGATCCAAGAATGAATTCAACATCTTCCCGACTAATCAAGCGATTTGCTTTGCGAATGAAAGGTAGTTCTTCGCTCATCGGTCCTTGTATAATTTCAGGATTTAAATATTTCTGGCCATACCATACACGTGGTGTGCTGTATATTTCATCACTGAGGTCCTGAGTACCAAAAATTTTACGGAAGTTAAAAGAGTCTGTTGCAGGATTCAATTTATTTATTGAAACAAAATCCACAATTCCTGTTGAATGCAAGAAATTATTTTTATCCGTAAAATCAATTTCTTGGATTGCAAGCTGATTGGCAACTACTGCATAGGAATCATCAGGAATTCGTTGTGCTACCCAATGATGTCCTGTCGCAATTTCCATATACCAAGCCTCGGATTGATCGGCAAATAGAATCCCGTTTGATTCACTTGCTCCTTTTTCCTCAACTATCTGTCCAAGGTACTTAACACCTTCACGAGCTGAATGGATGTATGGCAATGTTACGGTAATCATTGCTTCTTCACCAATTCCCGTAGAAATTAGTGGATCAACTCCGAGTACTCGTTCATTGGCATATGCACTTTCTGTGGCGCTCATTGCAACACCATATTCGTTAAAACCATCTTCAGCAAAAATCCCGTATTCATTGGTCCATTCAGGTGTAGCCGTATAACGACCGCTAGTTTGAGGTAATTCCATAGAGAAACCATTGTCTGGTGAGATGAAAAGCTGCTTGTTATTATGCTCAACATGTGGATATACTTTAAAATGTTTTGGCCATGCAGTCTTTGCATCTTCATTGCGAGCAATCATAATTGAACCATCAATACTTGCTTTTTTCCCTACAAGAACACTTGTACAAGCGGAAAAGCTTTTTTCTTTAAATGCCAAATTAATTCCTCTTTCTTTTTCTAAATTATTTCGTTAAAATAATTCTAGCATAGCATGACTTTTTAGTGTAAAAAAAAGTTACTATGACGTAAATTAAATTAATTTTGAAGTGGGGAAATCAGCAGTGATTTTAAATAAAATTCCGGATAAAATAAAGAGAATTGCAGTTATTTTTTGTTCATCAGTTCTTTTGGCATGTGCTTTGAATCTATTTTTGATACCAGGTAATATCTTTGGGGCAGGTCTTAATGGAATTGCACAATTAATTTCTTCTTTATTAGTAAAAATTACAGGAATTAACATCGAAACTGGATATTTTATCTTCTTGCTTAATGTTCCAGTTGGAATATTAGGATGGTTAAAAGTTGGTAAAAGCTTCACATATTACAGTGTGTTGACAGTCTTATTAACTACAGTTTTATCAATTATCATTCCTGTTGTACATCTGACTCCGGATCCTTTGATGGGAGCTTTATTCGGAGGTGTTATCACAGGTGCTGGAGTAGGGTATGCGTTGAAGTACGGTTTCTCGACTGGAGGAATGGATATTGTTGCAGTTGTACTGAATAAGACAACAGGGAAGTCTATTGGTAGCTTGATGATGGTAATCAATATGATGATTATTTTGACAGCTGGTATTTATTTTAGTTGGCAGAGTGCGCTATATACAATTATTTCAAATTATGCAATGACACGAGTAGTTGATGGGATTCATACATCACACCAAAAACTTACGGCCTTTGTTGTCACTAAGCACGCAGATATAATTTTGCCTAAAATCAAAAACTCTTTAATTCGTGGTGTGACAGTCTTACCATCAAGTGGCGGCTATTCGGATAGTAAAAGTCAAACTTTAATGACAGTCTTAACCCGTTATGAACTCTATAGGTTCAAACAAATCATCGCTCAAGCCGATCCAGTAGCATTTGTAAATTTTGTTAATACAGCTGATGTCACCGGAAACTTTGCAGATGAAAAACAGCAAGCAGAAATCAAGAATAAACTGGGTAATTAATAGAAGAATGAGAGAATCTTTTTTAAATAACTTTTTTTTGGAATTTTAATTGCTTTCTAATATTATTTCTGCTTTAATATAACTATCATTAATATTTTGTTGAGAAGAGGGAAATAGATGCCGATTGTACATATTGATTTGATTGAAGGTCGTACACAAGATCAACTTAAACACCTCGTGGAAGATGTTACCAAAGCTGTAAGCAAAAACACTGGAGCACCAGCTGAACATGTCCACGTTATTCTTAGTGAGATGCAAAAAAACCGTTATAGTGTAGGCGGAATTCTCAAGAGTGATGAATAATTAGGCGTGTCTGAAAGGCTGGGGTGGTATTCCCGGCTTTTTTATTTAATTATAATTTTTTTGAAAAGAGAGGATGTTTGAAGTTGACAAGTTTATCGGATGAAGTAACAACAAATGAAGCAGGACATTTAACAATCGGTGGGGTTGATACTTTGAAACTGGTATCTAAATATGGCTCACCATTGATAGCATATGATGTCTCGAAAATAAAAAGTCAGATAAGTCACTTCAAACAGGCTTTTATTGACGCAGATGTTCCTTATCGAGTAACTTACGCAAGTAAGGCTTTTTCCGCAGTTGCAATGTATCAACTGGTTGCGGGTGAAGGATTGGGATGCGACGTGGTTTCAGGTGGCGAGCTCGTGGCTGCATTAAAAGGTGGCATGCCCGCTAAAAGAATTGAATTTCATGGAAATAATAAATTGCCAATTGAACTTGAGATGGCTGTTGACGCTCAAATTGGATGTATCGTAGTTGATAACTTCCAAGAAATTGCATATTTAGATAAGATTCTAAAAGAAAAAGATACAACCATTTCTGTAGTCGTACGTGTTGCACCTGGGATTGAAGCAGAGACACATAAGTATATCTCAACTGGACAAGAAAACTCGAAATTTGGTTTTGATGTACACAGTGGTCAGGCAAAGAAAGCATTGAAAGAATTGCTTGATAATCCTAGGATGAATGTTCTGGGCGTACATTGTCATATTGGTTCACAAATATTTGCTGCTAGAGGTTTTGTAATGGCAGTAGATAAGATGGTCTCTTTGTTGCAACAATGGCATGAAGAGTTTGGTTTCTCTGCTAAATTATTGAATCTTGGAGGTGGATTTGGCGCTCGTTATGTTGACAGTGATGCGCCTTCACCCGCTGAAGATTTTGTTAAGCAAATTATTGCAGAGGTAAAGGAGAAAATAGCTGCGGCAAACCTTGAATTTCCAGAAATTTGGATAGAGCCAGGACGTTCACTTGTAGCCGAAGCAGGTTCAACTTTATATACAGTTGGTTCACGTAAAGACGTAGAAGGAGTTTGCCATTTTGTAGCAGTTGATGGAGGAATGGGCGATAATATCAGGCCAGCACTTTATCAGGCAAAGTATGATGCTATTCTAGCTAACAAACCGCATGCATTAAAAGAACAAATTGTGACTGTAGTAGGAAAGTACTGTGAATCAGGTGATATTTTGGTGAAGGATGCTTTGTTGCCGATTACTCATCCAGGGGATATCTTGGCAGTTCCTTCAACAGGTGCATATGGATATACAATGGCAAGTAATTATAATCGAAATCCTAGACCAGCAGTTGTTTTTTGTGAAGATGGGCAGGATAAGTTGATTATTCGAAGAGAAACATATGACGACCTTTTGAGTTATGATTTAGGCCTTTAATTATGCCGAGCATTAATAAATCTCATTAATAAGCCTAGCGATTAAAAGGGGGCTAAGTCAGAATGAACTTTTGACTTAGTCTCCTTTTATTTTATAAGTCAAATTATCTCTTTCTGACTTCAAATTTTTTATTAATCACTGCTCTTTTTAGTGAAAATGCTTTCGTTTATTGTTTTACATAAAGCATAACGAAATGTGACAGTATATTTACATTAGTATTGTAAACTTCAGATTGAAGGGGATGAAGTAATGAATTATAGTGCTAAGAAAAAATTATTTTCAGTTTCAGCAATTGTTTGTGTGGTGTTACTGCTTATTGCAAGTTTTAGCGATTTAGCAATCAGCAATGCAGTTATAAATTATAATAGTATTTTTGGGACAATTTTTCAGACCTTAGGTGAATTTCCAGTTTATTGTATCTTCGTTTTATGTGGTGAAATTGCAATGGCTTACGCGTTAAGAAATCTTAATAGTTTACTATTCTCAGGGGTTTTATTTATAGGGGGACTTAGCCTTTCATTAT